>JBAUDW010000193.1:0-7328 GCA_049678285.1 Phycisphaerae bacterium
CGGCCGGTCTGGCTCGGCATCGCGATGGCTGCCATGTTCCTCACCAAGTCGCCTGTCGCCGCCGCCCTCCTGCCCACCCTCCTTGTCGCCGCCTTCTTGAAAGTCGGCGACACCTGGCGCCGCCGGCTCCTGCGCACCGCCCTGGCCCTGGCCGTCGCCTCCCTTGTCCTGCTCCCCGACGTGCTGTGGCACCTCGCACACTTCGGCCGCCCCTTCATGCTCACGTACAGCGGCTCCCCGCTTTCCTTCGTGGTGTACGACTTGCCCTCGCCCAAGATGAGCGCTGTCCCTCTGAGCATTCTGAATCCTCTTGCCGTCCTTTCGATGCTCGGCGTAAGCGGCCTCGTAGCGGCAGTGCTCGGCTCTGCGATGGCCCTGCGCGACACAGGCAGCGCCTTCCTCGCCGTCGCCGCCTATGGGCGCAAGCGAGGCCTGCTCGCCGCCCTCCGCTCCTTGCCCGATTCCGTGCCTGCTTCCGCCCTCGTCGGCGCCCTGCCCTTCCTGGGCTATGTCTTCGTCTACATCTACCGCCTCCGCCGCGCGTACGACGTCCGCTACCTCGACGCCGCCACTCTCATGGCCTGTCTCCTCGCCGCCGGGGTTCTCTCTCGCTTCTCGCTCCGCAAGGCCAAGGACGCCGGACGACCCTGGCTCGGCCGCGCCGCCCTCGGCATCCTTGTCCTTGCCATGGCCGGGCAGTTCCTCACCGTTCCCATCTACGTCCGGCAACGGCGACAATTGCCGCCCGAAACCGAGGCCGGCTACGAGTGGGTCCGACAAAACACCACCCCCGACGCCCCTTTCCTCTACAACCAGGAGAACCTCGTCGCCCTCACCGGTCGGCCTGTCCTCTGGGCCGCCATCATCCCGCGATACTTCTTCAGCTCGCCCGAACGCGAACAGGCCCGCATCCTCCACTACTTCCAGATCCAGTACATCGCCATCGATTCCACACGCCGCATCGACGATTGGGCCCCCGACATCGAACCCATGGGGTTCCCCGTCTCCTGGCTCCGGACGGTCCCCGGCCGCGCGTACCTCGAGCGCGTCTACCCCTCGCCCGAAGGCGACGCACTCGACAGCATCTTCATCGTCTATCGCGTCAACTACGAACGCATCCCGCCGGAATGGATCGAGGACATTCGACCCGGCGGCTGGCGCGAGATCCTCGAGGAAATCGAGAAGCTCCGGAGCGCCGAAAGGCTCCGCCGACTGAACCGGCCCGCCCCCTGAGCCCCGGCGCGCCGTTGGCTTCGTCATTCGCCCGGCACCTCGAGGCGGAGGTTGGCCCTCGTGGCGCTGGCAACGGCCGTCCTCTGCGCCTACCTCTGTGGCCTGGACGCTCGACAGCGACCCGATCCTCGGCGACGAGGCCCGCCACTTCCGCCGCGCCGCCCTCTGGATCCTCGTCCTCGCCATGGCCGGGCAATTGCTCACCGTCCCGCCTGCGGTCCGTCATCTCCGACGCCTTCCACCGCAGACCGAGGCCGACTACGAATGGATCCGCCGCCATACCCCGCCCGACAGCCGGTTCCTCTACAACCAGGAGAGCCTCGTCGCCCTCACCGGCCGGCCCGTCGTCTGGGCCGCCGCCATCCCGCGCTATATCTTCAGCACCGGTGAACGCGAGCAGACCCGAGTCCTCCGATACCTCCAGGTCCAGTACATCGCCATCCACCCCACACGCCGAATCAAGGACTGGACCCCCGACGTCGAGCCGACCGGCTACCCCGAGTCGTGGCTCGAGACGCTCCCGGGGCACCCGTACCTGGAGCGCGTCTACCCGCCCGGCCAGAGTCCGCCTCCCGCGAACCGGTTTGTCATTTACCGCATCCACTACGACCGCATGCCGCAGGAGTGGATCCGCGACGTCCGCCCAGGTGCCTAGAAACAAACGCTCGAAGACGAACACCGATGCATGGAAGAAACCGCCGACGCAGAGAATTGCTCAGCCGCTGAACTATTACACTGTTGGCTCGCGGCCAACTGCGCGCCGCCGTGCCGTTTCATTTTCCGTTCCGCGTTCTGCATTCTGCGTTCCGCGTTATCTTTCTCTGCCTTGACGCCGCCACACGCGCCGGACATTCTCCACCGTCGCAAGGTACTCCGGCCGAGTCGCGGAGAGGTGCCAGAGCGGCCGATTGGGCATGGTTGGAAACCGTGTGTGCCCGCAAGGGTACCCCGGGTTCGAATCCCGGCCTCCCCGCCATGTCTGAAAGGCATGCCACAAGTTCCTGAACCTCCGGGACTTGCAGCGTTTTCTCGATCTTTGACCGGTTGTCCCTCCCAAATATTCCGTCCGCCTTATTCTACAAGTACTTACGTCTCTTATCTGCCCCGTTCTGCGCCTCGGCCAGGCAAGAGATTAAGGCCAAGCGTCGAAGCTCTCAAACCCTCACTACGCTTAGTCTTCGCTCCCGAATCCATCAGCCGGCTACCGGAGATCACGGTCGCCGACACCTGTCACTCGCTCCGCAGGCCCCGGATGGAGTTTTTGGGACACACAGGCTTGCAGCGTTCACCCGACAGCCGCGTAGACCTAGCGAAGGTAGTAGTTGTCACTAATGTACTCCTCTACGTCGAGCTCAGCGCCGGACTGCTGGATGAGCTCTCGCATCATCTTCTTGCGCAACCACTTGGGCGGGGACACCGGGCCTGGAGTCGGGAAGAAGACACCGGCGAAGGTCTCGTCGATGGCCCAGAGCAACTTAACGCATGCTGACGAATCTGGTGTGCAGCCAATGAGCGCTACCTTGAAGGTCCAATAGGTTCTGGCCAGCTTCATGAAGGTGGGAGTCGCGCCCGGATAGGCATCTTCAAGATTGCGGCCGTATTGGCTTCGTATTCTGCCTATTTCAACGAAGGTGGTGTTTGCTGCGGCGCAGTGGGAAAAACCCGCAATAGCTGTGTCATGAATCCTGCGGAGCTGCCCCGCGTGGTTCCTGGCCACGTCGTCCGTGTAGGTTCGGCACATGATGTACTGCACGGGCTCGAGCGTGCCGCCCGCCGACTCGACAAGTATCTGCAGGATTCGCATCGCTTGCTCAGTCTTCGTCAGAGGCGGCCCAACACCGTCGACCGCCTGCGCAAATACTTCGTCCGCTTCGGCATCGTGTGGCAACAGATCTCAGCGGCCGCATGAGCGAACTAAGATCATGGCTTACGGCCCGGAGGATTGGCGGTCCGATGGTCGCAAGGCGAGACATGCTAATTTGCAGAAGCTACCTTCGGGCTGACACCTCAAAGGTAGGCGGAATCGTGGAGGACGTACCCCCTTTCTTGCGACGCTTCACCCCTTCCACGCTACAATCCCTTTGGAGGCAAGGGACTTCGTGTCAGGGAGGGCTGAGTCGCCATGGCAACCCGACGCATAACTGCCGGCGTTCGTGACCGAATCCGGGAGTTGGTGGATGTTCTGTACCCCTTCCTTCCCCTCACCGCGCGGTCGACGAATACGACGACCTTCAAGACAATCTTCGCGGAAAGCAACCTAGACATCGAGGGGGAAGTCAAGCGACGCGCCCTCCAGGCCGGCTGGGAGAGCGTCATCCGGTACCATCCAAGACTACCTCATTCGCTCACCCGCAAGATTGTGCCGGCGGCCATCGCGTACCGCCGCTACAAGCGATCCCCTCTGAGGCAAGAAGAGATCAACCGCCTCATCGAATGTCTCGACGCCCTCGGCATCCAGATGGGGCCCGAACTCCGAGCCATCGAGATTGACGAGTCGGTTCCGGAAATCCAGATTCCTCCGAAGGAATTGTACGAACGTCTCCAGAGCCACCCTCTTGCTCCCGAGATTGCCGGGGAGCCCGCCGAACTGTTTCGGAACGGCCACTTCAATGAGTCCGTCCGAAAGGCCGCCGAACGCTTCGAAGTCCGAGTACAGGAACTCTCGGGCCTGACAGACATCGGCAAGGACCTGATGGCGAAGGCCCTCAGACTTGACAATCCTCGCGTGCGACTCAACAGCCTATCAACGGATAACGAAAGAGGCATCCAGGAGGGGTACCAGTTCCTGACGATGGGCATGATCCGTGCGATCAGGAACATCTTCAGCCACGGAGACGAGGAACAACGTGCTCCTGAAGAGGCCTACGAGATGCTCCTGTTCCTGAACTGGCTGTTTCGCCAACTTCCACGGAAGCAGTAACAGCCCCCTTTCGGCAGAACCCAACTCACGCCACTTCCTGGGAAGATCCGCCGCGCAAGAGTCCTGTCAGCAGACCATCGCCCCCGCGCCATCACCGCCACGTCTGTCCGCCGTACACTTCCAAGGCATGACAACTCCTCGTGCCAGAGGACGTTGTCATGGCTCCTCGACAGAGGTAATGAAGGGAGTGGCAAGTGGTCTCCGGCGTGGCTGGCAAACGCGCGAGGAAGTCCTTCAGCACGGAAACCGAGGGCGCTGCCGCCGGGCGATGCGCACTGGCCGAAGACGAACGGCCTGCCGCCCTCCCCCTGCCCCAGGTCCTGGAAGGCTTCTGCGAGCATCTCCGGGCCAGGTGCACTCACCGCTCACTCAGAGGAACGCTCAGCAGGCTACGGAACTTCTTCGGGCCGATCACGCCATCCCTTCGCATTCAGCCGCTAGGCGCCAGGGGCAGGTCTCGCCGCAGGAAGCCCGTCCCCGACCGCTACGCCGGCCGCCACGCCATCGCCCACAACCTTGAGGCCGTCACACCTGCTGTGATCGAGCGGTTCATCGCGAAGCGCCTTGAGAACGGTGACTGGAAGGCGCCTAAGACAGCCAACAGTCTGCGGCAGGTCCTGCATCAGTTCTTCGAGTACGCCATCAAACACCACGGCTTCCAGAGCCGCGACCACCGGCACCCCAACCCCGCGAAGAGCGTGGACCGGATCCCGGAAGCAGCCCCGAAGATCCGATTCCTGACCCTCGACCAGATCGACGACCAACTCGAAGCAGTCAAGAAAGACCAGGTGCTCCATGCGACGGTCGCCATCTTCGTCTACGCTGGCTTGAGGCGATCCGAAGCCTGCTGGCTCACTCGCGAGGACGTAGACCTCGAGAAACGCATCATCCGGGTCGAAGCCAAGGTCAGTGGCTTTGAGGAATGGCAGCCCAAGACACGCCGCAACCGGGCCGTCCCTATCAGTGAGAGGCTTGCAGCTATCCTTCGGGACTACGACCCGCCGGGAAGGAGCCGCTGGTACCTGCCCTCCCCCAGAGGCAAACGGTGGGATCCCGACAATCTGTCAAAGCGCCTGCGGCATTTCAACAGTCGAGCGGACCTGCCGTGGACGTGCCTCGACTTCCGGCACACCTTCGGCAGCCAGTTGGCCCAGAAGGGCCTCTCGCTCTACAAGATCTCTGCGCTGATGGGGAATTCGCCGGAGATCTGCCGACGGCACTATGCGGCCCTTGTGCCAGAGGCCATGCACGAAGAAGTCGAGTTTCAGGAACCAGCCACCGGCCACGGCGAGGAGTCCAAGACCGACGCCCTGCTGCGGGAGGTGATTGAGCGGCTTGAGGCACTTGGAATGGCCCGGCCAGTGTTACCGCGGCATGGGCGCTTTCCGAGGAAACGATCGACCGTGCGACTCTCTCGCACGACATACCGGCAAAAGAAAGGAGGGCCGGGCCCATGAAATCACCTGAGGAACTCCAGGCAGCCAAACGAGCGATGGCCGAACGCTGTGAAGCGATTGCGAAGCAGGAGATGAAACAACACGGAGTCTCGGTCAGACGCTTCCGCTCACGGCTTGGCGGGAGAGCATTCATCAAGCAGCGTGAGATAGAGGCGCCCCACCCGCGAACACGGCGAAGCCTCTACGTTTTCCTGCACGAGGTAGCCCACATCGCGCTCAGGCACCGCCGTGGAAAACCCCGGCACGTCGAGGAGATGGAGGCCTGGAAATGGGCCCGCGAAGCGATGCGGCGCCACGGCATTCCGGTGCCTCGCCGGAGCACACAAGCTGCCCGCGAGCATGTGGCCTACAAGATCCATCAGGCAGAAGCGCGCGGGGCCGGGCATATTTCACCAGAAGCGAGACGGTTTGCCCGTGGCTCGCGGATGGCCGACCCCTCAAGATGGGCAGGCAGAACCGCATAGCTCACGCTACCCCGAGGGAAAATTCGCGGCCAGAAAAAGCGGCCGCGAATAAAGGAAGTGAAAAGGGTCAGGCTACGGTCAACTCAGAGGCTAGCAGATTGAGTTGGATGTCAGCATCCACAGGCAGCCTTCTCAGCCACCTTGTGAACTGGACCAGCATCAGGCCGGCCGCGATGTTGGCACAGTAGATGGTGCTCTTGGCTGTGCAAGCGCCCTGGTAGGCCTCCCTCGCGGCAAAGAGCGTCGTTGGGTAGTGCGTGTGGCTGGCCGCATCGCAGGCCACGAGGACCCGTAGCGCTTCGGCGGCCATCCGGCCGTCAGCAAAGAAACGCACCTTGTTCTTGATAGCCTCCCAGATGAGCCGGCGCGTATCAATCCGGTCCACGCATACAAAGACCGCGTTTCCGACCTCCATGCTCCGCTTGAAACGGTCGACCACCACGTTGACCTCCAGGTTGCGGTTGATCCTGCGGCAGAGGTCTGCCGTGGCCTCGACCTTCATTTTGCCGAGGTCTTCCTCGAGATAGCCCTGGCTTGCGAGGTTGCTCTCCTCGACGATGTCGAAGTCCACCAGTTGGAGCCACGGGACACCCATGGCCGCCAGTTGCAGGGCGACCTGCCGGCCGATGGCACCGACGCCGACGACCGTCGCCGTGCAGACGGCGAGCCGCTCCATCGGCACGAGGTCCTGCTGGCGGCTGAAACGCTCGTCACTTCCTTGGGTCACCATGGTATGCCCTCCTCCACATCGTCCCAAAGTTCAGGCCGGGAGGCGAGTTCATCCAGGACCGCCCGGCGTTCCTCGACATCCAGGCCCTCGAACGCGCCGACGAGTTCCTGGGCGTCCCAAGGGTCGTACGCATCCGCGCCGAACGCCACGGGCATCGCCTTGTCCAGCAGCCTGGTGGTCCAGCACAGGTCGTCCTTCCGTATGTTGGCCCTGTACTCGATCTCCCAGGCCTCGTGGTCGCTCGGGCCGAAGGGGCGACGGTAATCCACCTCGACAGGAATCTCGCCCTCGCCGCCGGGACCGACGTTGAAGCGCAGGCGGGCATACGTCTTGCCGCCGCGTGCGAGGACGAACATCACGGCCCACTCGCAGCGTCCGAAGACCCGCTCGAAAGTCTCCTCGTCCACCACGCTCGGCTGCGGCGAATCACCCGGGTGCGTGTGCAACCAGATTCGCCCGAACTGCTCGGGCTTTCTGCCGGCGTCCACCTGGGAGTCAAAGAAGTCCGCCACAGCCCCATCGTC
>JBAUDW010000194.1:0-1628 GCA_049678285.1 Phycisphaerae bacterium
CCTGCGGGGGCTGCGGTCGCCTCCGGCTCCCTCCGTCCCCGCAGGCACGCCGGCACCGGTCGGAGCTGGACTTGCAAGGGACGGACTCTCATAATCCCTGGACCAAAGAATAGGGGCAGGTCAGAACAGCTCAAGAATCGGGTGATGCAGCTCAACTTCTACACGCAAGTTGCGGACGGCCCGTACAAGGGTGCCATCACCGAGGCTATCGCCGATCCCTGGCTGGAGTGCGGGAGAGGCTTTGAGTGGCGTGGTAGTCCGTATACCAGCGAATTGGTCTCGGACCTGATGCTGCAGCTGATGGATATGGGGCTGGTGACGCAACCTTGAGTGAAGGGCGGCAAGACCATGAAGATTGTAAAGGGCGGAGCAAAACCGCGGCGGGTGGCGGGGCGGAGTAAAAGTGCGGCACCCCGGGAAGAACTCTGTGAGACGGGGCGGATTTGGCCGATGGCGTCGGTCAAGCCGAGCGCCTCAAAGACGCCCCTCTCCTTGAGGCACAGGCCGATCTCCAAGTCGGGCGCACACCCGCGTATGGTCCCAATCATGTGCCGATAGAGTGCGACTCGAAGGCGCTCGGGGTAGCGCAGGCGGCCGTCCGGCGACGAAGACGTCACGGCCCTCCTCGCCGCGGGCCGCCGCATTTTACCCGATTCTTCCCAGGCCGGGCCACGGATGGTCCGGGTTCCCCTTCAATCGCACGCGCGGATGCGTATAATGGGCAGCGCGGCAGCGGGCGATGCGGTCCCCGTTTGCCGGACCCGGCCAGGAAGGGAAGGATGCAGGACTCGCGTCCCATTTCGCTTCGCGTCTCGGTCATGGACCGCTGCGACGAGCGGTGCCTCTATTGCCGGCCGCCCGAGGGCGTCGCCCTCGTCTCCCACGAGGAGGTCCTGCGCCTGGAGGAGATCCTGCGTTTCGTCCGTTTCGTGCGGGACCGCTTCGGCCTGGCTCTTGTCCGCCTGACGGGGGGCGAACCGCTCCTTCGCCGCGGCCTCGCGGAACTCGTGCGCGGACTGGCCGGGATGGGCCTGGCGGACCTGGCGATGACGACGAACGGCCAGCGCCTGGCCGAAATGGCCCAACCCCTCCGCCGCGCGGGCCTGCGGCGCGTCAACGTCAGCCTCGACTCGCTCGACCCCGACACGTATCGGCGGCTGACGCGCGGCGGGGACCTCGCCCGGACGCTCCGCGGCATCGCGGCCGCACGCGACGCCGGCCTGGCCCCCGTCAAACTGAACACGGTCGTTTTGCGGGGGATCAACGACGAGGAGGTGGTGCCCCTGGTGCGCTTCGGCCTCGAGCGGGGCTGCGAGGTCCGGTTCCTCGAACTCATGCCGATTGGCGAGGCGGCCCCGAGCCACGCGCGGTGGTTCGTCTCCTCCGCCGAGGTCCGCCGCCGCGTCGCTGAGGCGATGTACCTTGAGCCGCTCGCCGACGAGCCCGGCTCTTCGAGCGGGACGTTCCTCGCCCGCGACTCGGGCGGCCGCACCGGACGCGTCGGCTTCGTCTCGCCGTGCTCCGAACCGTTCTGCGGCGAGTGCCGGCGCCTTCGCCTGACGACCACCGGCCGGCTGCTCGGTTGCCTGGGGCAGCGGCGGTGGGTGGACGTGCGGGCGGCTTTGCGC
>JBAUDW010000195.1:0-12754 GCA_049678285.1 Phycisphaerae bacterium
CGCGCCGGCGGAGCGTTCGGCCTGAACCGCGCGCATCTGGGTCACGAGGTCGCCCGCCGGTCCGCCGACCGCGGGCACCTTCACCTCGCGCCCGCACGCGTCGCAGGTGAAGGACCGGCCGGCCATCGCCTCGTCGGCCGAATGCTCCCGCCCGCACTCGCACTTGACGTCGATCGTCACCGCTGCTCTCCCTGGATCCCGGCCCCGGCTTTCACCTATTCCTCCCGCACTACTTGACCCTTTGCGCGGCGGGTTCGCTGCGCAAAGCGCGGGGCAAGCCCCGCGGCGAACCCGCTGCGCGAAGCGGCGTTGTCGCGCTATTGTACGAGCGAGCATTTCGTCTGTCACACACCTTTTTCATTTGAGCCCTCTTCGCCCACGCGCTACACTCAGGGCTCGACGAACCTTTCTCGAACGGATGCGACCATGGATGGTCCCGAAGGCCACATTCCACCCGATCCGCACGACGTGGACGCCGTCTGCGATCTGCTCCGGAGAGACCGCCGGCAACTCGGCGATCGGCTGCGGGTAATGCACCCGAGCGACATCGCCGACCTGGTGTCCGCCATGCCCTCCGACGAAAAGGCCGACCTCTTCGCCCTCCTTGCGCCCCGGGCGGCGGCGGACGTGCTGGCGGAACTCGACCCCGAGAGCCGCGAAGACGTCGTCGAGAGCGCCCGCCCCGAGTCGCTGCGGTTGGCCCTGGCGGAACTCGAACCCGACCAGGCGGCCGACGTCATCGGCAGCCTCGAACCCGAGGAAGCGGTCAAAGCCCTCAAGGGCGTCGAAGACCCTGCCGAGGTCCGGGCGCTCCTGGCCTACGCGCCGGACTCAGCCGGCGGGCTGATGACAACCGAGTTCGTCGTCCTGCCGCGAGACAGCACCGTCCACGAAGCCTTGGAGCGGGCGCGCGGCGGATCGGAAACCACGCACCGCGACTACCTCTACGTGACGGACAGCGCCGGCCGGCCCGTGGGGCGATTGCCGCTGGCGAAACTCGTCTTCTCGCCGCCCGACGCCAAAGTCCAGGACATCATGGAACCCGACGTCCACGCGGTGCCCACCGACATGGACCGCGAACAGGTGGCCGAGATCGTCCGCCGATATGACCTCCTGTCGGTTCCCGTCGTGGATCCCCAGACGGGCATTGTCATGGGCATCGTCACAGTGGACGACGTGCTGGACGCCGCCGCCGACGAGGCTGCTGAAGACATGTACCGCCTCGCTGGCACCGGCGCGACCGACCCGCTGCACCAGCCGATCCTGAAGCGCGCGACGCTGCGCCTGCCCTGGCTCCTGATTACGCTCGTGCCGGGGTTTCTCGTCGGCCACATCATGCGCTGGCTCGGCTACGATCCGGGCGGAACGACGGCGCTCCTCTTGTTCGTCCCGGTGATGATCGAGATGGCCGGTAACGTGAGCCTGCAATCCTCGACCATCATGGTGCGGGGTCTGGCAACAGGCGATGTCCGGGCCCACCGGACCCTGACGATCCTCGGCAACGAGGTGGCGGTGGCGGCCTTGGTGGGCGTCGTCTGCGGCGCGCTTTCGGGGCTCGTGGGGTACGCTTTCTTCGACGGCGAGGTGGGGTTCGCCGTCGTCATCGCCTTCAGCATGCTCTGCGGGATCCTGAGCGCCGCTGTCTCCGGCACGCTGATCCCGCTGGCCTGCGACAGGGTCGGCGTGGACCCGGCTCTGGCGAGCGGGCCGTTCGTCACGTCGCTGAACGACATCACCGGGACGCTCATCTACCTCGGCCTCGGCGCCCGCCTGCTGGGGCTGTTTCACTAGGCGGGCGTCCCCGCGACCTTTACACGCAAGCCCAGGGATTCGAATCCCTGGGCTTGGCGCCGCGCTGAGCCCGTCGCTCCCCCCGCAGCGCCGAGGCGGCCGGCAAAAAGCCTTTCGCCGGGCGGCCGGTGCCGCTACAATCGCGCGCGGTGCCTGAATAGGATTCCCCTGGAAGCGTCAAATGGACGGAGCCGAGGAACAGTCTGCGGGAACCGCCCCGGGCGGGCAGGCCGGGGCGACTGAGGCGGCCCGCGATGCCGAGGCCGCCCGCGACGCCGAATTCGTCGAACGCCTTAAGAAGGGCGATTCCCGTGCCTTCGACGACCTGTTTCGGCGGCACCGCGAGGCGGCGTACCGGATCGCCTACCGCCTGCTCGGAAACGCCGAGGATGCCCTCGACGTCGTCCAGGAATCGTTCATCCATGTCTTGCGGGGCATCGGAAGTTTCCGGGGGCAGTCGAGTTTCAAGACGTGGCTCTATCGAATCGTGACGCACGCGGCCCTGGACTGGAGGCGGTGTCGTGCGGTGCGTTCGGCGGCCAGCCTCGATGCGGAGTCGAGCCCGGAACCTGCGGCCACGGGCGAGCGGCGCCGTTCGCCGACCGACGAAGCCGCCGCCGACGACTTGAAGGAGGCCATCGACAAGGCCCTTATGAACGTGTCGGAAAAGAATCGCGTCGCCCTCGTCCTCTATGCCCTCGAGGGAATATCGTACAAAGAGGTGGCTGAGGTGCTCGGCATCAGCGTCGGCACCGTCATGAGCCGAATCTTCAACGCCCGCCAGCGGTTGCGCGAACTGCTGGCGTCCGAGATCGGATGACGACCATGAATTGCGACGAAATCCGAACGATGCTGACCGGCTACGCCGACGCGGAACTGGCGGCGCTGGAGCGGGAGGCCGTCGAAGCGCACCTGGCGCACTGCGGCCGGTGCCGGGCTCTCGTCGCCGACCAGAAGCGCGTGCAGAGAGTTCTGGAATCCTACGCCCCGCCTCCTGTTCCGGCGGAGCGGTGGAGCGCGATGTCGCGGCGTCTGGCGGACGAACTCGCCGGCCGCGAACACGCCGACCTCGTGACCCAGCACCGCCTCGACTCGCTGGACGACCTGGAGGACGAATCCCCCGCCGAGCCCCGCGAAACCCGCGTGCCGGCGGCCCGTCCGAGGCCGCTGCGGGCGGCGGCGTCCCGCGCGCCCGCGCTCACGGTCCTCGGCCCCCGGGTGAAGCCCCGTCGCCCGCGCTTTGCGTGGGTCGCCCACGCCGTTGGGGCGATCGCCGCCGCCGTCCTCATCGCCGTCGGCATCGCTACGGTTCTCCGGACGACGGACTTCGGTCTGGCGCCGGACGCGCTCGCGACCCAAGCCGACATCACCATTCACGAAATCCAGATGCTGGATCCCGGCTATAACCTTATCCTGTTTGCAGGCGGCCCCAAGGACATCGCGGCCGTCTGGGTCGAGCCCATCGAAACCGAAGGCTGAAAGGAATGCCATGAGCCAAGCCACGCGGTGGTACCTGGCGACGACCGTCTTGCTCGCGGGCCTCCTCTGCTGGCTCGCCGCCAACGCTCCGGCCGCCGAGACCGAGAGCGGGACCCGAATCAGTATCCTCGCCATCCACGCCACGAACGAGGAGAAGCCGCACATCGACCCCGAACTCAAGCCGCTCAAGGACGCCCTCACCCGGTCCGGCTACAACAGTTTCCGCCTCGTGGCGAAGGAGCGGCGAGCCGTCAGGACCGGCGATACGTGGGAGCGGCCCATGCTCGAAGACTACGCCCTGCGCGTCATCCCCACTGAGATCGCCGAGGACCGCGTCACGCTGACCTACGCCTGGGTCCGCTACGAGAAGGACGAACAAGGCCGACGCATCGCGCGCGTGCTGCAACAGGTCCCCATGACGCTGATCAAGGGCAAGTACTTCGTCTCAGGAGGCTGGCGGCTGAAGAAAGGAGCCCTGGTCGGCGCATTCGCGGCCGAATAGACCGACGGGCACGCTTGCAGCGGGGCGGCTAGACCGACTCCTCGGATCCCCGCGACGCGGTTTCCTCGAGGTACTGCGCGATGAGGCGTGTCTTGTCACCGACGTCCGCCCCCAGTCGCAAGAGGTCGCCGAAGATCTTCCCACCGAGCACAAAAAGCACCGACAGAATGAGCCCGCCCACAAACGCCACCACGCCTACGACCGGCTCGCCCTGCCGGGCCATGACGATCAGCGAAGCCAGGCCGACTAGAAACACAATGGCCCCAAAACCGACACCGAGGCCGAACACGATCGGGGCCATCAGGCGCAGCAGACCGTAGGGGCTCGTCCGCGCCGCGATCCGGTCAATCGTCGTCGCGGAACCGTGCGAAGGCGAAGGCGTGGCGCTTCGGCTGAGGGCGGCCGCGACGAGTTCCACCGGCACCGCTCCGCCGACCGGCCCCGCGGATGCCACCGGCTCGCCCGGAATCACCACCACCACACCGCATTGCGGACATCGGGCCTTGCGTCCGGCCGCCGACTCCGGCGCCTCGATCACTTTGCCGCAACCCCGACACGTCGTCGCGATAGGCATGCCTGCAGCCCTTGATTCCCCCATCAAGAGGAATTCTACACAAGACCCTTGACTGGGGCAACAGTCATCGGAAAACAAGTAGGGGGGCGCGCCGGTCAGTTCTTCTGCGGGCTGAGGTGCGCGTCCACGAATTCCAGCACGCGCCGGCGACTCTCGTCGCTCAACTCCGTGAACGTCAGGCCCACCTCGTAAAGTTCCGGGTCGATGCGGCTCGTCCGGCACCAGACGATCCGCGCCTTGGCGACCACCGGCTTCGGCTCGTCCGGCAGTTCGAAGGTGATCGTCGGCGTAAGACCTTCCCGCATCGGGTCGGCCATCAAGACGCACATGCCCCCGGCGGAGATGTTGACCGTCGGGCCGACCGATTCGACCGTGATACGGGTGGTGATTCGCGGCTGGCTGCGGTTTTCGGTACGCAACATCGCGGAACTCCTTGCGCCGGGTTCCCTCGGGCAACAGGGGCCTTTGAATCTATCGGTAGGCCCCCCGCCCCATCTTGACCCAAATCCTGCCCGCCGCCGGGCACGCCCTGTAGTGAGAGGTTCCCTCTACTACAGGGCACGCCAGCGAGGGGCGCCCAAGCGGGTTTTTGACGCCGCCGGCAGGACAGCCGGCCGTCAGGCCACGGCACGCCTGCCGTGCCAGGGTGGGCGCTTGTCTTCCCCCGCCCGCCGCGATACAGTCACCGCTATGACGCCACCCGCGAGAAGATCCGCCGGCCCAGCCGACGGAAGTGCGGCCCGGTCGCCACGGCGACTCGCCTGTGGCGAGGAGTTTCTTGTGCGGCCGGTGGGGCTGGGTCCGATCCGCCTGTCGGCCAATCTGGTCCTCGCCCCGATGCACCGGCATACCCACCGCATCTTCCGGCTCCTCTGCCGCCGCGCGGGCGCCGCCCTCGCCCATACCGAAATGCTCACGCCCGAGGAGGTTCTCAACCGGGCGGGCCGCAAGACGGCCAATCCCGGCGCGCCGGGACTGGCCTCCTCGCCCGAGGATCGGCCGCTCGGCGTCCAACTTCTGCCGCGAGAGCCGGACCTTCTGGCCGAGGCGATCGCGCGCCTGTCCGCGCTTGGGACGGTCGACCTCGTGGACCTGAACTTCGCATGTCCGAGCCGGCGGGTCGTCGCGACGGACCGCGGCGGGGCGATGCTCCGGCGGCCGGACCCCGCCGTCCGCCTGGTCGAGACAGCCGTCCAGGCCTCGCCGCTGCCCGTGACCGTCAAGTTCCGCCTGGGCTGGACCGACTGCGACGAGGACCGCGACCTGGCGCTCGACATCGCCAGCCGCGCCGCCGAGGCTGGCGCCGTCGCCGTCACGCTCCACGCCCGAAGCGTCGTCCAAGGCTATCGCGATCGGGCCGACTGGACAGCGATCGCCCGCTGGGCCGCGCGCCTGGCGGTCCCCGTTTTCGGAAGCGGCGACTTAAGGTCGCCCGAGGCCGTCCTTGCCATGCTCCGCGAGAGCGGGTGCGCGGGCGCGAGCCTCGCCCGCGGGGCGCTCGGGGCGCCGTGGATCTTTCGGCAAACGATCGATCTGGCGGCCCGCGGCGCCTACGAGCCGGTGACCACGGACGAGCGCCGCGAGACGCTCGTCGCCCATTTCGCTGGACTCGCGGAACAGTACGGCGAGCCGGCGGCCCTGGCGATCATGCGCCAGGAAGGTCAGTACTACGCCCGCGGCATGAAGGGCGCACGGGCGCTCCGCGTGGCGATTCAGGCCGCCCGCGATGCGGCGGATTCCCGCGAGGTCGTCGCGCGGCACTTCGCCGGCGAACCCCGGCGCGCCGGGGTTGACGCACCCCCGCTGGGGTCTTTAGATTGAATGGGTTCCGTGCCGCAGGAAGGAGGCGGGCGATGCGATTGGCGTTGAGCCTCTCGGCCGTTCTCGCCGTCGCGGCGGCAGGCTGCACGCCGCCGACCTCTCCTGATCCGCGGATCGAGGCGGCCGAGGCGAAGATGATCGAGATCCTCGACGCCATCCAATCGGCCACCGATGCCGAACGCCTCACCGAAATCGCCTGGTACGACGCCGAGAATCTCTACAAGATTATCGATGGAATGGCCCCGCAGTTCGTCGACGCGGGTTTCGTCTTGCTGGCTCACACCGAATGGCGGGACAAAGGGTCCGAGGGTCCCGGTTACGTCGAACTTGACCTCTACGACATGGGCTCACCCGATGGGGCCGCCCTCGTCTTCGACGAGCCGCCCGAGGCGGAGGCCCTCCCCCTCCCCGGCGGCGTGAAGGCTTACGCCAGCGACGCCCTCATCGAGTTCCGCACGGACCGTTACTACGTGAAACTCACCGCGCGCCGCGACCCGGCGGGCCAGCAGACGCTCCTGCGGGACCTCGCCTCGGCTGTCGCCGAAGCGGCCGCACCCCCGGGCCTGGCGCCCCGCTAGTCGCCGTAGCCGTCCGGGTGCGCCTCGTGCCAGCGCCAGGCGGTCTCGATGATCATCTCGAGGTCCGGGTACTGCGGTTTCCAGCCGAGTTCGCGCATGATCTTCGCGCTCGAGGCGACGAGTTCGGGCGGGTCGCCCGGCCGGCGCGGACCCACCTCGGCCGGGATCTTGCGCCCCGTGACTTTCCGCGCGACATCGATCACCTCGCGCACCGTGTACCCGTTGCCGTTGCCGAGGTTGTACCAGCCCCCTTTGCCGGGCTCGATGCGTTCCATGGCCAGGATGTGGGCCTGCGCGAGGTCGCAGACGTGAATGTAGTCCCGCACGCACGTGCTGTCGCGCGTCGGATAGTCCGTCCCGAAGATCTGGACGCTCTTGCGCTGGCCGAGCGCGACCTGGAGCACAATCGGCACGAGGTGCGTCTCGGGGTCGTGGTCTTCGCCGATCGCCCCGTCGGGAGCGGCCCCGGCCGCGTTGAAATACCGCAGGCTCGCATAACCCAGGCCGTAGGCGCCCGCGTAGAAGCCAAGCGCGTGCTCGAAGTCCAACTTCGTCTGCCCATAGGCGTTGATCGGGTTCTGCGGATGTTCCTCGGTGATGGGGATTTGCTCGGGCTCGCCGTAGGTCGCCGCCGACGAGGAAAAGACGATCCGCCGGACGCCCGTCCGCCGCATCGCCGTCAGCAGCCTCAGCCCCGCCACCACGTTGTTCGCGTAATACTTCTCCGGGTTGATCATGCTCTCGCCGACGTAGCAGTGGGCCGCAAAGTGCATGACGCAATCGAATCCCTCGTCCAGCGCCTCGACGAGTCGCTGCGCGTCCATCAGGTCGCCGCGCACCAGCGTCTCCTCGGGGACGGCGGCGGCGTGGCCTTCGGCCAGACTGTCATAGACGCGGACGCGATGGCCCGCCTCCAGAAGAAGGCGGACGACGTGGCTCCCGATGTAACCGGCGCCTCCGGTGACGAAAACGTTCATCCAGACCTCTCCTCCCGTGACGACAGGCGACGCCCCCCGCAGACGCCCGCGCCGATCCCGGGCCGCAAGCCGCTCTCTGGCGGGGGGAGGAAATCGGACCGGCCGGACGCCTTAGGCCATGGCCGCCGGCCTCCGCTAGTTCGGCGGGGCCGACGGCTCAAACTCCGGCACGATTCCCTTCAGGACCTTCTGAACCTCGTCGAGGCCGGCGCCGTCCATGACTGCCTCCAGGCGCTTGAGCGCCTCGCCGATTTCCTCCTCGGTGCACGAGCGGCTCTGCCAGATGAAGATCTTTTCGTGATGCGTCGGCAGGACGTCTTCGGCTCGCGTCCGCAGTTCCTCGAACAGTTTCTCCCCCGGTCGAACGCCCAGGAACTCGATCTTGATGTCCACGTCCGGCCGGTAGCCGGACAGCGTAATCATGTCGCGCGCCAAGTCCACGATCTTCACGGGCTCGCCCATGTCCAGGAGCATCACCTGGCCGCTCTTGCCCATCGTGCCGGCCTGGATCACCAGTTGCGTCGCCTCGGGGATCGTCATAAAGTACCGCCGCATTCCCGGATGCGTGACCGTCACCGGCCCGCCCCGGGCGATCTGCTCGCGGAAGATCGGCACAACGCTGCCCGCCGACCCGAGGACGTTCCCGAACCGCACGACGACGAACTTGGTGCTGCGGCAGCGGTCGCTGGCACTCATCGCCTGGCAGTACATCTCGGTGATGCGTTTCGTGCAGCCCATGACGCCCGTCGGATTGACCGCCTTGTCCGTCGAGATGAAGACGAAGGCCTCGGCACCGTACTCGCACGCCAGGCTCACGACGTTCCGCGTGCCGAAGACGTTGTTCTTGATCGCTTCACCCGGGTTCAGTTCCATCATCGGGACGTGCTTGTGCGCGGCTGCGTGGAAGACCACGTTCGGCCGGTACCGGCGGAAGACGTCTTCCATCCGCCGGCGGTCGCACACGTCCGCCACCACCGGCTCCAGCGCCAGCCGGGCGTGCGCCCGCCGCAATTCCCGGTCAATGTAAAACAGGTTGTTCTCCGCCTGGTCCAGAATGATAAGTTTCTTCGGCTGGAACAGCACGATCTGGCGGCACAGTTCCGAACCGATCGAGCCCCCGCCGCCCGTCACCAGGACGACCTTCCCCGTCAGGAAGTGCCCGATGTCCTCGATGTCGAGGCTGACGGGCTCGCGGCCGAGGACGTCGTTGATGTCCACCTCGCGCAGGCGCGCCACGTCCGCCCGCCCGCTGATGAGGTCGGCGACGCCCGGCACGATGCGGAAGACGAGTTTGTGGCCCTTCGAGACCTCGATGATCCGCCGCAGTTCCGACCGCGTCGGCTCCGGAATCGCGATGATCAGTTCCTCGGCCTTCTGGCGCTCCGCTATTTCCGCCAGTCGGTCGATGCCTCCCAGCACCGGCACGCCGTGGATCCGGCTTCCGCGCTTCCTCGGATCCTCGTCCACGAACCCTACGACGTGGTACCGCTCGACCGGCAGGCGATACAGTTCCCTCAGCACGCCTTCGCCCGCGTCGCCCGCGCCGATGATCAGCGCCCGCGTCAGGCCAGCCGGGCTCACAGGCCGCGAACCCTCCCGCACGATCCGCACCATGAACCTGAGGCCCCCCACCAGCGCGATCGTCGCCGCCCAGTCGATGATCAGAATCGTGTCGCGCACCGGCAGGTCCAGCGCCAGCACGTTTGCCCCGTGAAGCACACGCACCACGTACACGCTCACCAGAATAATGGCCGTCGAGATGTGGCTCGCCTTGAACGTCTCCACAAGGTCCTGAACGCTCACGTACTGCCACCACCCCGCGTACAGACGGAAGTAGCCGAACACCACCAACTTCACCACGAGCACGAAGATCAGGAGTTCGTAGAACGCCGCCCACACCGACGCAGGCACGCCGACGTCGTTCGGCAACACCAGCTCCAGGTCCGGAATCGCCGCCGCCGCCGGAGGAATCCGAAACTCGTACCGCAACGCATACGCCAGCCAGAACGAAACCGCAAACAACAACAGGTGCGCCCCCGCCACGTACAGGTGGCGCAGCACCGGTGCGTACGGGCTGGGCACCTTAAGTTCCCGGCTCTTTTCTTCCATCGTCGTCACGGACAATGCTGGTCTTGGAACCCCACCCAGGCAGGCAGCACGCCACGCGGCGTTCAGCCCCTCACGCGTGCCGCTCAAATCCTCGTTCCGGCGGCCGCCCGCTCGGGGCCATCGGCGGGAAACGGAACCTCATCCTGTTCATCGGCTGCGCCGGCCCTCGCCGTTTAGACGAAGAATGCACGACTCCCTGATACTACCGGTCCCGCGCCTCCTCGTCAATGCGCGACCCCGCTAATCCGCCTGCCGCAGACCCAGCCGCCGCGCGCTCGCCCGCGCCTCGGAAACGTCACCCACGGCCGACCGCCTCGCCAATTCGGGAAATTTCGACCGCCCTTCCGGCCCCGCCATGAGCCCCGCCGGCCGGTACTGGTCCATCACGTTGACGAACGTCCGCGGCGAAAGCGACGTCAGGAACTCCAGGATCTCCCGGCTCTCCTCCAGGCCACCCGGCATCACGAGGTGCCGCACCAAGAGGCCTCGCCTCGCCACCCCATCCTCCACCACAAGGTCCCCCACCTGGCGGTGCATCTCGCGAATCGCCTCCCGCGCCCGCTCCGGATAATCCGCCGCAGAAAGGTATCGCTCGGCACTCTTGGATCGGATGAACTTGAAGTCCGGCATGTAAATCTCGACCAGCCCCTCCAGCAGCCGCAGCACCTCGACCGACTCGTAGCCGCCCGAGTTCCACACGACCGGCACGCGCAGGCCGCGCCCGCGCGCTTCGACGATCGCCGCGGCAAGCGCCGGCGACACGTGCGTCGGCGTCACAAAATTGATGTTCTCGCACCCGTGCCCTTCGAGCGCCAGCATCAACTGCGCAAGGGCTGCCGTATCCATCGGCTGACCCACGATGAAGTGGCTGATGTCGTAGTTCTGGCAGAAGACGCACCGCAGGTTGCAGCCCGCCAGGAAGATTGTCCCGCTTCCGCCGCGGCCGACGAGGCACGCCTCTTCACCGAAGTGAGGTTCCGCGCTGGCGACGACCGCCCCCGCCGGCGCCCCGCAGGTTCCCCGCTCCCCCGCCGACCGGTCCACGCCGCAGTTCCGCGGGCACAAGCGGCAGGCACTCATCAAATTCCGCAACTCACGCCACCGGCTCAAAACCTCAGTTCCCCCAAATGGCTGGCTCTATAAAAACGAACGCCCAACATTCAACATCCAACGCCCAACGTCCAGAGCAAGGAAAGCGCCGCGAATATTTTCAGGGCTTATTCTGCGGCCGCGAGCCGGACAGATTCTTCTTGGCTGTTCGCACACTTGAAACAAAGATGGCGATCAACTCATCCGATTCCTGAAGCAGCAGTTCCAAGGCTTTCCGATCCTCGGCCAGTTCCATCCGCCGAACCAGAAGAAGCCATGTCCGCGTTTCACGCAATTCCTTGAGCGCGACTCGCATCTTGTGGACGAAGTCCCGCCGCGACTCCGCGCTCTGCGCCTCGGCGTGGTTCGCCAGAGGCGATGTCGCACTGCGCACAATCTGCCCTGCGATGTGCGTCCCGGCGCGCGTAGGAGGGAGCGATTCGGCCACCTTCACCACTCCGACCGTCCAGTTAAGAAGGCGCTCCTGCATGTCATATCTCGCGCCCGCTCTCGCCTCGGACTCTGCCACCGGCCCCCTCCTTGCTTCTGCCATTTGGACGTTGGACGTTGAATGTTGGACGTTCGTCGTATCCTTAGAGGCGGAATCGCCCCTCCGCCTGAAGCACCCGCCCATCCACTTCCATCCGCCCGCCGCGGCGGAGGTCGCAAATCATGTCCCAATGCAGGGCCGACTTGTTGCGCCCGCCCGTCTCGGCATACGACCTCCCGAGCGCGATGTGGATCGTCCCGCCGATCTTCTCGTCGAAAAGAATGTTCTTAATGAACCGCCGGATGCCGTAATGCGTCCCGATCCCGAGTTCGCCGACACGGCTCGCCCCGGCATCCAGCCCGATCATCTGCCGGAGGAACGCCTCGTTCTTCGTGGCCGTCGCCTTTACCACCCGCCCCTTCTCGAACTCCAGCCGCACATCCTGCATCTCCTTCCCCCGGCTGCAGACGGGATACGAGTAGCGGATGTGTCCCGAGGCGCTCGCCTCGACAGGCCCCGTGAAAATCTCGCCGTCCGGCATGTTGTGCGACCCGTAGGAACTGATGAATTTGCGCCCCTTGACGCTTAGGACGAGGTCGGTGTCCTCCGCCACGATGCGGATCCGGCGCGCCCCGCGCAGATGCCGCATCACCCGCGCCTGAAACGCCTTCGCCTTCTTCCACTCCGCCACCGGGTCCTTCCGGTCCACGCGCATCGCCGCAAACGCGAAATCCTCGAACTCCTCCAGCCCCATCCCCGCGTCCTGGGCGTAGGCGGCCGTCGGAAAAAGCGAGAGCACCCACTCGTTCTTCCCGAGCACCAGGTCCGACAGCCGGCGACGCGCCTTCTCCGCCACCGCCTGCTTTCGCGGATCCACCTCCGCCAGCGCCTGCGTGTTCGTCTCCCCCATCACGTTGATCCAGTGGTCCGCCTCGCGCGCCGTCGCCAACGCCGAACGCGGCAGAAACGCCAGTTGCTCCGCACCCGCCTCCGCGTAAAACACCTCGGCCGCACCGTTCGGCGCCATCCGGTACATCGGGTGGCCCCCCGCGCGCAGCACCTCGCGCCCAATCTCCAGGACCAGGGCCTCCGCCGCCGTCGGTCCGGCGATGAGCACCTTTTGCCCGCGCCTGACGCCCCGCGAATACCGCACCAGCACCCGCGCCAACTTCCTCACACGGTCGTCCGTCATGCCTCTCGCCTCCTCTGCGGATGGACTAGTAGTCCGTTGCACTACGATTGATGGTTGCCGGGTGGCATGGCCACGCTCCGTTGCGTGGCCATGCATGCCCACGGAACGGACGCCGTGGGCATGCCACCCCTCAAACGAACTGCAACGGACTA
>JBAUDW010000196.1:0-15308 GCA_049678285.1 Phycisphaerae bacterium
TCCGAGGGCCGCGCCGCCGCCACCTGCGGTTGCCGCGGCGCCAAGGCCTCCGAAGAAACCGTTCCGCCTGGAAGAGATCATCGGTCTGAAACTGTTCGCGTGGGTCGGCGTCATCGCGATCCTGGCCGGGGCGGGCCTCTTCGTCAAGTACGCCTACGAGCAGGGCTGGTTCGGCCGGCACCCGTGGATCCGCGTCGTCATTCCGGTGGGCTTCGGCCTGGCGCTGCTGGCGGCCGGGGAGATCTTCCAGCGCAAGGCCTATCGGACGCTCGCCCGCGTGTGCACGGGCGGCGGCGTGGCGGCGCTGTACTGGGCGGCGTTCACGGCTTGGGCGCGCTTCGATCAGCCCCTCATCTCCGAGCCGATCGCCTGGGCCTTCATGGCCGTCATCACGGTTGCCGCCATCCTCCTTTCCGTCCGCTACGCGAGCCTGACGATCGCCCTGTTTTCGCTCGTGGGCGGCCTCGTGGCGCCCATCCTCATCAGCCCAGCCCGCGACCCCGGCCACACGCTCTTCCTTTATATGTTGGGCGTCAACGCCGGCGTGCTGGCCCTGGCCTACTGGAAAAAGTGGCGCGTCCTCAATGTCCTCGCGCTCGTGGGCACGATTGCGAACCTCTCGTTCTGGCTGACGAAGCACTACTGGCACGGCGAAACGGCGGTCGAGAAACTCCCCTTCATCGTCGCGTACCTGACGATCTTCTGGTTCGTCTATTTTCTCCTGGGCATCGTGTACCATCTCTTGGGCCGGCGCGACCCCTCGCGCCTGGATTTGCCCGTGACGATGATCAACATCGTCTGGTACTTCAGCATCCTGTACGCGCTGCTGCGCGCGGATTATCACTACTGGCTGGGTCCCGCCGCCGCCGTCCTCGGCGCGGTGTACCTGGCACAGGGTCTGGCGATCCGCCGATGGGCCCCGAAGGACGCGCGGCTCGTGCTCCTTCAAGTGGCCCAGGCGCTCGGCCTGCTGACGCTCGCGATCCCCATCCAGTTGGAAGGCATCTGGATTCCGATGGCCTGGGCGGCCGAGGCGACGATCCTGGTGTGGCTCGGCTGCCGGCTGAAGGATTGGAAGGTCCGGGCCGTCGGCCTCATGGTCCACGCGGCCTCGATCGTCGCGCTGGCCTGGTTTGCCGACGAGGCGTGGGACACCAAGGGCATGCTGGTCCTGAATGCGCGGACGGCGACGTTCGCGGCGGTCGGCCTGGCGCTCGCGCTGTCGGCCTGGTTGCACAGGCGTCTGGAGCGCCGCCCGGTCGCCACGGGCGACTCGACTGGGCGAGCGGTCGAGACGGTGTTCATGACCATCGCGGCGGGCGCGGCCCACGCCATCCTGATGATCCTGGTCCTTGTCGAAACCCACCGCTGGTTCACGGACGCCGAAGCCGCCCTCCGGCCGACCGACGCCGACCGGTGGGTCCGCTCCGAGCACTTGCGGTGGATCCGCGATGCGGTCTCGGCCATCCTGCTGGCGGGCTACGGCTGCGTGGCCGTGGGCCTCGTGGCCGTGCTGCGGCGCGTCTTCCACCACGCGATGGCCCTCGTGGCCTTTGTCGCGGCCTTCGTCGTCCTCGCCTCGAGCATGGAACACCTGCCCGAACTGAAATTTGTCGCGGGATGGAACGAGGTCGGGGCCACCTTCGCGGGGGTGGCGGGGTGGCTCGCGCTGGCGGCGATCCTCGCACACTACGCCACGGGCAAGATGCGCTCCGGCCGGCCGATGGCCTTCGCCTACGAACTGCTGGCCCTCGGCGTCGTCCTGTGGCTTTACATCACGGAAGTGCTCCGCTCCCAGGACCAGATGGCTGTCATCGGCGAGCGGATGCCCTGGTCGTCGTGGCTCTCTCTGGTGGCGGCGGGGTTTGCCGTCTATGCGGGACTCCTTCTGGCGCGCGGGCTCTGGATTCGGAGCCTTGCGCACCGGGTTGCCGGCCTCGCGTGCGCGGGCGTCGCCGGTTTCATTTTCTATGGTGTGGCAACCGACGTCCGCGCGACCTACGACACGGTTCTCTGGCAGCCGCGAGGCGTCGCGATGCTGCTGCTTGCAGCGTCGCTCGGGCTCGGCGTCCTGGCCTACGGCCGGCGCCTGCCGAAGGCATCCCGCGAGCGCCTCGTCGTCGGCTCCATCCTCGCGGTCCTGGTGCACCTGGTGGTGCTGGGGTGCTTCACGCTCGAGGCTCAGGACTTCTGGGAGGTCCGGGCCGAGCGCTGGTTCCCCGGCGCCGAAATGGACGCCTGGTACGCCCGCCAGGCGACGCTGTCGGTCGGCTACGCGCTCTATGCGCTGGCGCTGCTGGCGGTCGGGATCGTGCGCCGGCGGGCGCTCTTGCGGTGGCTTGCGCTCGGGATCCTCGTCGGCACGATCGCCAAGGTGTTCGTGTACGACCTGTCGAAGGTCGAGGCGATCTGGCGGATCCTGTCTTTCCTCGGCCTGGGCCTTTTGTTGCTGGCCGGGTCGCTCCTGTACCACAAGTATCGGCGGGTGCTGTTCGGCAATCCGGACGAAGAGCCAGCGAAGAAGGAGGCGTCCGATGACCAGGCGTAAAGGGATGCTGACGGCAACGGGGCTCGTGGCGGCGCTGGCGCTGGCGACGGCCGCGCGAGGGGAGTTCGACCCCGAGGCGTGGCGCAACTTCCGCGAGATCGCCGTTGCCGAAGGGGCCGCCGGCGAGAACGCCCGCGTCGCGCCCGACGACCACGTCTGGGACACGAGCGCGGCTCCCTCGCTCCGGGACCTGCGGATCATCCGCGGCGAGGTGGACGAGATCGGTTTCGCCGTCTGGGTGCCCGAGAAGACGCCGGCCCGCATCGAGGAGCGCTCGGGCCGCGTCTTCAACAGGGCCAAGCGCGGGCGCGAGGCGTCGGAACTCTCGCTCGACCTGGGTGACAAGGCCCTCACGACAAACCGCGTGCGCCTCGACACCCCCGCCACGAACTTCCGCTGTGCCGTCACCGTCGAAGGCTCCGACGACGGCAAGAAATGGAAAACCCTGCGCGACGACGCGGCGATCCTGGATTTCAGCGGCGACCGGCACGCCCGCTTCACGACCGTCTCGTTCCCGGACTCGCGCCACCGGTACCTGCGGGTGGTGGTCGAGGCGCCGGCGGGCGGAGAGCCGATCGACCTGGCGGGCGCGACCGTCTTTCAGGAATGGCCCGCCGAGAAGCCCGCGCTACCGATGCTCGTGGACCATCCTGTCACCAAGCGCACCGAATCCCAGAAAGGGCAGGAAACCCTGCTCACGCTCGACCTCGGGTCGCGCAACCTTCCGGTTTCGAAGGTCATCCTCGAAACGCCCGACGAGAATTTTGTCCGCGACGTCCGGGTCAGCGTCTCGGACGACCAGAAGGCGTGGTCCGATGCGGGCGGCGGCGTCATCTTCCGCCTCCGGACCGACCGCTACCGGAAGGAGAATCTCGCCGTCGAGTTCCCCGAGCACTTCGGCCGCTACGTTCGCCTGCGCATCCTCAACGGCGACGACCCGCCCCTGGCGATCACGCGCCTCGCCGTCCAGGGCCGACCGCGGTACGTCTTCTTCCCGTTCGAGGCCGGCCGGCAATACCGGCTTTTCTACGGCAACCGCGGCGCGCGCGATACGCGGTACGATTACGTTCAGGTCTTCGCACATATCGACCGCGGCGCGGCCGTCGAGGCCCGTCTGGGCAGCGTCCGGCACAACCCGCGTTTCATCGCCACGCGCGAGACCCCGGCGCCCAGTCCGTGGATCCAGCGCAACCAGTGGGTCCTGTACGTCGCGCTCGGCCTAGCGGTGGTGGGCCTGGGGGTGGTGGCCTTGCGGGCGCTTCGCCGCACGGAAACGCCCGAGGCGTCCTAAAGCACCCGGACCGAGGAGGGGGTCCCGGGGGACTCGCGGGGCGGCTGGGAGGGCCGGAAAGGCTGCCCGCCCGATACAGGGAAATCCTACCCTGATGTTTCCGGGGGCCCGCGGGGAGGTCCAAACGGCGTGCCAATCGGGATGGCCTTGGGGAATAAAATTCCGGGAAATTTTTGGCCGCCCGATTTGACAATCCGCGTTTTTGCTGTATACTAAGGGTGTGTGTGAAGGAGCGGTTGGCATCCGTCCTTTCTTGGTCCTGGGATGCCGACTGCGCACCATTGAAGCGTGCCCATAGCGCGAAGGGGTTGTGGCAGCGCTTGAGGGGGCGTCTGACGGTGGTTGGTCGGGTGCTTCCAAAGAAGTCCGGGGGAGGCAACCGCGAACCGGGGCCGTGACGGAGGGATGCGGCTCCGGTTTCTTTTTGTCCGTTTCCGGCCGAAATCCGCCGCCGACCGGTCTATTCCACAGCCTCGGGCCGGGGCACCCGGTCGTCATCCACGACGTGCGTCCTCCCGGCCTTGTCCGAAACAACCGTCAGAGCCGCCCACGCATTCCCCGGCCGAAGATAGGCCACGAACGGCGACTCGGTCGGGCGCGACTGTCCCGGCTTCTGGATCTTCGGCTTGACGAGGGCGTAGGAGGGCTCTCCGCCCTCCGCCGGCGGGGCGGACTTGGCGGCCCCGTCGCGATAAATGTAATAGAGACGGCTGCGCTCCAGGTAGACCGGCGCGAGCGTGTCGATCGAGTCCTGCCGGGCGCCTTGATGGTCGGCCGCATAGGCCGCCAGGGCTTTCGCGAGCGCGGCGAGGTCTTCCCGCGCCGGTTCGAGGAAGCGGCGCGTAACGCGGTCCCGCCAGACCTCCGCCATGGCGACCCACGCGACCGCCGCGACAATCAGCACCGCGATAGCGATGAGCCGACGGTGGGCATCTTCGCGTGCCACGTCCCGGCGGCGCGCCTGGTGCCTCGGCCAGAGCGCCCACACCACGCCCGCCAGCGCCGCCGCGCCCCCCGCGGCCTGCAGGACGTGGTGCAGGATGCGGTTCACCTTCCAGGAGGCCTGAATCGGAAGCATCGCGTAGGCGACGATGAGGATCGCGAGGACCGCCGCCGTAACGCCCATCGTCCAGACCAGTCGCTTCTTCGTCATCCGCGGTCCTTTCCGTTCGCTCGCCGCGGCGAGTGCCGCGCCGCCGTGGACAAATCCTTGCGGTCCGCGCGACCGCGCGCGATAGTACCGCATCTTGGCAGCCAAACGGCGGCGCGTCAAGCACAGAGGCGAGCGATGAACATCGCCTGGGTCGTCCTGATTACGGTTCCCGCCCTCGCCCTGGCCTATCGTTTCTACGGAAGGGCGGTCGCCCGGTGGCTCGGCGAAGACCGTTCCTGCCCGACGCCCGCGATCCTGTTCAAGGACGACAAGGACTTCGTGCCGACGCGCCCAAGCGTCCTCTTCGGCCACCACTTCGCCACCATCGCCGGCGCGGGGCCCATCCTGGGGCCGACGATGGCGGCGTGCTACGGCTACGGGCCGGTGTGGCTATGGATTCTCCTGGGCGGAATCCTTTTCGGCGCGGTCCACGATTATGCCGCCCTCGCCGTCAGCCTCCGCGAGCAGGGACGCAGCATGGCCGAGGTCGCCCGCAAGACGCTCGGCAAGCCGGGGTTCCTCCTCTTCGTCCTCTTCACGATCATCATGCTCGTCCTCGTGACCGCGGCGTTCCTGAACGCGGCCGCCAAGAGCCTCACGAGCGCCTATCCGCTGGCGAAACTCGGCGTCACGGCCGAGGAAACCTTCCTCGACACGTTCACCGACTCCAACGGCGTCGTGCAGGGCCAGATCGGCGGCATCGCCTCCACCAGCGTCATCATCATCACGGCCTTTTCGCCGCTCGTCGGCTTCCTTATTTATAAGAAGAACCTGGCCGGTTGGCTCGCGTTCCTCCTGACCGGCGCCATCGCCGTCTTCAGCATCCTTATCGGATTCCGCTACCCTGTCTCGGTCGGCGAGAAGACCTGGATGATTCTCCTGACGGTTTACGTCTGGCTCGCCTCCTCGATCCCCGTATGGATTATCCTTCAGCCACGGGATTTCACCAATGCCCAGATCCTCTACGCGGGCATCGCGCTGCTGGTGGTGGGCATCCTTGCGGCCGGTTTCGCCGGCGCGACGTTCGACCGACCGGCTTTCAGCACCGAACAACTGGACGAAGGACGCGCGACCGCCGGCAGCCCCTGGCCGATGCTCTTTGTTCTCGTGGCCTGCGGCGCCATCTCCGGGTTCCATTCCCTCGTCTCGACCGGCACGACGGCCAAGCAATGCTGGATGATCAAGCACTCGCGGCCGATCGCGTTCGGCGGGATGCTCCTGGAATCGCTTTTTGCGGCATGTGTTCTGGCGGTAGTCGTCTGGGGGCTTTCGTTCATTGACTACCGTGACATCGTCTGGCCCAAAGGGGGCGGCGGAAACCCCGTCCTCGCCTTCGCCGTCGGCACGGGGAAACTCTTCCAGACCGGCCTCGGCATTCCCGCCGGCCTCGGCAGCGTCTTCGGCATCCTCATGGTCGAGGGATTCGTCGTGACGACGCTGGACTCGGCGATCCGGCTGAACCGCTACCTCTTCGAGGAACTTTGGACGACGCTCCTGGGACGATGGACACCACGAGTTCTTAAGAGCGCTATCTTCAACTCCGCGCTGGCGGCGGGCCTGATGTTCCTCATGTGTTACACCAATGCGTTCCAGAAGATCTGGCCGATCTTCGGTGCCGGGAACCAGTTGCTCGCCGCCATGGCCCTCTTGGTGGTGTCGATGTGGCTCCTCGCGCGCCGCCGGCAGGCGTGGTTCACTCTTCTGCCCGCCGCCTTCATGACCGTCACCACGCTCGGCGCCCTGGTGTACCTCTTCTATACCGATTACCTTCCGAAACAGAATTGGACCCTCATGGTCACCGACATCGTCCTCATCCTTCTGGCCGGGGCGATGATCGTCCTGGCGATCATCTCGTTCGCCCGCCGACGCTACCAGGCGGAACCGGAACCAGCGGCGCCGTAACCGCCGCGCGGCCCTGTGGAAGACAAACGCGCGGCAGGCATTGCTGCCCGCCGCGCGTCGCTTTTTTTCTCAGGCACTCCGGCACTCGCCGCTGCTACGCCCACCACATCCCGCCGGTCTTTTCCGTGAGGATGATGTTCTTGAGGAACGCAACGGCCTTCTGGAAGCCCTCGTTGACGCTCATCAGGCTGTCCTCGTGCTCGATGGAGAGTGCCCCGTCGTAGCCGATGACGCGCAGCGTCGAGACGAAGTCGCGCCAGAACGTCTCGCCGTGGCCGTAGCCGATCGTCCGGAAGATCCACGACCGCTCGTTCTCGTTGCCATAGTGCATCGTGTCCAGGACGCCCTTGAAGGCCGTGTTGGGCCCGTCAACGCGGCAGTCCTTCATGTGGACGTGGAAGACGCCCTTGCCGATGGCCTTGAGGCTCACCAGCGGGTCCATCCCCTGCCAAAAGAGGTGGCTGGGGTCGAAGTTGGCGCCGATGTTCGGGCCGCATTCCTTGCGGATCCGCAGCATCGACTCGGTGTTGTAAACGCAGAAGCCGGGGTGCATCTCGAAGGCGATGCGGACGCCGTGGTTCTTGGCCAGCGCCGCTTCCTTCTTCCAGAAGGGGATGAGTTTCTTCTCCCACTGCCACGTGACGGCGTCGGAGAAGTCCGGCGGCCAGGGGCAGGTGATCCAGTTCGGCACGGCGTCTTTCGGCCCGCCGCCCGGGCATCCCGAGAAGCCGATGACCGTCTTCACGCCCAGGACCTCGGCCAACTGGAACGCCTTGTGCATCACCTCGATGTCTTTCTTGGCGAAGGCCGGGTCCGGATGGAGCGGGTTGCCATGGCAGGAGAGGGCCGAGATCTCCAGACCCCTGCCGGTGATCTTCTTCTTCCACTCGGCGGCCTTGCCTTTCGACGCCAGCAGTTCATCGACCGGGCAATGGGGGCTCCCGGGATAATTGCCGACGCCGATCTCGACCGTCTCCAGGCCGCTCTTGCGGACGTAGTCCAGGGCCTTCTCGAACGGCTGCCCGCCGAACAGCGCCATAAACACTCCGAGTTTCATGCCGATCTCCTTTTCGCTGCTTCGCCCCTTGTTTGTGAAGCGCTCGCCTTCGGCTCGCGGCTAAACGTTCGCGCTACATTTTCACCTTTTTCGATCCGCTCTTGGCGCTCTTCACGGCCGCCTCGATGAACTTCATGTGCATCACGCCGTCGTGCACGTTCGCGTACTTCGACCCGTCCGAGGAGAACGCCTTGCCCTCGTTGTACCGCCGAACGTCCGCCTCGAAACTCCGATGCAGCCGCGCGTACGCGTCGTGGAACGCCTCCATGTGCCCCGAGGGGATGGTCGGCTCCGTGCCGACCCACTCCGGCAACTTGCCGAGGAACGAATCGCTCCCCTTCACCTCCCCGCGCCAGTAATCGCGGTCCGGTTCGCCCGGCAGGCGGATGGTCACCCGCTCGGAATCCTCCTGGCGCCAGACGAGGCTCCCCTTCGAGCCGTTGACCTCTAGCCCCAAGTCGTTCTTGTGGCCGATGGCGATCTGGCTGGCCCGCACGAGCGCCCGCCCGCCGTTCGACAGTTCGCAGTACGTCGTAAAGTGGTCGTCCAACTGGCGCCCCTTCAGGAACGTTTCGATCATCCCCCGGACGCATGTCACCTCCAGGCCGGTGACGAACCGCAGTTGCATGAAGGCGTGGCTGCCGATGTCGCCGCCGCAGCAACTCGCCCCCGCCATCTTCGGGTTCGTCCGCCACTCCGCCTGCATCAGGCCCGCCTTTTCCAACCGCGTCGCCAGCCAGCCTTGCAGGTAGTACGCGTCCGCCCACCGCACCGCGCCCAACTTCCCGCTCGTCACGATCCACCGCGAGAACCAACTCGACCAGTGCCCCAGGTACGTGTGCGCCACGCCGAAAGGCACCTTGTGTTTCTTGACGGCCTTCTCGAGCACCAGCGCCTGCTGCACCGTCACCGTGAGCGGCTTCTCGCAGAAGACGGGAATCCCCGCCTTCACCAGTTTCATCGCCGGATCGTAATGGACGAAGTTCGGCGTCACGATCACCGCGTAGTCGATCCGCTCGCCGATGGGCAGCCGCGCCTGGTCCTCAATCATCGCGTTGTAACTCGGGTAGCCCCGGATCGGATACGCCCACTTGGCCGCCTCCGCCATTGCCACCTTCGGATTCTGGTGCAGGGCCGCGCACACCACGCGCCGCGTCCCATCGAAGTGGATCGCCTTCTGGTGCGGATTGACGATGAACGCTCCGCCCCCGCCGCCGACCAGCCCCACCTTCAGTACTCGCTTCGACATCGCTCGCGCCTCCTTCCGCTCGATTCCCTTCGCTCCCGGCTCCGGCTGGGGACGCTTCATGTTAATCGCGCGCGCGCCCGCGATTCAAGCAAATAATCGCCCCTCAGCCCGCCTCCTCACCGCCGACGATCTGGACCTCGTCGCTCTTCTCCAGGTGCCGACGGTCCAACCGGTACCGCATCCCCTCCGGCACCTCCACCCGGACCTGCCGCCGGCCGCGCGACGCCCCGATCGCCACCCGCACCCGCCCCTTCGGCGTCCACACGCTCCCGCTTACCCTCACGAGGCCGCCCGGCATCGGCGCCAGCCGCGCGGGCTCAAAACCGGGCTCCTCCGGATGCACGCCCAGGACCCATCGGGCCACGAGCGCCTCCGGATACGCGCCCCAGCCATGGCAACCGGCCGGCGCGAGCCGACGACCGTTCGGACCGAAGTCGCCCTCCGCCGTCGCCTCCCCCGCGCGCGGCACGCCCGCCCGAAACATTTCCGGCACGGCCGCCAGACGCGCCTCGGCCATCGCGCCCCAGTAGCCGCGCACCATCGCGACCGCGCGATCCGCCTCGCCACGCCCAAGTAACGCCTCAAGCGCGAACCGCTTCACGTAGGGGTTCTCAAACTCGCCCCAGTCGGCCGCCTCCGTCTCGCCGCTCCACAGATTCTCCAGCATTCGATCCGCCTGCCGGGAGGTCGCCAGCCCGCCCCAGAGCGCGTAGTAGTTGGTCGCCGGTCCCGCCGACTCGGAGAGATTCTCAAACAGCCTCGCGTCCACGAATCGGCCCACCCTGCCGTCCCAGAGCCGGTCGCGCGCCGTCTCGCGCATCGTCTCGGCCTCGTCGCCGAGCCTCGCGGCCGTCGTCTCCCGCCCGAGCCAGCGCGCCACGCCCGCCGCGGCCTCCAGCGCCCGCACGTACAGCGCCTGCCACGCCGTCACCTCCCCGCGCTTGTCCATCGGCGAAAGGTCCAACATCAGCCACCAGCCCTCGCGGTCCGGCTTGTTCTCCAGAAGTCCCGACGGTCCGCGGAACGAGGCGATCCAGTCCAGGCACCGCTCCGCCGCCGGCAGGAGTTCCTCCGCCAGCCGACGATCTCCCGTCCACGCGACGTGCTCCGCCAGCCAGACGACCCACAGGAGGTTCCAATCGGGAATCGCGTGCCGCGTCCCCGCCGGCACGAGCGCGCGGAAGAACCCTTCCTCGTCCTGGTCGGCGGCGAACGCTCGCAGAGCCGCCTCGCCGCGGTCCGTCCGCCCCAGGGCGATCCGCTCGATCTCGCCCAACAGGTACGCCGACGCGATGCTCTGCTCCGCCTCGCGCCCCGGCGACCCCTCGAGCGTCTGCTGGAAACACGCCCGCGCCGTCCGCCGGCAAAGCGCCCACACCCGCTCAAGCCGGCGGTCGGCCGTCTTCAGAATCGCCGGCTCGGCCTCGAGGGCCGTCGTCGCCTCCACCGCGATCCGCCGCACCTCGATGGGGGCGTCGCCACTCCGGCATACGAGTTCCAGGCACCGCAGCGCCCGCCGGTTGACGAAACACACTTCCTGCCACCCGCCGCGCAGAACCAGCCGGTCCGCGCGCCGCATCCCCCCCGCCGCCGCGTCCGTCCCACCGATGCCTTCGGACCACGCCAGGTCCAGGATCGCCCCCGCCTGGCCGCGAACCTCCATCGCGACGCGGCCGACGACCTCCCGCCCGAAATCGTATCGTACGTACGACCCGTCCGGCAGGACGAGCGGCCCCTTGCCCTTCGGCCGCGCCAGAAGCGCACGGGCCTGCCTGGCGGCCTTGCGGCTCGGCGACCGCTTCTCCAGCGCCACGAGAAACGCCGGATCCGGAAACGTCCGCGCGTTCGGCGCCAGCGTCTCCGGAATCCCGTTCCGCGAGCACGGGCACAACTCCTCCGTCACGATGAACCAGTGCGACCGGTCGCCCCGCCGGCGGTCCGGCGAAAACTCCACCTTCATCGGCCGGCCCGTCCGCGGATTCTCGAACGCCATCGCGAATCCCCACGCCGACTCCGGACCGTACAGCACCACGCCCAGCGAGTTCCACCCCGCCTCCAGGTCGACCTCGGCCGGCCGCACGCGGCGCCCCTGGCCCCGATGGATGCCCGTCCCCGGAAAGTCGTCGTGTTCCTCTTCGCCCAGCCAGTGGACGAACGCCTCGTCGTATCCCTGCCGCAGCGCTTGCCGGTTGTTCACGTATACGGCGGCGGCCTCGTCGCAGTCGAACAGCAGGCGCGCCCGCTTCCGCCCGGCCGAGTACACGAACGTCGCCGCGTAGAACTCGCCCGCCGCGCCCGTCAGAATGTTGAACTCAAACGGTATCGCCGTCACGCCGGGCTTCATCCGCAGCCGCCCCACCGACTGCACCCGCGCCGGCCGGACTTCCTCCTCGAAGAGCCGCGGCGCCCGCCGCTCGACCGGCTGGGGTCGGCCCGAAACCCCGTGCCCCCGCAGCCTCACCTCGTCCGCCCGCCGCCAACGCCGGTCGTCGAACGCCGCCTCCGTCCACCCCGCCGGCTCGAGCCGCGTGTCACGCACCTCCGCAAAGCCCGTCGTCCAGTGCACACGCGGGGCCCGCGCGTTGAAGTCCTCCGCCGGCTCGACGCGCCACCGCCGATCCGTCGCCACCGTCACCCGCGCGCCTGTCGCACACGTGACCTGGAGCCGAAGCCACAGGCCCGCCGGCGTCCTCGGCAGGCGCGCCAAGCCCACGTGATAGTTGTGCGCGAGCACGGCCACGACGTTCCGCCCGCGCCGAAGAGGAAGGTCTGCCTCCGTGTACACGTCCGACTGCGGCGACGCGAACCCCGACGGCGCCGGCCCGCGCCCGACCTGCCGACCGTTCACGTAAAGGACGTATTCGCTGAACGCTGTCACTTCCAGCCGCGCCTCGACCGGCCGCGAACGCAGGCGGAACGACCGCCGCGCGCGGAGGTAGCCGTCCACCGCGTGCTGGCCGCGGGCGGTCCAGATCCACTTCGGCTTGTCCTTTCGGCCGGCCATCGAAACGTGCCTCGCGAAGGGGGCGAAACGTCCACCCTACCGAAACAACCGTCCAAACTCAACCGAATTTCAAGGGCTTGACCCGGCTGAACATCTTGCGGGCGGCGCGCGCAAGGCGATCCGCCACCCCTCACTCTTGCGCACCCCAACGCCAAGCCCAGGGATTCCAATCCCTGGGCTTTGTGGCGCGCGGTCGCCCCGCTCGCGCGCGGCTCGAACGGCACTGCACCTCACTTGCCGAAAAATCGTGGCCCCCCGCTCGTCGTTCTGATAGCATGGTTCCCGACTCGAGCGCGGAGAGGCGCCCCATGCCGCAACGCCTCACCTACAAAGATGCCGGCGTCAACATGGACGCCGGCGACAAAGTCGTCGATCTGATTCGGACAGCCGTCACGCGAACCCACAGCACTCGCGTCGTGGACCTTTACGGCCACTTTGCGGGCGTCTTCGCCCTCGACTTTCCCGAGCGGATCCTCCGGCGGAACTACAAGCGGCCGCTCCTCGTGGCCGGGACCGACGGCGTCGGAACCAAACTCCGCGTCGCCATCGACGCCGCACGATTCGATACCATCGGACAGGACTGCGTCGCCATGTGCGTCAACGACATCCTCTGCCTCGGCGCCGAGCCGCTGTTCTTCCTCGACTACCTCGGCACGGGGTACGTCGAACCTGCCGCTCTCGCCCAAACCGTCATCGGCGTCGCCAACGCCTGTGCCGACTGCGACTGCGCCCTCCTGGGCGGCGAAACCGCCGAAATGCCCGGCTTCTACGCCAAGGGCGACCTCGACCTCGCCGGCTTCGCCGTCGGCGTCGTCGAAAAGAGCCGGCTCATCGACGGCTCCCGCATCGAGGAAGGCGACACCGTCCTCGGACTTGCCTCCTCCGGCATCCACTCCAACGGCTTCAGCCTCGTCCGAAAGATCGTCTTCGACGTGGCAGGCCTCAAAGTGAACGAGGAGATCCCCGGCCTCGGCATCTCCGTCGCCGACGAACTTCTGAAGCCCACGCGACTCTACCCCCGGCCGGTCCTGCGCGTCCTGGCCCATTACCAGCGGAAGCGCGTCGTCCATGGCCTGGCCCACATCACGGGCGGCGGCATCGCCGGCAACGTCCTGCGCATCATCCCCGCCGGACTCCGCGCAGAAATCAGCCGAAAGGCCTGGACCGTCCCGCCCATCTTCGACTGGCTCCAGAAGGCCGGCAACGTCCCCCCCAAGGAAATGTGGCGCGTCTTCAACATGGGCATCGGATTCGTCCTGGTCGTCAGCCCTTACTACGCCGACCACGTCGCCGAAATGCTCGAAACGGGCGGCGAGACCGTCTACCGCCTCGGCCGGATCGTTCGCGGCCCCGGCGGCATCGCCCTCAAGTAATGCCAAGGCACGCGCGAGAAGCCCAGGGATTCCAATCCCTGGGCTTGTCAAAAGCAACGCTTGAACTACGCACCCGAATCCTATACGACAGGCCCACGCTTCCATGGAACAATTGGCTGCTTTGCACCGGCTCCACCTACGGCACATGGCTTCGCGGAGATCCCCGCGGATGGCGCGCCCGCCGACACCGTGAGCACGTCGACGGCGATTACCGCAACCCTCCACCGCCCGGCGCTTACGCTGCCCTCGAGGCTCAATCGAGGGGGTTAATGAAACGCCCGCGCGTGATCCTCGGGCCCTCACAGCGCGCCGCTGCCTGCCGCGCCATGGCCGACGCCCTTCTCTTTCACGACGTCGAACTCATTGACCTTTGTGTGGGTGCGGCCCATTGGCACGTTCTCGCGCGCTTTACGCCATTGCCGAAAAGCCCAGGGATTAAAATCCCTGGGCTTGATTTCGCTGCATTGAAGCGCGAGGCCCGACGCCTCATGGGCATCGCCAAGAAGGCAAGCGCGCGAGTTCTCAGCGATGCCGGCCTCACCGCACCGGGCGGTATCTGGGCTGTGCGGTGCAGCGCCCGCCCGATCCGCGACCGGACCCATCAATTGGCCCTTGTGCGTTACGTTCGGGCGCATGCCCGGCAGGGCGCCGCTGTGTGGTCGCAACTGCGCAAGCAAAGCCCGTGATTCCAAGCCCAGGGATTGCAATCCCTGGGCTTCGCGGCGGCTCGGGGCTGGCGACTTTTGCCTTGAACCTCTCCAACTAGGCCGCTAGGGTCAAGGGCCTATGCCGACCGAGGAGACAACCCGCGGCTTGACGGTCGAGACCCTGGCTCGGCTGATTGACCATACGCTCCTGGCACCCGACCACACCGTCGAGGACGTCGAGCGCGTTTGCGAGGAGGCGATCGGCTACGGCTTTCACACGGTCTCGGCCGCCCCGTACGACGTCGAGCGCGTCGTGAAACTGCTTCACGGGACGGACGTCCTGGCGGGCGGCACGGTGGGAATCCCCTTCGGCTACGCCGGCCTCGAGGTCAAGCGCGAGGAGGCCCGCGTCTCGGTCGAGTCCGGCGCCGGCGAAGTCGACATGGTCATCAACCTGGTGGCGATGAAGAGTGGACGCTATGCCGACGTCCGCGACGAAATCGCCGCCGTCCGCAAAATTACCACCGGCTGCTGCCTCAAGGTCATCCTCGAATGCTGCTACCTCTCGGACGAGGAAAAGGCCAGGGCCTGCGAACTCGCGCTCGAGGCCCAGGCCGACTTCGTCAAGACCTCGACCGGCTTCGGCCCCGGCGGCGCGACGACGCACGACGTCCGGCTGCTTCGGCAAACGGTCGGCGACCGCGCCGGCGTCAAGGCCGCCGGAGGCATCCGCACCTTCCACGACGTCTCGGAAATGGTCCACGCGGGCGCTTCCCGCATCGGCACGAGCGCCGGCGTCCGGATCATCGAGGATTTCCAGAACCGCGAAGACGAGTAGGCCCATCATGACTTCCGAGCGAACGCCCGAAGAAACCGTCGAGCGACTCGCGCGGAGCCTCCGCCTCCGCCTCGAAGACGATGGCCGCGCAGGCCGCGTCGCCGTCCCACGCGCGGCCGCGGCGAACGGTACGCGCCGCGCAAGTTTACCCGCCGTGGCGGGCGCGGCGGCTAAACATATGCAACCAGCGCGCACCGCGCCGGGTGCCACTGGTCCCGGCGCGCCGGGATCCGCCAGTGCACCCCC
>JBAUDW010000197.1:0-2780 GCA_049678285.1 Phycisphaerae bacterium
GCGCGTCGGCTCGCGCCCGCGCTCGCCTCCACGCCGGCCGCCTCTTCCATGGGACCACCCACCATGCCCGAACGCAACATACAAGACGCAGAGAGCGCAGAGACAGACTTTTCTTTTTTTACAACAACTTGTACCCGCCTTTTTTCCCTTTTGACCTCACAAGGTTGTTCTCTGCGTCCTCTGTGCCTCTGCGGTGAAGAACGCTGTTTTGCCGTTACCCTATTTTGCCGTTCTCTGCGTCCTCTGCGTCTCTGCGGTGAAAATTTTCCTTCAGTCCGGCCGAATGACGAACAGCGGCTGCCCGAACTCGACCGGCATCGCGTTCTTCACCAGAATCTTTTCGACCGTGCCGCTCATCTCGGCCTGGATCTCGTTGAAAACCTTCATGGCCTCGATGACGCAGACGATGCTCTCGTCCGTCACGTGGTCGCCGACCTTGACGTACGCGTCGGCCTCGGGGCTCGAGGCGGCATAGAACGTGCCGACCATCGGGGAGTTGATCGTCGGCAGACTGGCGGCCTCAGCCGCAGGCGCTGTTGCTCGCGCGGGCGCCGGGGCCGTCGGTCCGGCCGGGACGGCTGGCACAACCATCGCCTCCGCGCCCCCCTTGCGCAGACGAACCGCCAGGTTTTCCTGCTCCACTTCCACCTCCACCAGGCCGTGCTCTTCCATCAGGGCCACCAGTTTGCGGATCGTCTCCAGGGCCGGTCCCTCGGACCCGGGGGTCGCGGCTCCCTGGCTCTTGCCCGGCTTCTCGTCAGCCATGGTCGTCCTCCCTATGCGGCATCGGCAACGCCTGCAGACAAAACAGGCGACGGCTACAGAACCATCGCCTCCAGGTCCTTCTCGACGCGCGTCAGGACGCGCCGTCCTGTTTTCGTCACCAGGCAGTCGTCTTCGAGGCGTATCCCGAACGCCCCCCTGAGGTAAACCCCCGGCTCGATCGTGACCACCATGCCGGGCTCCAAAGTTCCCTTGCCCGCACGCGGCCCGAGGACCGGCGGCTCGTGAACCTCGCGGCCGATCCCGTGTCCCGTCCCATGACCGAACGCGCTCGCGAGCCCCGCCTCGCTCAGCACGGCCCGCGCCGCCGCGTCCACCTCCGTAAAGGCCGCCCCGGGACGCACCCGGCCAATGGCCGCCGCCTGTGCCGCCCGCACGGCCTCATACACCCGTCGGGCACGAGGGTCAATCCTACCGGCGAAAAGCGTCCGTGTCAAGTCGCACACATAGCCGCCCACCCGCGCGCCAAAGTCCACCAGCAGCACCGAACCCCGCCGAAGCCGACGATTCCCCGGGACGGCGTGCGGCATGGCGGCGGAGGCGTCCACCGCGCAGATCGTCGGGAACACCGGGCCGTCCGACCCCGCCAGACGCATCTGGTGGTCCAGTTCCGCCGCCAGCCGGCGCTCCGTCATGCCGAGGCGGATCCGCCGGCGAAAGACGCTCCACGCCGCCTCCGCGACGCGAATCGCCCGCCGAATCGCCCGCTGCTCGAAGGCGTCTTTTTGGATGCGAAGACCGGCGACCAGGCCCGGCGCTTCGGCCAATCGCACGCGACCCAGGGCCTTGTGCAATCGGCCCTTGAGTGCAACGCTGACGCTCTCCGGATCAAACGCCAGACGCCGAAGGGGCCCGCCCTTCATCTCGTCCGCCAAGGCCTCGGCAAGAGGCCCTTCCCGGACGACGATGCGGACGCCCCGCGTCTCGCGGTCGGCCTGCTCGGCGAATCGTCCATCGGTGAGGAGCGTGACGGTCCGCCGGTCGCCACCCCGCCGCGGCGGGTGTGGCGAGGCGACGAGGAGCCAACTATCGTCGCCGCTGAAACCCGAGAGGTAGCCCACATCCACGGGACTCGTGACCACGAGGCCGCCGATCCGCCGGCGCCGCAACTCCGTGCGAATACGGCGGAGCCGATCGGCGAAAGGTTGTTTCATTCCCGCCATTTTTCCCCCGACTTGTCGATTCCTCGGGGTTTCCCGCGAAGAAATTGCCGACACGTAACTTCTTGCTGAAACGGTTCTTATGACATTTTCGCCCGTATCCGCCGGAAAACGTTCAAGTTTCTCCCCGGGCGGGCCGATTTTCCTCTTGACGTTAGGGCGCTGTTAGGCTAACATCCTCCTGACAGTACCGCGAAAGGCTCTTTGACAACTTCTCCTGAGCGACGACGTGGCGCTTATATCGCTCGTCCAGGCGGGGGTCAAGCAAACTCCTCCGCCTCTCGGCGAGGACAGCAACCGAGTCTTGAGGTCGGCCTGGGGCTGGGGAGTTACCCCGTGCCCTCCTCAGCCCACCGGCCTCGGACCGGAAGCGAGAACCACGGCGACCCTGGACCCACCATCATAGTGCGGCAGCGGCGGCCCCCACCTGTCGCCACAGGCGACTCGACCGGGCGAGCCGTTGCACGCCCGCCGACCTCCGGCGCGACTGGTCGCCACAGGCGACTCGACCGGGCGAGCGGCCGAAGAGACGGGCTTCCCACTCCCGTCCGGCCTCAGACGCTCCGGCGGCCCGGAGACACAGCGGTCCAGGCAAGCCAGGGCACGTCACCGTCCCCACCGGTGGCGCCGTTCCCAACGGAGGGCCGGGGTTCGACCCCAGGGGGCGCCCCGGCCCACCTCCGTTCTGCAAGATTATTGACCCCGGTAAAAGTAATGCTATGCCTTTCCACTTCTCAGGGTGCCACGGATTGCTCGCAATCCGTGCCCCAAGGGCCGGCAACACGGTTTGACAAGCAAACCGTGGCACCCGGGTGTCGCATTACTTTTACCGGACTC
>JBAUDW010000198.1:0-8881 GCA_049678285.1 Phycisphaerae bacterium
GTCCCCAGGCCCCCCGGCGCCTGGGCGCTGTGCGTCGCGTCGAACACCACCGGGTGCCCGAGTGCCTGGAGCGTCGGCAGGCCCGTCATGTCGGCCACGAGCCGGTTGTAGCCGAAACTCGTCCCGCGCTCCGTGACAAGGATTTGGCGCGCGCCCGCCTCCTCGGCCTTCTCGACGAGGGGCTTCATGTCCCACGGGGCAAGGAACTGGCCCTTCTTCAGGTTGACGGCCTTCCCGTTGCGTGCAGCCGCCTCGACGAGGTCCGTCTGGCGGCAGAGGAACGCGGGGACCTGGAGGCAATCGAGGACCTTGCCGGCGGTCTCGGCTTCGGCCGGGGTATGGACGTCCGCGAGGACCGGCAGGGCGAACTCCTCCCGCACGCGCGCGAGAATCGCAAGGCCCTTTTCGAGCCCCGGCCCGCGAAAGGAATCGCGGCTGGTGCGGTTCGCCTTGTCATAGGAGGCTTTGAAGACGAGGGGCACCTTGAGCCGGTCGGCCACGGCCTTGGCGTGCTCGGCGATGCGCCGGCAGAGGTCTGAAGATTCGATAACGCAGGGGCCGGCCACCAGGAAGAGCCGATCGCTCGCCAGGACTACGCCGCCGACCTTCGCCTCTCGCGTTGCCATCGTCTTCTCCTTCGCGCACTCGAGATCCGGAATTTCAAATCTCAAATCTCAAATCTCAAATCTCAGATCTTGAATTTGAGATTTCAAATTTTGTGTCAGTCCCGCTTTTCCCTTTGCCGAACCAGCAGCCGCACAGCCCGCGGCCTCACGGTGTACACGACCGGCGTCGTGGCGATTGCGTCGCCGTCCACCTGGAACGGCACTTCACCCCTCGCGCACGTCACCTCAATCCGCCGGCCCTGCTGGTACGCGATCTGGCGATCCCGGATGTGGGTCCCCAGTTTCGTCTGCATGAAGTACCAGAGGAGCGACCACCGCGACCGGGTCCGGTAGCAGACGACGTCCAGCAGGCCGTCGTCGGCGACAGCGTCCGGCGCGACGCGCAGGCGGTCGGCGTACATGGGGGTATTGGCGACCACAACGAGCCCCGCGTCCTCGGCGATCACCCGGCCGTCTACCCTGACGGCAAGGGGCGGGAAATCGTAATCCAGCCACAACCTCGCCACCGGCGCGTAATACGCCCCGCGGTCGATGGGGCCTCGCCGGCGCGAGTGCACAAGACGCGTCACCGCGGCGTCGAACCCGATGCCGGAAAACATGACGAACGGGTGGTCGTCGGCCAGGCCGACGTCCAGCACGACGGGCCGGCCGTTCTGAATGAGGCTCAGGATCTCGCGCAGCGTGCCGGTCAGGTGGAAGGTCTTGGCAAAGACGTTCTCCGTCCCGCCTGGGACGACGCAGGCCGCCACCGGCCGGCCCACGAGGCCCGCCAGGACCTCCCGGTGCGTTCCGTCGCCGCCGATGCTGACGATGCAGTGCGCGTCGTCGGGCGTCGAGGCCGCGAGGCGGTGGGCGTCGCCCGGCCCCTCGGTCCGGCAAACCTCCAGGGAGAAATGGCGATGGCGCAGATGAAGCGCCAGGTGCTCGAGCAGTCGGCGGTCCTGGCCGCGGCCCGAAATGGGGTTCACGATGATCCGTACGAGGCCCTGTGTCATCGGCCGAGCGTCCTCCCCGGTCCCTTTGGCCTGGATTATAGGCATTCCCGGATCCCGCAACCACACCAAAACCCGTTCCCTTGCCGCTCCCAAGACGCTATGATGGAAGATGCTCGCGTCGAGGAAGGGAGCCGAACATGAAAGCGAAACGCTGCTGTGGCCTTTTGGCGGCCGTGGGGATTCTGCTCGCCGCCGGAATCGCCTGGGCCGCCGACGAGCCGAAGTCGGCCTCCGCCCGCGTCGAAGTCCGCACCGAATCGGAGAGGGGCGGCCCGCCTCGCGTCCGCATGTGGGTGAACGGCCGGGAGATCGAACCGGGCCGCCCGCCCGCTGAAGTGGCGGAACCCGGCGAGTCCAGCCGGGCGTTTCTCGGCGTCGGTGTCCGCGACCTGACGGGCGAAGCGAGAAAGGCAAGCGGCACCGAGGCGGGAGCACGGGTGACGGAAGTCATTGAGGACAGTCCCGCGGCGGGAGTCGGCCTGGAGCCCGGCGATGTCATCACCGCTGTCGGCGACGAAAAAATCAACTCGGGGGCGGACCTCGTGGAGACCGTCCGCCGCTTGAGCGCCGGCGACCGCGTCCGCATCGAGTATTACCGGGAAGGCGCCCGCCGTCAGGCCGACGTCCGCCTGGCCGAGCACCCGGAACCCGTCCGCGGGGAACCGCCCGCCCGCCGTGGACCTCCCGCCGAGAGGCCGTCCGGTCCCGGCGGCGCCGGGCCGCACGCCTTCCTCGGCATCCTGGCTGTTCCCCTCTCCGACGACATGCGCGAGATCGCGGGCACCGACCGGGGCGTTCTCGTCGACAGCCTGACCGACTCGAGCCCCGCCTCCAAGGCGGGCGTCCTTCCAGGCGACGTCATCACGAGGATCGACGGCCAGCCCGTCACGACGCCGGCCGAACTCGTCGAACGTCTCCGAACTCGCAAGCCCGGCGACGAGATCGAGGTGACCTATTACCGTATGGGCAAGCGCCAGGAGACGCGCGTCACTCTGGGCGAGGCGCCGGCCCGTGAGTCGCGGGCGTTCCGGAGCGGGCCGCTCCTCGGGTTGCCGGAAGGGTTGCTCGAGGAACTCCCCCGGCTGCGGGAATATCTCGAGGGCGTGCGGCCGCAAGTCGAGCAATGGATGAAGAAGTGGCGTGAGCCCCGCGAAGAATCGCCGGAGGAGCGTGAGCCCCCGTGGCTCAGGCCTTTAGCGCCGCCGGTGATGCCCGGCGACCCGTACGGCATCGGGAAGGACATCGGCCGGCTCCTCGAACGAATGGACCGCATCGAGCGTCGCCTGGACGAAATCGAACGGTCGCTCGACGAGGAATTTGAGGCGATCCGGCGCCAGAACGACCGCATCCACGAGGAAAACGACGGGCGCCTCGAGCGGCTCGAACGGCGGGCGGAGCGCCTGGAACGCTGAACGAGGCCGACAAACGGACAATTGGTTGGGCGGGCGAGCAGCGGGGCCGTACAATGGACTTGGTGCGTCGGCGTGCGGTGACCCTGCCGCGGCGCCGGCAGGCAGGAGACCGGTGATGAGGCAGGCGGCGGGCGTGATGGCGGCCCTTCTGGCAATGGGGATGGTCTGGCCCTTGGTGGCGGCGGTCGGCGGCGGCGGGGCCGCCGATTCCGCGCAAGCGTCCGAATCCGCGGAAGCCCCTGTCGCCGCGCCCGCGCCGATTCCCGAGGTCGAGATTCCCTCCATGCCCGCCGCAAAATCCGCCGAGGCGGAAGCCACCGAGCCGGTCATCACGCCGCCGCCCCTCGTCCCGGAGGTCGAGATCCCCGCGATTCCTCCCGTGGACCCGAAGTATCCGTTCAAGCAGAGCGTGTACAAGCCGCCCGTCAAGAGGGGGCCCGCCCCCCTGGAAGAGGGCAAACGCATCTTCGACCGCGAAGGCCGATTCGGCCACGGCGCCGAGGGCAACCCCGTCTTCGTCTTCGACTCGGGAGATATGCCGATGCGCCTCCTCGAAAGCCGATGGCGGGAGTATCTGGAGAGTGTCACCGACGAGGGCCGCAAACACGCCCGGTGGCGCATCAGCGGCATCGTCACGCTGTATTACCAGCACAATTACCTTCTGCTGACGAAGGTCGTCCGCATCGAGGCCGAGGAAGAGGGCCTGTAGGCCCCGGGGACTGCCTGCCCGATGGAACTTCTGGCCCCCTGGTCGCTGATGGGCTTGGTGCTCGTGCCCGCGGTTTTTCTGTGGGGGCTTCTGGCGCCTCGCGGCCGGCGCGTCGTCGTCGGGTCGCTCCTCTTGTGGAAGCGAGCGCTGGGCGACGGGCCGGCCGGAAAACCCTCCGCCCGGGTGCGCCTGGCGGATCCGCTCCTCTGGCTTGATGCCGTCCTGGTGCTTCTGGTGGTCGTCGCGCTCGCGCGGCCGGCCGTCAGGACCGCGGCGCCCCTGGACCCTGTCGCGACGCTTGTCATCGACCGCACGGCCAGCATGGGCGCCTGGGCCGGAGCCGAACGGGACCGGCGAGCGGACAGGGCGCGGGCCATGATGTCGGACGTCCTGGGCGCGCTGGGCGATGCCCCGATTCGTCTCGTTCTCGTTCCCGACGATTCGAATGCCGTTCTGGCGGAGCGGGTGACAGCCGAGGAGTTCCAGCGACGCTTTGTCAGGACCTGCGGCTTCGTCCTGGCGAGTCGCGACGCGCTCCCCGTGGCGCTGGCCGAGGCCTCCGGGAACCCGGATCTGCCTATCCTTTATGTGACCGACGTGGCCCCACGCGAGAAGGTGCCCGAGAACGTTTACGTCCTTGCGGCGGGCGGCGAGTCGCGCAATGTCGGCCTCCGGCGAGTGGCGGTACGCGGAGACTGGCTCCTGGTGTCGGCTCGAGCGGCCCCCGACGCGCCGGGGTCCTGCGATCTGCGCGTATGCGACGCCATGTCTCGCCCCCTTGCGACGGAACGAGCGTTCGTTTCACCAGGCGAGACGGTCGAGAGGAACCTGCTGCTCCCGGGTGCCGCTGGGGGCAAGTTGGCTGTGATCCTGGACGGCCCGGACGACGGATTTCCAGAGGACAATCAGGCGCAACTGGCGCTGGAACAAGCCGGCCCCCTGCGCATCCTCCTCGTGGGCGACGCGCCCGCCGCCATGAGCCGCGCCCTGGCCGCCTGCGGCGACACGGCGGTGGTTGAATCGCCGGCTGGCACGGCGCCGCGCGCCGGCGAGGTGGACCTGGTCGTGGCCTATGCGTCGGCGCTGCCGGCGGAGTGGAAAGGCCCAGCGGCGCTCGTCCTTCCGCCCGAGGGGGCAGGGCCCGTCCGCCCGACGGACCAGGAGGCGCCAGCCGAGTGGCGCGTCGCCGTCGACCATCCCCTGGCCGATGCGCTGTACCTCGAGCCGCCGCGCCTCGGTCCGGTTCGGCGCTACGCCTTGGACCCGTCGGCCCGGGTGGTCCTTGGGACACCCGATGTGCCGCTCATCGTCACCTGGGAGGCGAGCGGCGTGCGCCGCCTGGCGGTCCTCTTTGGGTTTGACGAGCCGGCGACTGACTGGGCCCGCCGGGCCGGCTTCCCGGTGTTCTGGCGGCGGGCGTTGGACTGGCTCGTGCCGCGCGACGCCCGCGGGACGGCCTACCGCACCTTCGGCGTTTCCTTGACCGGTTCTGACGAAGGGTTCCAAGCGGGTCCGGGCCGCGATGATTCCAAGGCCGCCGTCGAGGCCATTCGGGGGTCGATCGAGGCCCGCCGCCGCGCGACCCTTGCCGACCTGTGGCCCTACCTCGCCGCCGCGGCCGTTGTCGCGCTCCTCGCTCGCGCCCGCGTGGCCAAGTGATCGGCGCGGGGCGGAAAAGCATTGACACTTTTCTCGGGCGGGCCTAATATTCCGTGTCCTGCCCGCGCGAGGAGTCGTCCCATGGTGGTGAAAGACAACATGATCCACGCGACGGACCGCGATGGCGTGACGGTGGCCCGAATCTGCGCCGAAGCCATTCTCAACGAGACCCAGGTCCAGGCGTTCGGCCAGGCGCTCCTGGCGCTGGCCGACGTTCCAGGCCGGCGGGTGATTCTCAATTTCCTGGGTGTCCACCACCTGAGCAGCCTGGCGCTCGGGGAACTGATTCGGTTGCATAAGCGGCTCGCGGAATCGGGCGGCGAACTGTGTCTGGCGGACATCGACCCGCGCATCTACGAACTTTTTTCCATTACCCGTCTGGATCGGCTGTTCCGCATCTTCGACCGCGAGGAGGAGGCCGTTGCCGCCCTCTTTGCCGAAGGAAGGGCGGGGGCCTAGCGTGCCGAGTCACCCCACCGAAACCCACGATGCCGCCGGCTGGACCGAAGAGGTCCTTCCCACCCGCCTGACGGCCATCCGGGAATCGGAGCGGAAGGTCCTGGCGCGCCTGGCGGCGCTCGGCTACGGCGAGGACCATTGCTTTGCCGTCCGCCTCGCCTTTGAGGAGGCCCTCATCAACGCGATGAAGCACGGGAACCGGATGGACCCTTCGCGGCAGGTTCGGCTGGCGTATCGCGTGTTGCCGGAGCGCGTCGAGATCCGCGTCGCCGACGAGGGCGCCGGCTTCCGGCCCGATTGCGTGCCCGACCCGACGGTGGATGAGAACCTCCAGCGCCCCTGCGGTCGCGGCGTGATGCTCATGCGGTCCTACATGGACGAGGTCACCTACTCGGCGAACGGCACGAAAGTGCACATGGTCAAATACCGCGCGAATCCTGTCCGCGGGTTTCCGGAATCGGGTCGGCGTTGCTAGAAGGGGGTGGCTGCCATGAAGGTCCAGGTGCACCAGGAAGGGGCCTGTACGATTGTCTCGATCCAGGGGTCGGCGGACGTGGGCGCTTCGGCCGCGCTGCGCGACGCCTTGCTCCGCGCCGTCGACGCCGGCGCGACGCGCATCGTCTGCGACCTCTCGAAGACCGACTTCATCTGCTCCGATGCGCTGGGGGTGCTGATTACGGCTTATCTAAAGGCCCACGGCCGCGGAGGGTTCGTCCGGCTCGCCAACCCGCAGAAACGCCTGAGGAAACTCCTGGAGACGACCCGCCTCGACCACCTCTTCGACGTGTTTCCCGACGTGGCGTGCGCCTTGAAGGATGCGTAGGCGGCCACGGGCACGCTAAATCCACTTCCTGCGCCGGAAAAACCAGACCATCCACGCCGTGCTGACCACCATGAGGAGCAGCGCGGCCGGATAGCCCCATTTCCAGGTGATCTCGGGCATGAACTTGAAGTTCATCCCGTACAGGCTGGCGATGAACGTGATCGGCATGAACACGGTCGCGATGATCGTCAGCACCTTGATGACCGCGTTCGTGCGGTTCGTGACGACCGACATATAGGTTTCGCGCGCCGTGGTGATCATGTCCCGATAGTTCTCGACCGTGTAGACCATCCGCAGCAGGTGGTCGTAGGCTTCGAGCCAGTAGGCCATCGCCTGCTTCGTCACCGGCCCGAACTCCCCGCGCACCAGCCGGCCCACCACGTCCCGCTGCGCCCCCGCCACGCGTCCCAGGTACAGGACCGTCTGCTTCAGGTCCAGCAGTTCGTGCAGGAGCCTGTCCGTCGGGTTGCGGAAGATCTGAATCTCGAGCTCCTCGAGCAGGTATTCGATACGCTCCAGCGTCGGCGCGAAGTTGTCGATGATTTTGTCCACGACGGCGTGTATGAAGAACGCCGCCCCACGCGACAAAAGCCGCTCGCCGTCCTTCTCGCACTGGTCCCGCATTTCCGAAATGCTCTTCACGGGCACCTGGTGATACGTCAGCACGAACTGCTTGCCCCAGAAAATGTCCACCTCCAGCGTGTCCACCTCCACCCCGCGGGTCTGGATGTTCACGGCATGGATCACCATGAAGAGGTAATCGTCGAAACCGTGGGCCAGCGGCTGGCTCGTCACCTCCCGGCACGTCTCGACGGTCACGGGGTGGAATCCGAACCCGTCGGCCAGGAAGTTCGTCTCCTCCGGCGTCGGTGACTCCATGTCCACCCACAGGAAGCCCTCCTTACGCCGAAAGACCTCCAGAATCTGCTCCTTGTCCGTCAGCGCGACGCTCGGCTTGCCGGCCGGCGGCAAATAATACGCCCGGATCATCGCCGATTCTCCTTGCTCTGGGTGACACGCATTTCAACGTAAAGCGACTCCGACGCAAAATCCTCGCCCCCCGCACCCGATTGCACCAAGTGCCGGCGCACCGACCAGCACAGGTGACACTTGCCGGCGTACCCCGCCGGGTCCGCCTCGAATCCGTCCCGCTCGGCCTCGTCGAGGAGCCGCTTCGGCCCCCCCGCCGCAAGGAGCGCGATCCTCGGCCAGTCGCCGACACGCCACCCGCACAGAAGTTCGTCCAGCGGCCGCTCGGCCGTCGCGCGGCCCAGCGTAATCCCCACGCAGGTTCCCGGATAAACCCATCCTTCCGGGTCCACGTGCACGTGCCCGCTCGCCAGGAGCGCCTTGGCGCACCCGTCGTCGGGAACCTCGCCGATCGGCACGCGCCCCACGAGGGGTGCCAGTTCCTCCGCCGCCCGGCCGGTCATCCGCTCAGGATACCGTTCGAGCGTCGATTGGAAAAGCGATTTTCGCTCGTTTTCGCCCATCGCCGCCACGTCCTGGGGCGACTGGAGCCAACGCCACCGCCGGGCCCGCACGCCCCCGGAGGGCAGGATGTTGGCGGCCACCTCGTAAAGGAGCCTCACCCGCTCGGCCGGGATGAACTCCTGGTGGTACGGGTCGGCGCTGACGGCGAGTTGGCGCATGCCCGCCTCCGCCAAGGCCGACAACCACTCCCGGGCGCGGGTTTCGGAGACGGCCCAGGCGCCGCCCGTTTCGACGTATCCGACGCCGTCGAGGCCCGCCTGGCGGGCGGCCCGGACGATGGCCAGGAGCCGGTCGAAATCGGCCTGCGTGCCCCGGCCGAACGGTTCGCCGCCGCCGATGTGGATGCCGTCGGCCGAGACGCCGAGCCGGCGGAGGGCCGCAAAGTGCCCGCGGGCCGCGTCGGCCGTCATCCACCGCTTGCCGTCGGGCCCGGCCGAGACGTAGCAGTGCCGGCACCGGGCAGGGCAGTAGTCGGTGACGAGCAGTCCGGCGGCCGTGATGGGTTCCAGGGTTTCCGTTGCCATGGCGACATTATACGCCCGCGCGGGTCACGAAACCCCGCCCAAACTTATGAACGCCGGCGATTGTGGATAACTTTTTGGCGCGAGTTTTGGGGGGTATTTTTGGGCGATTTTGGGGAACCCACCGGCCTTGGCGGTGGCGTCAGGGGGGTTTTTTCTCCTAAAGACCCCCGAATGTTAAGA
>JBAUDW010000199.1:0-9234 GCA_049678285.1 Phycisphaerae bacterium
CATGGGGACAAGCTAAGGGGATTGGGGGGAGGGGGGGTGCCAGTGTGGAGTGCGTAGTAAGGAGAGAGGAGAGAACGACGCGCGGCAGGGGGAAAAGCAGGATGGGGGCCGGAAATGCCTGTCGCCGGAAATCCGCGCCGTTGTGGATTGATTCCGTGCCAGGATCGGGTACACTGGAAGGCGAACGGGGCTTGTGGGCGAAGGGTTGTGGATTGATTCCGTGCCAGGATCGGGTACACTGTCTGAAAATGGCTAAGAGCAAGCGAAAGGTTGTGGATTGATTCCGTGCCAGGATCGGGTACACTCAAGGTGCGCGTGCGGAAGCAGCGGTGGGAGTTGTGGATTGATTCCGTGCCAGGATCGGGTACACTAGTCGGCGACGAAGGGTAGCGTTCGGAGGAGTTGTGGATTGATTCCGTGCCAGGATCGGGTACACTGTATGAGGAGCAGCGCGCGACACTCGCTGAGTTGTGGATTGATTCCGTGCCAGGATCGGGTACACTTTGCGGCATAGAGGACATTGGGACTTTGGGGTTGTGGATTGATTCCGTGCCAGGATCGGGTACACTTGGATGCTGGTGAAGTAACGGGAGGCGCAGTGTTGTGGATTGATTCCGTGCCAGGATCGGGTACACTCAAGCCCCTTTCCGTTTCGTCGGGGGTTCTGTTGTGGATTGATTCCGTGCCAGGATCGGGTACACTGGCTACGAGTTCGTGCGCGCCCTGTGGAGGTTGTGGATTGATTCCGTGCCAGGATCGGGTACACTTTGCCTTCCCATTCCGTCGATCGTTGGCAGTTGTGGATTGATTCCGTGCCAGGATCGGGTACACTATTGCGGCTGTAAGTCGTTGCCGGCCGGGCCTTTGCCGCCGATTTGGGGCTAAAAAAGTTCCAATTGGGCGGGCGGAGGCTCGGTCGGTTTTCTTCTTTTTCCCCAGAAAACGCGCATCCTTTCATACTGTTTGTCCGTGATCTGAAGGAGCCTGACTTCCCCGTCGGGGGGGAGGTGCGCCTGCACCCGGTTTTCGTGGACCAGGGTGTTCTCCGCGCTCGCGCAGTGGCGGACGTAGACCGAGTATTGCATCATCGTAAACCCGTCCTTGAGCAGCGCCTTTCGAAATACGGTGTACTGTTTCCTGGCGGGCTTGGTGTCGGTCGGCAGGTCGAACATGGTGAGGAGCCACATGTTTCGGTAGGCGCTCAGTTGCATGGTGCGGGGAGGTCGAGTTTGGCCTGTTCTCCCTGGTAGGAGCGGACGAGGGAGGCGACGGTGCGTTCGAGAGCCACGAGGAGGGGCCCGCGAAGGCCGGCGACCTCGACCTCCTCCGTCAGGAGGCCAAGGATTTCGCGTTTGGTTTCGGGGGCGATATCGCCCTGGCCGGTTTCGGTGAGGGCCTTGGCCTTTCGGTCCACGATGGGCCGGAGAGGCTCCAGGAGATCGTCGGCCAGTGCGAAGGGGTTGCCGCGGTTGTGGTGATGGAGGCCGAAGGAAGGATGCAGGCCCGCGCCCGAGATGGCCCGCGCTACGGCCGCGCGCACGACGGCGTAGCCGTAGTTGAGGAGGGCGTTGGTTCCGTCCTCGGCGTCGGGGTTTCGACGGAAGGAGAGTCCGAAGAGGGCCTGCCAGTAGATGCGAGCGGCCTGGGCCTCGATGTTGGTCGGGTCGCCGGAGCGAACGCGGCTCACGAGGGCCAAGAGGCGTCGGCGTGCCGGATGGTCTGGGTCCAAGACCTGGGCCTGGTGGCGAACCTTGGCCTGGACGATTTGTTTCCAGAGGCGTTTCTTGAGGGGGAGAGGTGCGGCCACTTGGGCTGCGAGGCGTTGGGTCTGGAGGCGGTTGTTCTGTGGCAGGAACAGGCCGCAGGGCAGGTGGTCTCGTCCGCAGGGGACGACGACGGCGCCAGCGGCAAGCGCTTCGGCGAGGACCCAGTGGGTGTAAAGGGTGTCGGGGGCGTCGAGGATGAGTACGCCGAGGTCTTCGAGGGGGACTCGTCCGACTTCCTGGCTGTCGCGTTGGATGATGAGGGAGCCGAGCGCGACGGAGAGGCGGTTGCCTTGTCCCGAGATTTCGATGGTGCGTTTAATCATGGCAGGGGTACGTCCGTCCGAGGAGGTCCACATGGACCTTTTGCACACGAAATTTGCGCAAAGTGTCCCATGGGCCGATTAGAATGCGGGCATCCTTATCCTCAAGGGTGGCGGCGCTGTGCAGCCTAAGGACAACGACAGGGCTGCTGACTGATATCCCCTGAACGCGACAGAGGCGCACCTCTCCCGTCTTTGAGTCGGTCAAGTGTGCCATGTCGTTGATGCAGAGGGAGAAGAGGAACTTAGAGCCGTCGGGCACATCCGGCTTGCCATGCTGGTCTTCTCGGTCCACGACGGGGAGACCTTTGCGGAGCCGCCAGCAGGCGTCGAAGCGAGAGATGCAGCGTCCGGTCCATGAGGCGTCGGGCTTCTGGAAGATTTCGACGTGGTGATTCCCGCCGGGGAGGACAAACTTGGCGGCCTGCCCGTTCACTCGCCGAATCTCAATCGCCGTTTTCTCGACGGTCTTTATCCGGACGCGTTTGATTGGGACGCCGGAGGGCATGGTCAAGGTCGGCTCGGTGAGGACTTTCCCCAGGGTGCCGCTTCCCTTTTCTTCGATGGCGTGCTCTTTGAGTCGCTCGCGCACAATGCCCCGGATGACCGGATCGCGAATCCCCGCGACCATCGCAGGCGTCAACCGTTCTACGGGAACGCGGTAAGCGTAATTATTGGGTTTTTCGGTGGGTCCGTAGGCGGTTTCCTCGTGGAGTTTACCGGCGAGTTTGCGGGTGGGGCGGAAGGAAACGTTGATTCGCTCGACCGCCGCCTGCGCATCATCCCAGAACGTTTTCCAAGGTGGGGCGAGTTTGTGGTCTGCGGCCCGGCTGTGCCGCGAGTGCATCGCCCGGGCGAGGGCCTGGAGATGGGAGCGGGTGGTGAGGGCGACGGTGATGGCGTCAATGGCGTGGTATCGGTGGTCGTCGCGTGTCTTGGAGTAGTCGGTTCCGAGGACGCCGTAGAGGCCCCAGTAGTGGGCGAGGTTGTTGGTTGTCTGGCCCTTGACGGGGCGGACGGGGACGCCGAGGGAGCGGAGGTACTGCATGGCCATTCGGCTGGCGTAGCGAGTGTCGTTGAGTTGGCGGGTTGCGAACTCGTCGAACTTGACCTCTTTAACCTCGAAGCGTCGGCGTTTTTTCCAGGGGAGGGTTTTGGCGCGCTGGAGGATTTGTTCGTATTCAGGGGTGTCGGCATAAGCCTCGTGGGGCGTTCGTCCGCCCTTTCGGCGGTTGACCTCGGCTCCGTAGCAGAGGGTTTTGTTTAGGTAGGAGTCGTCGAGGCTTCGGTCGAGGGGGTAGATGTGCTCGATTTGGACGTCGGGGGAAAAGAGTTTGGTTTTGGGGATGGATTGGCCGGTGTAAACGCAGAAGTTTTGGCACTCCTCCCAGAGGCGGTACTTGATGATGTCGTCGCGGGAAGGGTTCTGGATGTCAAATTCGCGTTGGAGGCGTTCGCGGATTTCGTCGTTCTCTTTGCCACGGTTGCGGTTTTCCCAGTGGATATCCTGGCGCTGTTGGCGGCTATGTTTGAGGTCGCGTGCGAGTTCCAGGACGATTTCCTCGGGTTTGCCGAACTCACGGACGATGGCATTGACGACCTTGCGGGTCTCGGTGAGGGCGCGCCGGACGAGGGGGTTGGTGATCTGCTTGAAGAGGGTTTGTGCGGGGGGAAGGCGGTCGTGGATCTGGACCTCTGGCAAAAGGGCGTAGCCGGCGAGTTGCTTGGCTTCGCTCACGACGTGGCCCGCCTCTGGATCCCTTTCGGGGAAAAGTTGGAGGCATCGGTCGTCGCAGAAGTGCGACGGCTCAAGAAAAGAAAGCATCTTGCGGATGGCCTTCAGGGAAAGGCTGAAGTGGCCGGTCGTCAGACTAATCTTGATCAGTTGGTCTGCCTGTGGCTCGGAGCAACCCCAAGGGCCAAGGGCGGTGCGCCGCAGTTCGTCCTCGTTCTGGATGTCGGCGAGTGCATCCCAGACCTGGAGGCGCGTTTCTTCTGGCAGACTCTCGTACCAGGGCCTGATGATCTTTTGGCGAAGAGCGGCCTGTGCCTCGTTGCCGTGGAGCCAGTCGCGTTTGCCTTGTTCTTCGAGGTTGAAGGGCTGGTCTTTGCAAAGGCCGAGGCACTTGCGTATCTGGTCAAAGGTCATTTTCTTTTTCTGGCCGAGGGCGTCGGCGAGTTTTTCTCGCTCCTCTCGGCGGAGCGGGCGGTCGCCGCCCGTGTCCATGACGCGCAGATGGTTGATCTCCTGGAGCATGCGGAAGCGCTGGGCGGCCGAGTGGGCGCGGGCGCAGCGTTTTTCGCACGGCTCCAGTTCGCAATCGCCGATCGTCTTGGGGTCGAATCGTAGGGGGCGCTGAAAGAAGATCGCCTCGTGGGCGCGTCGCTTGAGGTCGTCGGTCAAGAGGTCGGGATGGAATCGGCGCTGGCTGTCCCAGAGCGAATCGAACTCGTGTTCATACATCGCGCGGAGCGTATAGGGCCCGCGGATGCGCTGGTCGGAATCGGCCCGGTGGTCCGTGCGCGCCAGGCGCTTGGCGCAGTACTCGCCGAGGGTGCGGCAGCCGGCGGCCTCGATCTCGGCCTGGAGGACCGAGGCACCCTTGGTGACCTTGTTATCGTCCTTAGACTCGGTTTTCCGGTTGGACTTGAATCCGCGGCGCTCGCAGAGGTGGTAAAGCGCGCGCCCGAACTCGCGGGGGTGGAGGCGCTCGTCCAGGCCCCGAGCGCGCAGGGTGTAGGGTTCGAGGGCGAGCCAACGGCGGAAGTCCTCCCTGCCGGTGGGGCAAAGGCTGGCGTCGGCGAGGGCGTGCCTGAGAGCTCCACGGCGCATGCGGCGGCGGTAGAGAATGCGGCGTTGGCTGCGTTTCTCGCGGCGCTCCTGGCCGCGCGCCTTTTCCTTCCCCGTCTCCAAGTCGGCTACGCCCGCCGGGAAGACGCGGGCGCCGGCGAGGATAGGCGTACGGTTATCGAAGAGGGTTCCGTCTTGCGCGATAAGGGCCCACCCGACTGAGTTGCTGCCCAGGTCCAAACCGAGTGTATAGCGGGCCATGTGCCCCCCTTTCTCAACGTGGGATGTGCCGGGGAAATAGTATTGACAAGTCCGGGGTGTTTCGCAATAGTATTTTTGAGTGTGTCCGATCCTGGTACGGATCTTTTCACACCAAGGCCCTCACGGCTTGCCGTGAGAGGATCCGCGAGGCAATGCCTCTCGTCGGAAACGGCGAGAGGCATCCTCTTTGGTGGGAGCGGCGGGTGTTGATTTTGGCATGTGGATGGGGGGAGGGCAAGGGAATAAAGGCGGTTCAAAGTGGCAAGTTCAAGGTTCAAAGCAACGGCGACGGGCGGGGCGCCCGTTTTCGCACGGCGTTCCCGCCCGTCGTTGTCACTTCGCCTAACCCTGAGGTTAATCCTCCGGCCCCTGCGACGGCGCGCTCGGACGCACCGACGCCGTTGCAAGCACGGGCCTGCGGCTTCTCATTCCCTGGAGCCAAACCGACACGCGCCGCCCAAGCCAGCGCATCAGGTGGTACCCGCCGAACACGACCGCCGAGGCCACCAGAATCCACAGGATGTCCGTCAGGTACTGCTCGTACGAATGCCGGGCCAGCGTCCGGATCGCCAGCACCAGGGCCGCCGCCGACAGATTGCCCAGAAACCGCCAGCCTGCCGACGCCCGGAGTTTCCGCCAAGCCAGCACGCATCCTATGAGCGCCAGGACCGCCACGACGCCACGGCTCACGGCATTGACCGGAACCGTCATGTAGCGGACGCGCAGGGTCGGCGGCTTGCCGATCGCGATCAGCGTCTGGAAACAGTACCGGTTCATCGTGATCGGACGGTCGGGCGCATACTGGGTCGGCCGGTCCGGCTGGACCGTCACCCGCGCCGACGGCTGCACCCCCGTGTCCGCGTGTTCCCAGACGCGGAGGTTAAACTCCTCCTGCATCCTTTCCTGCTGGCTCATCTCCTTGTCCATCGCGGGGTTGATCCCCTGCTGGGCGCCCGAGGGCAGCGGGGACATCGCCGACAGTTGCGCATCCAGCGACGGCACGCGCGTCAGGCTGCCCCAATCGTTCACCACGACGTAGTCTTCCGGCAGCGCGAGTTCCCAGCCGACGCGCATCGTCGCGATTTCAGTTTCCGGCACGTCGAGCGCCAGGGGGCCCGTCCGGCCGAGCGCCTCGCCGATGTTACTCGAGTACCGTAGGCGGACCTCGAACGGACGCTGGTCCTTTCCGCGGCCGATGACGGGGATCATCGTGATCGGCTTACCGTCGCGTTCGCTGGTCATCGGCGTCACGCGGTCGCGGTCCACAAAGGCGTGCCAGATTTTCGCGTCCTTCGGCAGCACCAGTTCCAGGTACTGTTTGCGCGTGTTGCGCATGCGGTACACGACGTCCGTCACGAGGTTGCCGTCCTCCGTCACGGTGGTGTTCAGGCGGCAGGACTCGATGAGGGCGACGAGGACTTCGGCCGACTCGCGCCGGACCATCGAGAGCGCCAGTTCATACGGCCTCGCGGGGTACCGGTACGCGAGGGCCACTGCCGCCGGAATCCCCTGCCGATACGATGCCGGGATCTCCAGATCGTCGATCGGAATCAGGCCCGTCGTCTGCTCGGCGGCGTACACCTCCAGATCGCTCCGGGGCGCGACGGCCACGAACCCGCGCTCGTGCTTGACGTCCAGCACCTCGACGCCCTTGAAGGCAAGCGTTTTCGCATCCTTGTCCAGGTTCGTCTGGTAGGAGACGTTGACGTAGAGACTGCCCTTGTGCTTCGCCTGGAACGTCAGGGTCCAGAGGTTCGGCTGGTCGGGGTCCTCGGCCTTGTTCTTCAGGTCTGCCGCCGTGATGTCCACGTTGACGGCATCGGTGGGCAACTGGAAGCGGAAGGTTTGCTGGCCCGCGTACTGGACGACGTACTGGATCGTCGCCGCCGCCTGCACATACGCCTCGCCCAGGCTGATAAAGTTAAAGATCTCGGCCGTGACGTAAGGCTCGATGCTCTCCAGGTGCAGCGACGCCTGCCACGGCTGGAGGAAGTACTTGTAGGCGAGGGCCACGCCTTCCTGCTGAAGCGGCTGCGGAAGTTCTTTCACGTCGATTTCGCGCAGGTTCTGGACGCCCTCCTCGGCGCTTCGGACGCGCATGCCTTCGCTCGGCCGGACGGCCAGGAAACCCGTCTCTCGCCGCACGTCCAGGCAAGTGATGTTCGGGAGCGGCATGGGACCCTCGGCGCCCTTTTCGAGCCGCTGCTCCGCCGTCAGGCGAAGCGCATAGATGCCCTGCGTCTTCGCTTCCAGGCCGACGTCCACGATGCCTGTCTGCTTATCCAGTTTCCAGTCGTCCACGCCCTTGCCTTCGAGCGAAAGAATCTGAAGGTCCTTCGGCAACTGGAGCCTCAGGGCGAAGACGCCCGCCTTGCGGATGTCGTACGTCGCATCGAACGAGACGCGGATTTCCGTCTCTTCCACGTCGATCAGGCTCTGCGTCGTCGCAATGATCTCCGGCTGGACCTCGCTGATGACCACCGCCAGACGGTACGGATGGCGGATGTACCGGTACGCCAGGCTCGCCGGCGCCGGGTCCATCATCGGGGCCGGCAGGTCCTTGACGTTGATCTGCGCGATGCCTTCCGCCGCCTTCGGATCCACTTTCGTTCCGGGCGAGACTTCCATCGCCACGTACCCGCGCTCCCGCTGCACGTCCAGGAGTTCCAGGCGGGGAATCTCCACCTCCTGGCCCTCGATCTGTTTTTCCGTCACGAGGCGGAGCGTATATTCCTTTTCGGCCTTCGACCGAAGGTCGATGCTCAGGATCTCGTCCGCCAGGCTCCAGTTGTTGATGTCCTGGCCCTCGAGGTCCGCCAGACGCACCCCCGGGTCCAGCCGGATGCGGAACCGGAAGACGCCCGCGTCCTTAATCTGGTACTGGATCGTCGTCAGGATGCGGAGCGACTCGGGCGTGATCTTCACCGTCCGGTACACCTCGCCTGAAACCTTTGCCTCGACCAGGCTCAGGCGCGCGACGACCGTGACGGGGCGCTTCACGTACTTGAAGCCCAACTGCACGTCGCCCCCCGCCGCAAGGAGCGTCTGCGGCATGTCGCGCACGTCCATCTGCGAAACGCCCTCGGTGCGCTCCGCCTCCGCCTTGAGACCCTTGTCGGTCGTAATCGCCACCCAGCCGGTCTCCCGGCTTACGTCGAGCGCGGTCGGCAGCGGGATCTGGAGCGTCACAGGCTGGTCGGCCTGGGGCGTGCCGATCGCCTGCTCCAGCGCAATCGAAAACCGGTATTGGTTCGTCACGGGCGCCAGGAGGTCCACGCGCAGCGTCCGTGCCGCTCCCTCTCCTTCCACCTCCCAGGTACGGATGTCCGGACCGTCCACCTTGAGGAGCGTCGCCTCGGCCGGCAGCGCCACGCGGAAAGTCGAAGGTTTGCCTTGCACGATCGAGTAACCGATTTCCGACACCAGCCGCAGAACCCCCAGCCCGAGGTGAACCGTCGCGCTCTGTTCCGCGAAGACCTTCGGCTCGAGCACCTTTTCCGGCGCTTTCAGGGTCCACGTGACCGTCGCCACGCCGCCCGGACCGCCGTACACTGTCAGCGTCGTCGTGTCCTCCCCCTCCTCGACCTTCAAGGGCAGCGCGGGCGCGACCGTCACGTCGAGCGACGTCCCGGGGAGCACCAGCGTCATCACCGCCGTCGTCGCCGCGGGCAGCGGAAGGGCCGCCTGCTTGCGCAGTTCCTCGCCCTGGACCGCCGACGCGAACGACACCGACAACTCGTAATCGCCCTTGCCGAGCGTATAGAGGTAGTAGCCGTCCTCCCGGCGAACGATCTGAACGTTGTCGCTCTTGCCGCGCTTCACGCTGACGCCCGTCACGACAATCGGCGGAGGCAGCGTCAGAACGCAGCGCGTTTCGTCGGTTCGGCTGGTGATGGCGAGGCGCATCTGACCCTCGACGACGCTCTCCGAGGTGCCGGCCTCGACCTCGGCCCGCGTCAGGACGACGTCCGGCATGCCGGGCTCCGGCGGCGGGAGGAGGACGAGGATATCCGCCTCGACCGCCCGCGCCTTCCTCACCTCTTCCGCCGCTGCCACGGCCGCCTGGGCCGCGAGGTCGGCCGCCGCGGGTTTGGCT
>JBAUDW010000200.1:0-2319 GCA_049678285.1 Phycisphaerae bacterium
CTAGTAGTCCGTTGCACTACGATTGATGGTTGCCGGGTGGCATGGCCACGCTCCGTTGCGTGGCCATGCATGCCCACGGAACGGACGCCGTGGGCATGCCACCCCTCAAACGAACTGCAACGGACTACTACGGTTCCCCCAGCAGCCATCCCGTTTCCGTTTTCACGAGGCCCATTTCCTTCGCCGCGCTCGCCCCGCGCCCCGCCGTGTCCACGATCCGGTAACACACCGTCACGTACTCGCGCCCGCCCAGGCTGTACGCCGGCCCCGCGCCCCGATACAGCACGTCCTTCGTGTCCTCCCGCCCCGTGAATGCCGCCCGCAGCGACTCCGCCTTCGCGAGCGCCTCTCCCGACTTCGCCGTCAGGCACTCCAGCGCCTGGGCCCGGTTCTCCGTGTTGACTGCCAAGAGAAACTTTTTCGCCAGCGCGTCAATCGCCGCAGTCCGTACGGCCGTCTCGGCGATTTCCCCGGCCTTCGCCTTCACGGCCTCGAGCGCCTTGATTGCCATCTCCACCGCCCACCGGCTCGCCGCAGGGTCCTCCGCTCGCTGCGCCGCCTCGACCTTCGCGCGCCACTCCCCCGCCCGCTTCTCAACCGCCGCGGCTTCCGGCGCCCCCGACGCCATCGCGTCCACAAGAAAATACGACCCCGCCGGCGTCACCGTCACGCCAATGATCAGGGCATTCGCCGCATCCTCGCTCGGCCCTTTCGCCAGCATCTCCAGCGCCCGGCCGAGCGCGGCCTCATACGCCCTCGCGGCCACGCCCGGCGAAAGTTCCTCCAGAGGCGCCTTCCGCCCCTCGGCATCCGGCAAACACCGCTCGACCAGCCGTCTTGCCGCCGCCGCACAGACCGACGCGCTCGGGCACCGCTCCGCCACCGTCTCGAGGATCGCCACACCCAGTTTCACCGGGCACGTCCGTTCCGGCGGCCCGTCGGGATCCATTTCATTCGCCGCGCGGAGCAGCGGTTCCGTTTGATCGTAAATGCGCTGCCGCTCCGCGTCGCTCGGTTCGCCCGCCTCCGGCCTCGGACCGCGCTTGAGGTCCAGCAAAGCCTCCGGCCACTCGACCTTCTGCTCCGCCAGCGATTTCCCGTGCTTCGCCAGCACCTCCGCCAGGTCCCACGCGAACGCCCGACCGGCCGCCACATCCATCTTCGCCAGCGACTCGGTCACCGACACGATCTGTGCGACCGGCGACGCCGGCACCGGGATCGGCGGAATCGGAGGAATCGGTCTCGGCGGCTCGTTCCCAGCCGCCAAACCAACCAGCACCAACCACAGGCAGGCCGCCAGCCACCCAGCGGTGCGTTTCATCGTCGGTCCTCCAAAAGGAGTTCCCCTACCTTATGGACTATGGTAGGGCCCCCCAGGGTCCATGAGAAAGAAAAAGCGCGGCCGTCGCCGCGCCCTCAACGCCCGCGGATGAATCCCGGCGCGCCGGGATGAATCCGCGGGACCTCCTTCTCCGCGCCCCGTCTACGCGCTCCCCCGCCCGTTCCTCAGGAGCGCCAGCGCCTCCATCCGCGTCGCCTCGTTCTCACGGAACAGGCCCCGCACCACGCTCGTCACCGTCACGGCGCCGGGCTTCCGCGCCCCGCGGATCGTCATGCACAGGTGCTCCGCCTCGATCACCACCATGACGCCCCGCGGCGCGAGCGTCCTCATGATGTCGTCCGCAATCGCCGCCGTCATCCGCTCCTGCACCTGCAGTTTCCGCGCCTCCATGTTCACGATCCGCGCGAGTTTCGAGAGACCCGTCACCCGTCCCGGCGTCGGCAGGTAAGCGACGTGGGCCCGGCCGATGAACGGCACGAGGTGATGCTCGCACACGCTCACCAGCGGGATGTCCTTTAGGAGGATCAACTCGTCGTAATCCTCGACCGTGATCGCCTTCATGATCTCCTCGGCCGACTGGTCCATGCCGGAGACGAGTTCCTGCCACATCCGCGCCACGCGCCGAGGCGTCTCGGCGAGGCCCGGCCGCCCCGGGTCCTCGCCGATGCCCTCCAGGAGCATCCGCATCGCCTTCTCCACCTTCTCGAGGTCCACCATGGCGTTCTCCGTTTCCAGAATGTGACCGGCAAGCCCCTTCTATCGCCTCGTCCCCGCGGAATCAAGGTTCTACCTTCTGCACGGCCCCCGTCCGGCTCCATCCTTGTCAACCCCATTCATGTCCCGCACTTCCGCACCTCGGTGTGTCAACGCAAAGTAGAAATGTCCTCTTTCCCGCAAAGTAGGAATGTCCGCTTTTTCTGGAAGGGCTGGCGCCAAGGGTGATCGGCCGCGGGACGTCGGGGGGCGGGGGCCGGAGC
>JBAUDW010000201.1:0-18698 GCA_049678285.1 Phycisphaerae bacterium
GCCGAACCGTCTCCCCAAAACCCGAAAGTGTCAACCATGTGCCCGGTCTAAAGTGTCAACCATGTTCCCGGTTGCACAGTCGAAGTGGCGTACTACATCCAAATCAGTTGTTGTGTGTTTGAGCCCCGTAGGGGCGATTGAAAGGACCGGCTGATGGGCCACACTTACTCGAACCTCCTTGTCCACGCCGTGTTCGGCACCAAGGACCGGCGCCCGACGATCCATGAATCCTTCCGCACGCGCCTCCACGAATACCTCGGCGGCATCGCCCGCGAAGAATTCGGCCGCGCTCTCCAGATCGGCGGCACGGCGGATCACGTCCATGGCCTGATCCTGCTGCGCACCGACGTTGCCGTTGCCGACGCGATGCGCAACTGGAAGAGCCTCTCTTCCGGCTGGGTTCACAAGACCTTTCCCGCCGAGCAGGACTTCGCCTGGCAGAACGGGTACGCGGCGTTCAGCGTAAGCCAGTCCAACGCAGAGCAGGTCAAAAAGTACATCGGTGATCAGGAATCTCATCACCGAAAACAGATGTTCGAAGAGGAGTTTCTGGCGCTCCTGGAGCGTCACGGCATCGAATACGACCCGCGCTCCGTGTGGGATTGATTCAATCGCCCCTCCCGGGGCTCAGAAGAGGCAAAAAGGGGGGCGATTGGGGCCTTCGGTTCCACGGGTTTGCACCCGTGGCTATCGTCAGTCGCCGCTCCGCGGCTCGCAATTGGCGATAGCCACGGGCGTGCTTGTCCGGCGTCTTGTCCGCCACAGTCCCGGCGCGCCGGGACGAAGGTGGAAGCCCATCGAACCTGGGGCGTCGCGGCTTGGCGGCTTTTTGTTGACACTGGGCCGGGAGTCCGCAAAATGGCTGGCGCCGACGGACGGGCAGCGGCGCATCTCAAGGAAAGGTCTGCGACATGTCAACCGACGCGCTGTACGCGACCAAAAGGGTCAACGGCATCCTGGTCGTCATCTTCCGCCAGAGCCAGATGCTCAACGCGGTCACCATCGAGCAGGTGAGCGCGGGCCTGAAGGAACTCATCGACGCGGCCGACGAGGAAAAGTTCGTCGTCGACTTCTCGCAGGTCAGCCATCTTTCTTCGAGCGCGCTGGGGATGCTCATCAGCCTCCAGCGCCGCGTGATGCAGAAGAAAGGGCAGATCAAACTCTCCGGCATCAGGCCGGAGATCATGGAGGTCTTCCGCATCACGAAACTCGACACGGTGTTCGACATTTACAAGGACGCGGCCGTGGCGGTCGAGGCCTTCCGCAGCAACCAGTAGAGAGGAGCCTCTCGATGCCCGCCGGCCGCCCGTCGCTCGTCTCATCACGCCGCGAACGCGGCGCCGTCGAAGTGCTGACCGTCCACGCGGACGATGTGAGCGAGGCCGACCTGATCGGCCACCTCGGCGTCGACCTGCGCCGCGCCATCGACGCCGGCGGCGCCGACGCCGACGCCTTCGTCCTGGACCTATCGGACGTCCGATTCCTCACGAGCGCCGCCCTCGGAATGCTCATCAACATTCACGCGCACCTGGCGGATCGGGGCTGCCGGCTGGCGCTCGCCGGCGCGACGGGCAACGTCGCAAGGGTCTTCAAGCAGGCACGGCTGGAGGAACTCCTGCCCGTGTGCCCGACGGTTGGGGAGGCGATCGATATCCTCAGGCCTTGCTGACGCCGACGGTCCGGCCTTCGAGAACCCATGTCCGAAACCTGGACCATCCGTGGCGCAGCGCTCCTCGATGCCGACCTCGGCCTTCGGCGGGCCGACCTCCGCCTCTCGGGCGGGCGCATCGACGAAATCGCGCCCGTCCTCGAACCGGCTTCGCGCGACCTCGATGCGACGAGCCTCACGGTCGCCCCGGGATTCATCGACATCCACTGCCACAGCGAGTTTGCCGCCTTCGTGTACCCCCTGGCCGAAAGCAAGGTTCTCGCGGGCGTGACGACCGACGTCTCGGGCAACTGCGGGGCGAGCCCGTTTCCGCTCGTCGGCGAGTTCCTCCACCGCCGCGAGGCCGAGTGGCGCGCGCACGGCCTGGCGATCGATTGGCACTCCGCCGCCGACTACTACGCCCGCGCCGCTTCGGCCCCCTCCAGTGTCAACCGCGCGCTTCTCGCCGGCCACGGCGCCCTGCGCGCCGCGGTGGTCGGCTACGCCGGCCGGCCCGCGACGGCCGACGAACGCCGACGTATGCGGCGACTCCTCGACGAGGCGCTCCAGGCCGGGGCGTTCGGCCTCTCGTCCGGCCTCATCTATCCGCCCGGCTGCTACGCCGACGCCGAGGAACTCATCGCACTGGCCCGGCCCGTGGCCGAGGCGGGCGGCTACTACGCCAGCCACCTCCGCAGCGAAGGCGACCGCCTGCTCGAGGCGGTGGACGAATTTCTCGAGGTCGTCCGCTCCAGCGGCGTCCGAGGCCAGGTGAGCCACCTCAAGGCCTCCGGACCGAGGAACTGGCCCAAGGCCGGCCAGGCCATCGACCGCCTTCGCCGCGCACGCGACGAAGGCCTCGACGTTTCGGCCGACCGCTATCCTTACCTGGCGAGCATGACGGACCTGAACTCGCTCCTGCTTCCGAAGTGGGCCGTCGAGGGTGGCCGCGAAGAGGAACTCGCGCGCCTCGCCGACCCCGCCACGCGCCGCCGAATCGTCGAGGAGATCCGCAAGGCCCATCCCGAGCCCGACTACTTCGACCGGATCACCGTCGCGGCCGTCCATCCCGACCGGCCCCAGGACGCGGTCGGCAAAACCTTGCGCGAACTCGCCGAGCAAACCGGCCGCGATGCGCTCGAGACGGCTTTCGACCTCCTCCGGGACCACCAGACCCAGGTCAACGCGACCTACCGGTCGATGAGCGAGGAGAACCTGCGGGCGATCCTCGCCGAACCGTACGTGGCCATCGGGTCGGATTCGAGCCTGCGGCACCTGCCGGCCGACGCCGCCGCCGAGCGCGCGGGCCTGCCTCACCCGCGGGCGTATGGCACGGCGGCGCGGTTCCTCGGCACGTACGTCCGCGACCTGGGGCTGATGGATTGGCGCGAGGGGATTCGGCGCCTGACGCGCCTGCCGGCCGACATCGTCGGCCTCAAAGACCGCGGGCGATTGGCCGAGGGCGCCTGGGCCGACCTCGTCGTCTTCGACCGCGACCGCATCGCCGACCGTGCAACGTACAAGCATCCGTGGGCCGCCCCGGACGGCATCCGCCACGTCTTCGTCAACGGCGAGCGGGTCGTCGCCGACGGCCGGCACACGGGCGCGACGCCCGGCCGCGTCCTGAAGCGGGAGGGCACGTGAAACCGCGCATCGCCGTCACGGCCGACGTCGGCAAGACGCCCGACGCATATGTTCGGGCCGTTCAGAAGGCCGGCGGAAATCCATTCGTCCTTCAGCCTCTGGAGTCAGGGCCGCCGCCGGCAAATCGCCTGGCGGACGCCGACGGGCTGCTTCTGGCGGGCGGGCGGGACCTCGACCCCGCCCTCTGGGGCGAAACGAAACATCCGAAGACCCGCCTCATGGACCCGCGTCGGCAGGAGGCGGACCTCGCGCTCCTGGAGGAGGCCAACGCGCGCGGCCTGCCGGTCCTTGCCGTCTGCCTCGGCATCCAGGAACTGGCAGTCTACCGCGGCGGCACACTCATTCAGCACGTCCCCGACGTTCCGAACGCGGCCAGGCACGACGGGACAACGCAGCACCCCGTCACGCACGTTGTGACGATTGAAGCGGATTCGCTGCTCGCGCGAATCGTCGGCCCCGAGCCCGCCTCGACGGCCGGTCCGCCTGCGGCGAGATCTCGCAAAGCGGACGAGGCCGGCGGGCCGCTCGAAACCAACAGCCGCCACCACCAGGCCGTCCGCGAGCCGGGCCGCGGAATGCGCGTCGTCGCGCGGAGCGCCGACGGCCTCATCGAAGCCGTCGAGAGCGAAGACCGTAGCCGATTCGGCCTGGGCGTCCAGTGGCACGCCGAGGATCTCATCTCCGAACCGCGACACCTGGCCCTCTTTAAGGCCCTCTGCGAATGGGCGAGGGCGTACGCCTCCGAACGCCGGGGGGATGAGCCATCCAGACCCGCGAGCGCGTGACACGTCGCTATGAGCCGCTCGTTCCCGCGGCAGTGGCGTTCCTCGCCGGCATCCTCGTCGCCGACTATCTTGGCGGCGGGATGTTCCTGTGGTGCGCGGGGGCGCTTGCGGGCGCGGCCGCGTGGGGCGCCCTCTTCTTTCTCCGCGCGCGGGGCAACGTCCTCCTCATTCCGCTCCTGGTTCTCGTAGGGTGCGCCGGGGCGGCGCGCTATCGCTCGACCGTAGACCCGTCGCCGGACGACGTGGGCCGTCTCGTAAACAGCGGCACTCGCCTTGTGACGCTCGATGGCCTGGTCGTCCGCTCGCCGCGCATCGTTCCGCCGCCGCGCGACGTTTTCCTGCCCTACGCCCCATATTATGAGCGTCTGAGCCTGGCGATCGATTGCCGGCAGGCGAAGGTCGACGGCCGATGGGTTCCGGCCGCGGGGCGCGTCTGGGTGACGGCCCGCGGCGCGTGTGACGTGGAGCAGCCCGGTTTCCCTCGCCTCGGCGACCGTGTTGAGGTCGTTGGGTTCCTCGCGCCGTTTCACGACCCCGCTAACCCCGGCGCGTTCGATTTCAGCCGCTACATGCAACGGCAGGGGTTCCGCGCCTTCCTCAGCACCGACCACCAGGAAGCGATCCGCGTCGTCGAGCCCGCGGCCGACCGGGTGCGATGGGTCCTCGGTGCGATCCGCGACTCGGCCGTCAAGCGCCTCGAACGCCTGCCGAGCGCGGAGGGCCGGGCCGTCGTCTCCGCCATCATGCTCGGCCGGCGTGATTTGCTGGACGATTACGAACCCGGCCCGAAGGGGGTGGTGGAGGAAGACTTCATCGCGAGCGGGGCGGCCCATTTCCTCGCGGTCTCGGGCCTCCACGTCGGCATGGTGGGCGGGATGGTGCTCCTGCTCTTGCGGGCGGCGGGGGCGGGGCGGCGCCTGACGGCCTTCTTGGTCGCGCTCGTCGTGCTCGTCTACGCCCTGATGACGGAACTTCAGCCCTCGGCCCTGCGGGCGGCTGTGTTCGTCTGGATCCTCTGCCTCGGCTGGGCCGTGGGTCGCCAGCGCCTGTTCTTTAACTCCTTGGCGGCCGCGGCGCTCATCGTCCTCGCCTGGCGCCCCGGCGACCTGTTCACAGGAAGTTTCCAACTCACCTTCATCATTATGCTGGGCCTCATATTCCTCTGCAGGCGGATCGAGGTGGTGGTGCTGCGTCGCGACGCGGAAGCCGAGGCGCTGAGCGAGCCGGCGGGTCTCGCGGCGAGCTTCTGGCGGCGCCTCCTTCGTCCGACGACGTCGCTCTCAATCTCCGCGGCCGCGATCAGCATTCCGCTGATCGCGCCCCGCCTTCACCTCGTGGCCTGGCTTTCGCCGATTACGAGCGTCATCCTTACCATTCCGGTGGCTTTGCTCCTGGGGAGCGGCATGGTGTTGGTGCTGGTCGGCAGCGTCTCGGCTCCGCTGGCGGGGTTGGTCGCCTACGTGCCGGCCGCCTTTGCATGGCTCATTGGGCGCATCGTGGGTGCCGTGGCGCACGTGCCGGGCGGGCACTTTTACCTGGCCGAGTTTTCCTGGCCCTGGCTCGTGATGGTGTACGGCCTCCTGGTGACGTGGGCCGGGCGGAAGCGGCTGGGGATTTCGCGGCGACGGTTGGCGATGGCGGCCCTCGTGACCGCGGCCGGGTTCCTCTGGACCACCGGGCATCGTGCGCCGGAGCAGACCCGCGCGACGTTCCTCGCCGTCGGCTCCGGCAACACGAACCTGGTGGAGTTGCCGAACGGGCGGAACCTGCTCTACGACGCCGGTTCGTCGCTCTTCTACATGCGGGCGGGCGAGGGGACGACGGCCCCGGCCCTCTGGTCGCGCCGCATCGAACGCGTGGACGCCGTCTTCATCAGCCATCCCCACTTCGACCACTTCAAGGACATCCTGCCGATTGTGAAACGGTTCGGCATCCGGCAGGTGTTCGTCCCGCCGACGTTCATGCGGAAGAGGCTGACGGTGGACGATGCGGTTGTCGAGGGCCTATGGGCCCGCGGTGTGCGGGTCGAGTTCTTCGGTGCGGGCGATCGCCTCGCCGGGACCGGTGGCGTGGAAGTCCGCGCGATCTGGCCGCGCGGCCCCGAGTCGCAAACCCGCGAAATCAACGACGGGTCCCTGGTCCTGGAGGTTTCCGAGGGCGGGCGGCGGCTGCTTCTGACGGGCGACATCGAGGCGACGGGCATCGCGGCCCTCCTCGCGGCCGAGCCCGACATCCAGGCCGACGCCATGCTCTGGCCGCACCACGGCAGCGACCCCGACGCCGTCGGGCGATTCGCCGAAGCGGTAGGCGCGGAAGTTCTTGTGGTTTCATGCGGGCGCGTGCGCGGCGAAGCGCCGGATCCGCCGTGGGTCGCGGAGCAGGGCATCCGGTGCCGGTGGACCGGCAGGGACGGCGCGGTCACGGTCTCCCTCGGTCCGGAAAGGGTGCGCGTCGAGACCTTCGTGCCGCCCTGGCCGTGAGTCTCAGGATCCGGATCGCGGCAGCGCCCCGGGCGTCAGCGGGTCGCCCGTTCGGCAGGGGGAGTGCCGGTCTGCACGTCGAGCACCACGGCGGGCTTGCCCGGCTCGCGCACTTCGACGGTCTTGCCATCGGGGCCGAATGCGACGTCGGGCTGCTTCTCGCACCGCGCCATGAACTTCGGCAGTTCGCTGAGCGACCCATGGTAATGGACCTCATACCCGCCGGGGAAATCCATCCAACCGGGCGTGCGGACCACGTGCAGGCGCGCCTCGCTTCCGGGCCGCTCGACGGTCTGGACAACCTTGACCTCACCGCCGGTGAAGGGCATGTCCATTTTCGTCCATCGCTTGCCGGGGCCCTTAGGGGTGAGCGAGGTCATAATCATCCAGTTGTAAAGGCCGAACCAGTCCTCGCCGGCCTTGAGTCCCGCCTTTGGCAGGAACTTGCCTACGACGTCCAGGAAGTCTCCTTGGACCTCCAAGCCGAGCAGATAATCGACCGGCGCGGACACCGTGTGCCACGTGGCGCCCCGGTCGCGGGAGAAGAGAATGCGGTTAGGCAAGCCCTTCTCGGGCGTGTTGGTGGGCAAGACGCCCCAAAGGAAAACCTCCGAGTAGTTTGTGACGGCGATCTTCTGCGGCGCGAAGCCGATGTCGGCCTTGACGACTTTCCATGTCTGGCCGCGGTCCTCGCTGAGGAGGACTTCGCCCGTCTTCGGCCGCACGCCCCAGGTGTCTTTGTCCGCACGCGCCACAGTCACGACGGCGGAGGGGTCGGCGCCTTCGACGGCGTGCGGCCAATCGCGCGTACGAAGTTTCGTGCGCCTGACCGGAGGCCGCTCCCAAGGGGCTTGTTGATAGGGCTTGGGATCATATTGCTCCGTGGCCCCTGCGACGATCTTGCTATTCTCGTAGCGCCTCGAAGAGGAAACCGAACCGTCCGGTTTGAAGTAGACCTCGTCGCCGTCTTGGCGGTCGTTCTTATAATGGGCGATCGTGTTCAGTTGGCCGGACTGCATCCAAGCCAGGGCGAGGCCCTCTTTCTTCCCGTCCCGGTAGGTCTCCTGCCTCGACTTGAGTTTCTTATCGAAGTCGAGCCAGTAGATGCAGGAGCCATTGCGCTTGCCGCCGGCGTATTCGCAAGTGGCAGTGACCTGTCCAAAGTCACCGAATGGCCGGATGTTCATCTCAAAGGCAGTGCCCTTGCCTTGATCCACGCGGCCGAGCAGGTTGCCTTTGGCGTCATAATAGAGGCCCGACACGAGGTCTTGGCCCAAATACTCCTCGACGACCTGGGGCCGGCCGTCGGGATACCACTGCTTGTGAAGCCTTGGAGTGGAGGGCGGTGGAGGCTTCGAATCTTCCGGCGGGGGGAGGGGACGGAAGAACATCGGCGGATTGAGTTCGCACGGCACCCCGTCCGGATAAAGGAAAAGGATATTGCCGCCCTTCGAGCGTAGTTCTTTGATCCTTCCGAACCGCTCCTTGCCGCTCATGTCGCCGTAAGGGTCGGCGTCAACCGGAGGATTCATGACATAGACATTCGGGTCTTTGAGGGACTCGGCGACAAAGGCTTCGGCCTCGGCTCGGAAATCCGGGGCCGTTTCCGCCGCAAGGGGTGCTGGAGCGAGAACCACCCCACTGGCCGCCACCATGGCCATGATCACGAGATGACAGGATTTCGGCACGTTTCACCCTCACCCCGTCCCTCTCCCATCGAGGGAGAGGGAGCGATGAAATGGCCTTCAATCCGCCAGGACGAGGTTGTCGGCGTGGACGACTTCGTCGTAGGGCCGGTCGCCGAGGACCTTGGCGAACTGGCTGGACTTGAGGCCCTTGATTTTGGCGACCTCGGCCGAGGAATAGTTCGTCAGGCCCTGGGCGATTTCCCCGCCGCCGGTTGACACGATGGCGACGACGTCGCCGGCCTCGAACGTGCCTTCGACGGCCGTGATGCCGGACGCCAGGAGGCTCTTTCGGTCGCGGACGGCCTTGGCGGCGCCGGCATCGACGACGATTTTGCCGCGCGCCCGGCGCGCCAGGCCGATCCACCGCTGCTTGGCGCGCATCTTGGCCTTGGTGGGGACGAAGAGTGTGCCGACGCTCTTCCCCGCGAGGAGGTCCGCCAGGACGCCGGCCCGGCGGCCGTCGGCGATGGTTGCCATCTCCCCCGCCGCGAGGACCGTCGCGACGGCTTCGAGTTTCGAGCGCATTCCCCCCACGCCGAGCGCGGAGCGATCCTTCTCGACCACCGCGCCGCGGACCTCGGCGAGGTCCTCGACCACGTCGAAGCGGTCCCGGCGCGACGCGTCGCGATAGACGCCGTCCACCGTCGTCAGCAGGACCAGCAGGTCCGCCCGCAGGAGGTTCGCGACCATGGCGGCGAGGATGTCGTTGTCGCCGAAACGGATCTCGTCCACGCTGACCGTGTCGTTCTCGTTGATGACGGGGACGGCCCCATAGGCCTGAAGGGCGTGGATGCAGTTGCGGATGTTGAGGTAGCGGCTTCGGTCCTCGATGTCGCCGCGCGTGAGCAGCACCTGGGCGGCGTGGCGTCCGTGGCGCTGGAGGGCCTGGTCGAACGCCCGTATGAGCGTCGTCTGTCCCACGGCCGCGCACGCCTGAAGTTGAGGCAGGGCGGCGGGGCGATTCTCGAGGCCGAGGTCGCCCAGGCCGGCGCCGATGGCGCCGCTGGAGACGACGGCGACCCGCAGGCCGCGGCCCTTGAGGCCGTGGACCTCGTCGGCGATGCGTTCGACGAGGGCGCGGTCCAGCCGCCCCCGCGCGTCCGCGAGGACGTTCGTTCCGAGTTTGACGACGAGGCTCCGGACGCCGCTCATCGCCTCTTGGCGCGCCTGTTCGCTCATTGCGGTTCCTTGGCCGCCAGCGTCTCGCGGACCAGGTCCACGTTCCTTCGGGTCGCGCCCTGGAGGCGGCGGATGACGCTCCGCGCGGCCGCGCCCATTTCACGGCGGCGGTCGGCGTGAGTCAAGAGTTCCTCGAGCGCCTGGGCGAGCGCCGGCAGGTCGGCGGCCTGGCGGGCGGCGCCGGCGGAGAGCATCTCGCGGGCCTCGACGGCGAAGTTGAACATGTGAGGTCCCCACAGGAGGGGCTTGGCGAGCGACCCCGGTTCCATCGGGTTCGACCCGCCGAGGGGCGCAAACGACCGGCCGACGATCACTACGTCCGCCAGGGCGTACCATTTCATAAGATCGCCCATCGTGTCGCCGAGGATGACAGGCGCGGGGGGCGTGGGTCCCGTCGTTTCGCCGGTGGACCGCCGGAGGACGCTGAACCCGGCGATGAGAATGGCTGCGGCGGCGGCGTCGAAGTTCTCCGGCCGGCGAGGGACGATGACGAGGCGCACCGCCGGCCGGCGCTCGCGGACCGCGCGAAACGCCTCCAGGAGGATCGCCTCCTCGCCCGGGGCCGTGCTCCCCGCCACCAGGACGGGCGCGCCCGGCTCGAGCGCGCTTTCGCGGCGAAGGGTTTCCGCGCCCGGAACCGTGTCGGCGAACTCGACGGCGTCGTGTTTCATCTGGCCCGTGACGCGCACGCGCTCCGGGTCGGCGCCGAGGCCGACCAGACGCTCCGTGTAAACGGGCGCCTGGGTGGCGACGCCGGCGCAGGTCGAGACGACGGCCCGCATGAGGCCGCGGATCCGAAGATACCTCCGGTGCGACCGCTCGGTCATCCGCAGGTTGACGACGAAAACCGGCAAGCCGCGTCGGCGGGCGAGGAGAAAGAAGTTCGGCCACCACTCGGATTCGACCTGGACGATGCCCGTGGGGCGGATCCGCCGCAGCGCGAGCCACACGCACGGCGCAAGGTCCAGGGGGAAGTAAAAGATGCGCCGGCCGGGGAAGAGCCTCTCGGCCCGTTCGCGGCCGGTGCGCGTCGTCGTCGAGAGGACGATGTCGGCGTCGGGAAATGCCTCGGCCAGGGCCGGGACGAACGTCCGTGCGGCCTCGACCTCGCCGACGCTGATGGCGTGGACCCAGAACCGCTCGGCGGCGGGGGGGAGGCGCGGGACGAAGCCCCAGCGTTCCCAGCACCGCCCGCGATACTTCGGCTTGAGGGCGAGGAGCACCAGATAGACGGGCCAGCCGACGAGCGCGGCGAGCGCATAAACGGCGTTGACGAGGATGAGCCAACCGGTGGCGCTCTTGCTCGCTTTCATCATCGGCCCATCTTAGCGCGGCCGGGCGGCGCGTGCCAGCGGATTCCGGCTCAGGGGCTCGCCGCACCCCCGCATGTCGTTCGAGCCGGCGGCGGGAGCCGCCGGCCACATTCCCTACCGTGGCACGTGCCTCGGTAGGGAACGTGACCGCCCGCTTCCGCGGGCGGCGCGAAAGGCGTAAACTTCCACCTTCCGCCGCCGGCTCGAATGGTGCAGGGCCGTTTTGCCTTGCATGGGGGCGCGGACGCTGATAGATTGGCCTTCGAGGCGCGAGTCTGCTGGAGCCATCCCGGCGCGCCGGGATCGAGAACGGTTGACGGCCAATGTCCGAGATCCTTGGCGAGTGGGTGACGTCGTGGCCGTTCGTCGCATTTCTCTTCTTGCTGGGCCTGTGCGTCGGCAGTTTTCTGAATGTGTGCATCCACCGGCTGCCGACGGGCCAGAGCATCGTGCGGCCGGCGTCGCACTGCACGTCGTGCCAGGGGCCGATCGCGTGGTACGACAACATTCCGGTGGCCAGTTACCTGGTGCTGGGGGGCCGGTGCCGGCACTGCGGCGAGCCGTTCAGCGCCCGGTACATGGTCGTGGAACTGGCGACGGGCCTCATTTTCGCGGGGTACTGGGCGGCGTATTTCAAGACGGGTCTTCGTCCGGAGGCGGCGCACGGCGGCGTGTATGCCGTGCACATGGTGCTGGCGGCGGCGCTGGTGGTGTCGGGCGTGATCGACCTGGAGCGGAAGGAGATTTACACCGCGGTGACGAACTTCGCGCTGGCGGTGGCGGTGGCGGGGAGTTTCCTCTGGCCCGAGGTCCAGAAGGCCGGGGCTTACGATCACGCGCTCGCGCCGTGGGTCGGCTGGGACCGGGCGGACGCGGTGCTTCGGGCGCTGGTGGGCGCGGCCGTCGGCGCGGGGCTGATCGTTCTGGTGCGTGCGGGCGGGACGGTGGCCTTCGGACGCGAGGCCATGGGCATCGGCGACGCGTACCTCATGGCCGCGGTCGGTGCGGCCCTCGGCTGGGAAGCGACGGTGCTCGTGTTCTTCCTGGCGCCGTTCGCGGCGCTGGCGTACGTGTTTGCGGCGGCGGTGGGGCGTGCGGCGTGCGGCAAGGCAGAGGGGAAGAAGTCGGCCTCGACCGCCGGTCGCCACGGCGACTCGCCCGTGGCGAGCCGAAAGACGCCCATCGCCCCGGTGGTCGGAATGGTCCTGGGATTCGCGGCGCTGCTGACGGCGGCGGCGGGGACGTATGGGCATTGGGCGATTCCCGTGATGCCGATCCTTGCCGTGTCACTTGTGCTGTTCCTGGCGAGTTACTGGCTGTGGCGCCGGCAGGGGCCCGCGGAGGTCCAGGCGGAGGCCGAAGAGGCGCCGGCCGCAAGGCCGACGGTGGCGTGGCTTCCGGTGGCGGGGACGGCGGTGGCGCTGGCGGGACTTGCGGCGGTCGGCGTGGCGACGGGGGCGGGATGGCTGGCCGGCGCGCGGGTGCTGCTGGCGGCGTCGCTCGCGCTGGCGGGCCTCGGTTTCTGGTTCACGAGCCGCGAGGAAAAGCAGTCGGAGGCTCAAAGCGAGGAAGCGGAGACGGAGCCCGAGGATTCGAGCGGCCGCGAGGTGCCCTACGGGCCGTTTCTCGGCTTGGCCGCCGGCCTCGTGATGCTTTTTGAGGGCGCGATCGTCGGGCATTTTCGGCCGGGCGTGGAAGGCGTGGCGCGGTTGGTGCGGGATGTCATCGCGCGGTAGGAGAAGGCCATGTACAAAAGGGTGGGCCTGTGGTTTATACTGGGGGTGTGCCTGCTGGTGGTCGGGTACACGGTGTTTTTGCTGGCGGCGAACGCGTCGCGCGAAGGCCGGCTGAGCCTGTACCCCTGGCCGAGCGGCGATGTGGCGCCGATCTGGGTGCTGGTGGCGGCGCTGGTGGCGGGGATGGTGCTCATCCCGTCGGTGCGGCTGCTGGTGCGGACGATCCGCGGCCTGAGGGCCGCGCGGCAGGAGGCGGCCGAAGTGAAAGCGAAACGCGACCAGGCGGATGCCGGCGCGGGTCGCCTGTAGGGGAGCGTGAAGTGGCTCGGAGGCTGAAGAAAGGGAAAGGAGATTGTCATGCGAGGCGCAAGGGGTAGAGAGATGGGTCGGGGCGTGCGGAGGTGGAGGCCGGCGAGGGCGATGGTCGCCGTCGTCGCACTCGGGGCGCTGGCGGCGATGGGGGCCGGGTGCCGCGAGCAGCAACTCGAGGAGGCGAATGTGGCGCTTCAGCGTCAACTGGAGGAGTCGCTGGTGCAGAACGCGCAACTCCAGGCGGAAATGGATCGGGTGCGGTCGGCGCCTCCCGCGCCGGCGGCGCCGGTGGCGGCGGAACTGCCGCCCGAGGCGGTGCCGCTGAAGCCGGACTTCGGCCCCGGTGTCGAGGTTCGAACGACGGCGACCACGATGACCGTCACGCTGCCGGACGCCATCCTCTTCGCCTCGGGAAGCGCGAACCTGAAGAGCGCCTCCAAGGCGGTGCTCGGCAAGGTGGCGGGGGTGCTGAACAAGGACTACCCGAACCACATGGTCCGCGTCGAGGGCCACACCGACAACCAGCCGATCGTGCAGACGAAAAAACTCTGGGCGGACAACTGGGACCTGGCGTGCAACCGGTCGATGGCGGTCGTGCGGTACCTGGTGACGAAGGGCGTGGACCCGAAACGGATCTACGCCTCGGGTTTCAGTTACAACCAGCCGGTGGCGTCGAACGCGACGGCCGAAGGCCGGGTCAAGAACCGCCGCGTTGAGATTGTCGTCGCGCCGCGATAATGTTTTTCACCGCAGAGGCGCAGAGGTCGCAGAGGGATGATTGAGTGACAACGGCAAAAGCAGTTGCCGTTCCCCTATCCTTGCCTTTGCTGTTCTCTGCGTCCTCTGCGTCTCTGCGGTGAGATAATGTGAGGAGGTTCGGGCCGCCTGTGATCGTCATCGTGGATTACGGGATGGGGAACCTCCGGAGCGTCCAGAAGGCGCTCGAGCGCGTGGGCGGCGAAGCGCGCGTGTCGGACCGTGCGGAGGACGTCGCCCGGGCGGAGCGCCTCGTCGTGCCGGGCGTCGGGGCGTTCGGCGACGCGATGCGTGCGCTGGGGGAGCGCGGCTTGGTGGAGCCGATCCGCGAGTTCGTCGGCCGCGGCCGGCCGGTGCTCGGCATCTGCCTCGGGCTCCAGATTTTTTTTGAGGAGAGCGAGGAGACAGGCGCGGCGGCGGCGGCGGGGCGGGGCCTGGCGCTCTTCAAGGGCCGGGTCGTCCGGTTCGGCGACCCTTCGACACACTCAGGGTCGCCCCTCGTTCGACCCAGAGGCTCTCGACGGGACGCGTGGTCGAGGGGCGAGGCGGTGGTGCGGCAGGGCCTGAAGGTTCCGCACATGGGGTGGAATGCGGTCGAGCCGGTGCGCCCCTCGTCGCTTTTCGCGGGGATGCCGGAGCGGGGAGCTTACTTTTATTTCGCGCACTCCTATTATGCCGACCCCGCCGACGAGACGGTGGTGGTGGGTCGGACGGAGTACGGCATCCGGTTCGCGAGCGCCATCGCGCACCAGAACGTAGCGGCCACGCAATTTCACCCGGAGAAGAGCCAGGCCGCGGGCCTCGCGCTCCTGGAGAACTTCGTGACGCGATTTTGAGGGCCATGGCGGATGAACGTGACCCGCCGCTCCCGCGGCGGGCTCGAACGACCTAGCGCCCTTCGAGCCGGGTGCGGAAGCACCCGGTCACTCTCGATAGGCCGCGGCATCTGCCGCGTTGCGACGAGCGAGAAGACCGAGCGATGATTATTTTGCCGGCCATTGACATTCGGGGCGGGCGTTGCGTCCGCCTCCGCCAGGGGCGGTTCGACGAGGAGACGGTCTTCGACGAGGACCCCGCGGCGGTCGCGCGGCGATTCGAGGCCGCCGGGGCCGAATGGCTCCACGTCGTGGACCTCGACGGCGCGCGCGAAGGGGAACCGCGCAACCTCGACACGGTCCGGGCCATCCGTCGTGCTGTCAAGGTGCAGGTGGAACTTGGCGGCGGCCTGAGGACCACCGCGGCGGTTGCCGAGGCGCTCGCGGCAGGTATAGACCGGGTGATTGTTGGCACGCGGGCGGTCCGGGAACCGGAGTGGCTCGAGGAACTGGCCCGTCGGTTTGCGGGGTGCGTTGTCTGGGGCTTGGACACGCGCAATGCCCGTGTGGCGGTGGCGGGATGGAGCGAGGTGACACAGAAGACGGTGGTTGAGATGCTTGATGATGTCGGCGGCTTGCCGCTGGCCGCAATTATTTACACGGACATTGGCCGGGATGGTATGATGTCGGGTCCGAACGTCGTGGCGACGGCGGAACTGGTGAAGGTGAGTCGGTTTCCTGTCATTGCGTCGGGTGGTGTGACGACGGCTGAGGACATTCGGGCCCTGAAGAAGTCCGGGGCGGCGGGGGCGATCATCGGCCGGGCGCTGTATGAAGGGAAACTGACGCTCGAGGCCGCGCTCGCTGCGGCCAAGTAGGGTCGTTTCCGGAAGGGTTCATTGAGAATGTCTCGGGTGGCACGGCCGGTCTTGTCCGGCCGTGCGTGGCACACGGCGGGGCAAGGCCCGCCGTGCCACACGAAAGCGAGCGGAAGGTTCTGTCTGGAAACATCGCCTTTGTCTGACGCTGGCGCACAGCACTTTGGGAGGCAGCGATGGCTGAGGTCCAAACCGAAATGATTCGCAACGTGGTGCTCATCGGGGCCTCGGCGGCCGGCAAAACGCAACTCGCCGAGGCCATGCTGCACAAGGCCGGCGTGACGACCCGCCTGGGCACCCCGGAGGAAGGCAACACGGTCAGCGACTTCGAGCCGGAGGAAAAAGAGCGCCAGGCGAGCGCCCTGACGAGCGTGCTGAACCTGGTGTGGAAGAACCGGCACCTGAACCTGCTCGACACGCCGGGCTACCCGGACTTCGTGGGCCAGGCGCTGGCGGCGTTGACGGCGGCGGACACGGCCGTGGTGGTGGTGAGCGCGGCGGCGGGGGTGACGATCCACACGCGCCGGCTCTTTCAGACGGCGGGCGAGCGGAATCTCGCGCGGATGGTCGTCGTCAACCGCGCGGACGCGGAAAACGCGGACCTCGAGCGCGTCGTCGAGCAGGTCCGCGAGATGCTCGACACGCGGTGCCGTCTCCTGACGGTTCCGGTGGGGCAGGGCTCGTCGTTCAAAGGCGTCGTGGACGCCTTCGCGAAGACCGAGGGCGAGGCGCTCTTGGACGTGGCGACGGCCCACAGCGAGGCGGTCGAGTCGATCGTCGAGGCGGAAGACGCGCTGATGGAGCGGTACCTCGGTGAGGAGACGATCGCGCCGGAGGAACTGGCGAAGGCCTTCACGGCCGCGCTCCTGGCCGGCAGTTTCATTCCGATCCTGTTTACGAGCGCGGCGAAGGAACTCGGCGTCGGGGAACTGCTGGACGTTCTGGCGGAGTATGCGCCGAATCCGCGCCAGGCGGCCAAGCGCGAGGCGACCAAGGGCTCGGGCGAAGAGGCCGCGAAGGTCGTCCTGGCGGGCGACCCCGCCGGGCCGCTCTGCGCCCAGGTGTTCAAGGTCGTCAGCGACCCGTACGTCGGAAAGATTTCGTACCTGCGCGTGTTCAGCGGGACGCTCGAGGCGGAAGGGTCGGCCCGGATCGGAGAGGAGCGGCGCGAGACGCGCATTCCCCAGGTCCTGCGGATCCAGGGCAAGGAGACGCACCCGATTCCCAGGGCGGTGGCGGGGGACATCGTCGGCATCCCGAAGATCGACGACCTGCGGATGGGGCGGACGGTGTCGTCGGGCCCGGCGCCGCTCGCGATGGCGGAGGTGACGTTTCCGATGCCGATGTACTCGCTGGCGCTGGAGCCGAAGAGCCGAGGCGACGAGCAAAAGATTTCCGAGGCCCTTGCCAAGGCGATGGAAGAGGACACGACGCTAAAGACAACGCACGACCGGCAGACGAACGAACTGGTGGTGAGCGGCCTCGGGGACATCCATTTGCAGATGCTGCTGGCGCGGTTGAAGCGGCGGTACCAGGTCGAGGTGAACACGAAGCCGCCGAAAATCCCCTACCGGGAAACGGTGAGCGCGAAGGGCGAAGGCCACTACCGCCACAAGAAGCAGACGGGCGGTGCGGGCCAGTTCGGCGAGGTTTACTTGCGGGTCGAGCCGATGGACCGCGGCTCCGGGTTCGAATACGTGGACGACACTTTCGGCGGGTCGATCCCGAGACCGTTCCTTCCGGCCATCGAGAAGGGGATCCGGGAGGCGATGGAGGAGGGCGTCATCGCGGGCTACCCGTTCCAGGACGTGCGGGTGGCCGTGTACGACGGCAAACACCACGCCGTGGACTCGAAGGAGATCGCGTTCAAGATCGCCGGGCGGTACGCCTTCCGCGACGCCGTCCTGAAGTCCAGGCCGGTCATCCTGGAGCCGTTCGTGAACATGGCCATTACGGTGCCGGACTCGTACCTGGGCGACATCACGGGGGACTTGAACAGCCGCCGAGGCCGAATCCTGGGCATGGAGTCGGGGGCGGGCGGGACGCAGACGATCCGGGCCCAGGTGCCGCTGGCCGAGGTCGCCCGGTACAACACCCAACTGAGGAGCATCACGGGCGGGCAGGGGACGTACTCGATGGAGTTTTCGCACTACGAGGCGGTGCCGGCCAACGTGCAGCAGCAGATTGTGGAAGCGTCGGCGAAGGCCAAAGAGCAGGGCGATTAGGGTGATCGGAGCGCCGGTCGGCCGCCGGCCATCCCCCCAGGGGACGAGCAAAAATCGTGGGAAAATTCTTTTGCCTGCGGGTCGGGGCTGGGCTATAATTCCCGTGCATATCAGAGGTTAGGAGCCGTAGGCTCATGGCCACCGAGAGCCGCCACGAGGACCAGTTGCCAGCGGTCATTGACGAAATCGTCGTCACCTATGACGAAGTCTCTCGGATCAACCATCTGGGCCTTCGGCCGCTTCCGTCGCGCGAGGCGGTGCGCGAGATCCTCGACGGCTTGAAGGAGATCCTCTTTCCGGGCTACTTCGGGCGGCGGCACTTCACGCCGAGCAACATCCGCTATCACATCGGGGACCGGGTGCATCAGGTCTTTCGGGCGCTGGCGGCCCAGGTGTACCGGAGCATTCTGCACGAGTGCCGGCGGACGGCGGGGGAGTGCGACCATTGCCAGGACCTCGCGGGGGAACTGGCGCTTCGTTTCCTGAAGCGAATCCCTGACCTTCGGCGGATGCTGGCCGGCGACGTCCAGGCGCTGTACGACGGGGACCCCGCCGCCAAGAGCCTGGACGAGATCATCTTCTCGTATCCGGGGCTGGAGGCGGTCGCGGTGTACCGCATCGCCCACGAACTGTGGCAGATGGGCGTGCCGCTCCTGCCGCGAATCATGACCGAGATTGCGCACAGCACGACCGGCATCGACATCCACCCGGGTGCGCGGATCGGGCGGAACTTTTTCGTGGACCACGGCACGGGGGTTGTGATCGGCGAGACGTGCGAGATAGGCGACAACGTGAAGATCTACCAGGGTGTCACGCTGGGGGCGCTGAGCATCCCCAAAGACGAGCGCGGCGCCGTCATCCGCGGCCGAAAACGCCATCCGACGATCCGCGACGGGGTGACGATCTACTCCGGCGCGACGCTCCTGGGCGGCGAAACGGTCGTCGGCGAGGGAAGCACGGTGGGCGGCAACGTGTGGCTGACGCACTGGGTGCCCGCCAATAGCGTAGTGTTCGTTGAGGAGCCGGCGCTGAGGGTCGAGGATAAGCACACGCGGGAACGGAGCGAAGCGAAGAAAGTCGGCCGGGCGGGGACGCGCCGCCGCTCGAAGGGGCGGTGAGTTTTTCGCTTGCCACCCGACCGGCGGCGCTCTAGGGTATGAAACGGTCAATTCTCGCGGGATGGGACGCGCCGTTTCGATTCGCCCGAATCTGCTGAAGGGTGGGACTGACTGTGGAGCG
>JBAUDW010000202.1:0-8448 GCA_049678285.1 Phycisphaerae bacterium
CTTTCTCAGCCGCCGGTGCCGCGGGCGCCACAGCGCCGACCGCGGCTTCCTCTTCCTCAGGCGGTGTGCCCGCCTGAAGCATCAGAATATCCGCTTCCTCCGGCGTGTACTGGCGGATGACGAACCCGTAGTCCTCCACCAACTGCAGCACGCCACCCGCCTGGGCGAGGAGTTCCAACAGCGTCATGTCCTGCCCCACCAGCGCGTACCGGCCGGGACGCGGCGTGCCGTTCAACAGCGAAACCTCCAGGTTCCGGTACTCCTGGACGAAGACCGTCACCTGCGGATCGACCAGAAAGTCCGGTTCCAGCATGTCCGCCAGTTTTTCTTCCAGCCCGCGCGCCGTCAGCCCACTGCATTGGATCGTCCCGAGGTAGGGAAGCGTGATCTTGCCGGTCTGGCTGATCCGCTGCCGCGTCGTGTATGGCTGGCCGGGGGTAAGCATTTCAAACACGGTCACGTCAACCAAGTCCCCCGCGCCCAGAATGTAGTCCTCCTGGGGCTGTTTCAGGTCTTCCGGCGTAGGTCCGGGAAATTCCTCTTCCGGCTCAACGTCACGCTGGACCCAGTAGTTCGGGGACTTGACGATCGGGTTTCGCACCCGCAAGGGATTGTTCACAACGGTCGGCCACCAGTTGTAGCGTCCGATTTCATTCTGCGCGCAGCCGGTGCTGAGGAGAACCGCCCCCGCCAGAACCCAGACCGTCCCGACCAGCCCGGTGGCTCTGATGCCCCGACTTGACCCCCGGCTGGCATCCTGTTGTCGTCCGCTCACCTCTAGGCTCCTTTGTCTGAGTTCCGGCCCCGGCCACCCGTGGCGCGCGACCGAACAGCCGACCCGGCTAGCTTTTAGACGATTACGCAGCCGGGGCAAAAGTTACTCTACCACCCCCGTTGCGGCTGTCAAGACTATGTTGGGGCCCAATGCCTCGGCAGGCATCGCCGTTCCCCCCGAATCTCTCGCGTATTCCGGCGTGCTTCGACCCCTCGCTGCGCTCTTCTTGTACTCTTCGCTTGGAATCGGCGTTTCCGCAAGCCCTTCTTGAACCCAAAAACGCCGCCGGCGCGGCCTTGCAAGGAACTCCCGCCACCCATCAGGCGCGCAGGATCACGTTCCCGCCAAGACCGAAATCCACGACGTTGTATTCCTCCCGGTACGCGTTCACCGGACCCGTGAACCGCCCGTACCATCCCTTCGTCCCCACGAAGGACGTCGGCCGAACGTCGTGCAGTTCACCCCGCGCATGATGGTGCGGACCCAGGGCGTTCCGGAGGCTCGTCGTCAGTGTGATCGCCACGTGATTCCGCCCCCGGGCCAGAAGCCCGCCGACGGGAACGACGTGCGGTGGTTTCCAGACGGTGCCCGCCTCCTGACCATTGACAGCCACCGTCGCCGTGATCGCCTTGAACGCCGGCAGTTCCAGGACCGCTTGCGGGGAGGGGGGCCGATTGATCTGGATTTCCCGCTCGAGCGTCAGCCGACCCGCGTAGAAGGGGTACCCCGCGCGAACCAGGTCCGTGCCTGCCGCCGACGCGGGCTCGTCCACCAGTTTCGGCCGGCCTCGGAGCCATCGGCTCCCGTTCGGACCTCGGGCGCTTCCCCCCGTGAAACGCACGCCGAAATCGCCCACCAGGTACACCGCCTCCAGTTCCACTTCCGGGAATGCCGTCCGCTTTTCCCAGTCCCCACTCTGGCCGAACAGCGCGCTGCGGGTCTGCGGATTCACCGCCCAAGGCCTTTTCAGTTCGATGACGTTCAAGCCGCGGCGGACGAACGGCGTCACGTCTACCCGCCGAAACGTGCTGTCCCACCACGGGCCCGCATCCGACACGGGCGCCCGCATGCCGGCGTACCACATTTCGTATCGCTCCGGCTGCTCCAGGACCAGTTCGAAACGCCGGCCTTTCGGGTCGCGAATCGCGCACTGGAACTGGAGCCGCAGCACCACCACCTCTTCCGCCCCGCGGCGCACCAGTTCCTGCTCGATGTCCACGATGGCCATCGGCTCGGAGTATTCGCCCTCGTCCGTCCGCCACGCCGCCGTGTCCAGCACCAGAACGTTCGGGTCGCGGCGCCAGAGGCGCCACGGCCCGCGGATCGACCGGCCCCGCCGCGGAGGCGACGCCGCAACCGGCATCTCCGCCTGTTTCTTCCCTGCCCTCACTAGAACGAGGAGACTCTGGCGCGGCCCAAACGTCCACGGGACCGTCAATCGCCGGCCGCGACGCAGCGCCTTGACGCGCAGGCATGCGCCCGTCTCGGGATCCAGGCGGATCGGCGTCCCCGCCACCGGCAACCGCACCCGCGCCTTTACCGTTCGTTTGGGGTCCACGTTGAGGAAGAAGAAAACGTGGTCCTTGCCGACCTCTCGCCATTGGGCGAGGATGGAAGCGGCATCTTTCCCGCCGGCCGTGAGGACTTCCAGTTTCGGAGCGACCGCGCGGCGAAGGGCGGCCCGGCCTCGAACCTTCGCCGGATCAACCCGCAGGCATCGCTTCGCCAGGTGGGCGACTTCGTCCGTCGGGTCGCCGTCCACGTGGCCGGGAATCCGGCCCGCAAAAACGATCCGCCCTCCCGACCGCTTGAACCGCCCCAGCAGCCGAACCGTGCTCCTCCGTAGGTTGGTGGCGTCCGGCACGATAACCACCCGGTATCGGCCTTTGCCCACCACCAGTTCTCCCTTCGCCGCCCGGCCGTGCCGCTCCAGAATCAGTTCGTCCCCGAAATGGAAGTCGGCATGCGTCGCAAGCACCGCGTCCGCCAGCGCCGCGAGTCGCCGGTCCAGTTCGTCCACTTCACGGGTATCCAGCGGGCTGTACTCGGCCCACGCGCTCGAGATCGGATGAACCACGAGCACGTCCGCGACGGCCTCGCCTTCCGTCAGCACCGACAGAAGCCGCGACATGTAATCATTCCAAAGGCTATAGTGCGTCCACCAGGGCTGATGGTAATGCAGGCTGGGCGGCCAGTCGCGTTTGCGGCAACCGCGCAGCGTGAACGACGAAAGATGCTGGCACACCAGGTTCACGCCCAGCACGAACTGCCACTCCGCGATCCACCTCAGGTCGTCGAAACTGACGTTCCAGCCCGAGCCGGCGAACATCTCGCCCAGCACCCGCCGACGGCCAAACTGCGCCGCCACGCTCGACACCTGTTTGACGAGCACGGGGCTCCCCAGCCGCCGGTACAGATGGTCGATGCCCGGGATATGCATGTATTCATAATGCGGCATGGCCGCACCGACGTGCTCCACCTGGCTCCGGAGCGTGTCCTCCCCCATCAGGTGGCCCGTGAGCGTCAGATGGTTTCGGTCGCACCACTGATAAACCGGCAGCGTCCACGCCAGCAGGAACAGGCGCGTCAGCGATTCGTAAAAATCGAACCGCACCTGCCGATAGTCCCCCACCGGGAAGAACAGTTCCGGCAACCGATCCGCCAAATCGTATCCGCACGAACGCTGAAAGAACCGCGGCAACTCCAACGACCAGGGCACCTGGTGACCGCCGCGACCGTACTGCGGCTCATCCGTGAAGATGCCTGGAATCAACCGGCCGAACTCGCGCCCCACCGATTCCCGGTACGCCTCGTGCGTTCGCTTCAGAAATTCCTCGGTGGCCTCCCGGCAAAGGACATCCACGTAATCGCCCGTCCGGTAGACGAAATGCAGAACCGCCTCGTTCGGTTTACGGCTCAGATGGCAGACGCGGTGGGGGTCGTCGACCCGCCGGAACTCCTCGTATCCGCCGTCCCGCCCCTTCTTCCCCACAAACACCGCCACCGTCCGCTCCGTCGGCTCCCATCCCTCCGGTTCGATCTCCTCGAACACCAGGTGCTTGTCGCGAAACGCCTCGCGTCCGGCGTACACGCGCCCCGAGCAGGCGCCGCTCGGCCAGCAGTCTTCGTCATACAGCCACGGCGCGACGCCCGTGTGCCGACCCTCCTCCACCGCCGCATGAACGCCCGCCATCCACTCCGGACTCAGATACGGCGTCACAAGACCCTGGCGCGCGTGCATGAAGTGGCCGCCAAGGCCTCCCTTCGCCATCTCGCGCACCTGCCGGCGGATCTCCTCCGCCTCCAGCCGATCATTCCACGACCAGAACGTCAGCGGCCTGAGGTCCCGCCCGTCGTGTCCGGCATCCTCAAATCGTTCCAGCAAGTCCACTCGAGCCGACCTCCCGTTCGTTCTCCGCTGCCACCGCTTCGAGGCCGAGCGCCTCCGCCGCACGCCGAAACGCATCGCCCCGGTGCTCATAACTGTCGAACATGTCCCAACTGGCGTGCCCCGGCGAGAGGAGCACCACGTCGCCCGCCTTCGCCAGACGCGCCGCCCGCCGCACCGCGTCGTCCATGTCTTTCGCCCGCTCGATCGGCGGCCCGTTTCCCTCGAGCGCCCGCGCGAGCGCCTCCGCCGTCGCCCCCATCAGCACCACCGCCCGGGTTCCCGTCCGGATCGCCTTCAGAAGAACCTCCGGGTCCACGTGCTTGTCGTACCCCCCGGCGATGAGAACCACGCCGCGGTCAAACGCCTCAATGCCGACGCGGGCCGACTCCGGCGTGGTCGCCTTCGAGTCGTCCACGAAAAGAACGTCGCCCACGCGGCCGATGACCTGGAGGCGATGCGGCAGCGGCCGAAACGCCTCCACCGCCGACAGGATCGCTTCCACCGGCGCCCCCAGCCACCGCGCCGCCGTCGCCGCCGCCAGCACGTTCGCCAGGTTGTGCCGCCCACGGAGCCGCACGCGCCCCGCCAGGTCTGCCCGTTCCTCCGTGCCTCCCAGCCGAAGCACCAGTTCCGTTCCTTTCAGAAAAGCGCCGTCGTCCAGCACCTCCTTGACGGAATAGAACACCGCCCGGCCGCGGGTCTGAGCGTCCCACGTCCGAACCTCGGCGTCGTCGGCATTGAGGATCGCCACGTCCTGGGGGCCTTGAAACCGCAGGATGTTCTTCTTCGCCGCGACGTAGGCCGCCATCGTCCCGTGCCGGTCCAGATGGTTCGGACTGATGCCTGTGACCACGGCCACGTGCGGGCTCCGCCCGATCGCTGCCAGGTCTTCCAGTTGGAAACTCGAAAGTTCCAGGACGACGGTCTCGTCCGGGCGGATCTCGCGCACCTCGTCCAGGAGGCTCTTGCCGATGTTGCCTCCCACGCGCGTCGGGCGAAACCGCGCCAGCATCTCCCCCAGAAGCGCCGTCGTCGTGCTCTTCCCGCTCGAACCCGTCACGCCGACCAGCGGCGCGGGGCACAACTCGACGAACAGATTCATCTCGCTCGTGACCGGCACGCCTGCTTCGACGGCCATCACCAGGTAAGGCGACGTTTTCGGCACCGCCGGGCTCACCACGACGAGGTCGGCCTCCGTGAAGTCGGCCGGCCGGTGCCCGCCCAGATGGAACGTGATGTCGAGGCCCTCGAGCGCCTCGAGGCTCGGCGCGAGCGTCTCCGCCTGCTTCAAGTCCGTCACCGTGACGTGGGCGCCGCGACGCGCGAAATAAGAGGCGGCCCCGACGCCGCCCCCGAACAATCCCAGCCCCATGATCGTCACCGCCAACCCTTCCGGGCGGGCGAGGACCGCCGACGCCGGCTTCGGCCGGCCCCGCGGTCCACGATGGGCGATCTTGCCGGTGGCCTCCATCCACGCATCCGAACCGTTCGCGCCGCCTTCAGACCGTCGCCGTACGCCGGGCCAGCGCCTCCGCCAGCGCCGCCTTCATGTCGACCGCCGCCACCTCGATCGCTTCCTCCCAGTTCACTTCGCCGAGGTGCTGGTACTCCGGCCGCTCCCAGGCGTAAATCACGCTCCGCGACACCGTGACAAGCGCGCCCCATCCATCGTCGTGAAATGCCAGCGTCGCGTCGTCGACCGAGCCTCCCTGGGCTCCGACCCCCGGCACAAGGAACAGGCTGTTCGGCATCAAGGCGCGGAGCAACTTGGTGTCTTCCGGATAGGTGGCCGCCGCAACCGCCCCGACCAGGCTGTACCCGCAGTCCCCCAGGCATCCTTCCTGGTTGGCCCAGTCGTTGACGCGTTCGGCGATCCGCTCGAAGACGCGGCGTTCTTCCGCGTCCTTGAAATCCTGGAAATCCTTCGCCGACGGGTTCGTCGTCCGCACGACCACGAAGACGCCCTGCCCGCCCCTCTTCGCCGTCTCGATGAACGGCTGCACGCCGTCCTTCCCGAAATACGGGTTCACCGTCGCCGCGTCCAGCGTGACCGCCCGCTCGTCCTTCCCCTCGCCGATGAAAACTTCCTCCAGGTGCGCGACGGCATAGGCCTCGGCCGTCGATCCGATGTCCGCCCGCTTCACGTCGCCGATCACCAGCAGGCCCTGCTCGTGCGCGTAGTCCGCCACCTCGAAATACGCCCGCATGCCGGTCGGCCCGCAACGCTCGAAGTACGCGCTCTGGAGTTTCACACACGGCACCTGTCCGCCCACGATGTCAATGACGCTCTGGCAGAACTCCCGTGCCGCGGCCGCCTGCTCCCCCAGGCCCGCCTGGTTCGAGGAGGCAATCTCCCGGATCTGTTTCGGCAGGCGCTCGTACATCGGGTCCAGACCGACGCACAGGGGCGCCTGTTTCGCCTCGATGGCATCGAGCATCCGGTCCGCAAAGTGTTTCGCCACGCCTGTCTCCTATCGCCTGAACACCCTTTTTCTTCACCCTTCTGCCGCCAAAAGGAGAGCAGTCTACGCGCCTCACCTCCCCGATGCAAGCATTTTCCCATGAAGACCCGACTCAGAGGTCCCGAAGGCCCTCTCAGGACCGCCCAGATTGCCCATTTTCAAGACTCCGGGAGGGAACATCGCCGCGTCCTCCCGGCCGCGGCTCACCTTGCGAGCCGCCCGCGGAAGTCCCGGCGTAGTCCCGGCGCGCCGGGACGAAGCCAGAAGGCGAACGGGGGTTTCAACGCGGCACGCAGAGGGAGGTTTGGGTAACAGCAAACGGTAATGACCAAGCGCAAGGCGCAATGTCGTTCGAGCCGCCCGCGGAAGCGGGCGGTCACGTTCCCTACTCTGGCACCTGCCACACCGGGGAACGTAACCGGCGGCTTCCGCCGCCGGCTCGAAGGACGCCGGGAGAACGGGTGGCATGTCCACCCTGTTCCGGGTGGACATGCAAACTATCCCCACGCATGGCCACGCAAAACAGCGTGGCCATGCCACCCAACTATTATCCCCCCAGACCCGCCAAGACCTCGGCCAGACGGTCGCGGATGGAGTTTTCCTCGGCGTTGAATGTTCCCGCCAGGTACGTCTGAACCGGGGGCGCGACGGCGATGTTCCGCTCCGCCGGGTTCGTGCTCCCATCCAGGTAGGCCGAGTAGCCGTTGTACGCCGCCGTCGCATCCGCCGCCGTCGGGTACCGGATCACGAAGAGGTAGTTCACCACCCCCGTCTGCGTCGTCGGGTATCCCATGATGGCGACGTCGGTCTCGGGTCCCAGGGCCAGGGCGCGTTCGACCATTGCGGCGTCGCCCTGGGGCACAAACGGCAGCCTCGCAAGAGCATTGAATATATGCAGATAATACCGCTCGCCCTGGATCGACCCGATCGGGAAACTCTCGAGGATCGCCGGACGGTAGCCCTTGGAGGCTACCTGGTCATCCACCCACTGGCCGAACTCCTTCAGCGCCGGCTCCGCGCTGCCGGCGCCCTGGTACTCCGCCAGGACGAAGTACAACCCCTTGACCAACCCCAGCACCCTGTCCGACATCCGGGCGGCCAGCCCCATCGGCGGGAACTGCGTCCCGGACGAACCCGCGCTGAACAGGCCGAACGCCTCCGACGGGCTCTCCATCTCGTAGATCCGCAGCGCCACCGACTCGCCGGTCCCGCCGCGCTCGTACCGCGCCAACCCCGACTTCACGTACCCGTAGGCACGCACGAGCGCCACGTCGGCCCCCGCGTCGGATTCAAGGGCTTTCACTTTTTCCTCCGGCTTCGCGACGGGCCCGAACACTTCCACGTCGCCCACCGGTTTCCAGTCCGTCACGTCCTGCCCCTTCGGGAACAGTTTCAGCAGTTCCGCATGGGGCCCCGTCGGCGCCGCTGGCCCCAGCGCGCCCTCCTCGGGCGGCGTCGTCTTGCAGCCCGCCGCGCTCAACAGAATCCCCAGGCCTCCGATCGCCAGGGCCTGCCAAACAGTCCGTCCGCCGATGATCATAATTCGGCTCCTCCTCACACGGATGGGTCAGTGCATTCTCACCTCCGCGGCCGCTATTATAGCGCGGCCCCGCCGGCCATTCAATCTAATTCACGCGGTTTCGCCTGTTGCTCGCCCCCGACGCCCCGCGTACAATCCACTTCGTCGCATGGGCCTTGGCGCCGAGGGGCGCCCCGGTAGCGGAGGACATCGCATGGCAGGCGAGAAAGTGGCTGTTTATCCCGGCGTCTTCGACCCCGTGACGCTCGGGCACCTCGACATCATTCGCCGGGGGACAGTG
>JBAUDW010000203.1:0-2003 GCA_049678285.1 Phycisphaerae bacterium
CTGGCGGATCCCGGCGCGCCGGGACCAACGCCACCCGGCACGGTGGAAGGAGGTTCGGAGTGACGAAGCCGATGCGGCTGGACTTCCGTAACTTCGCGGACCCGGAACTGGACGCGGGGCTTGTCGAATATCTGGTGCGGGACGAGGCGGTCCCGCGCGCGATTCATTTCAACCGGCTGTGGGCGTACTACAAGAACGACCTGTCGCCGCTCGGAGCGGGCCTGGCGGACCTGGAGGCGGTGCGGTCGATCGACAGCGACTGGGCGGCGTGTGCGCGGCCGTACACGCAGGCGCAGGAGTTCGGCCTGCCGGCACGGATCACGGGGCGGTCGCACCTGGGTTACGGCGGCGAAGGCGTGCCGCATGGCGCGTTTCGCCGCAAAGAAGTCGTCATCGAGAACGACATCGGCTGGCGGGTGGACTGCGGGGTGCATTACCTCGCCGGCAAGCCGGTCGCGGTGGAGAGTCTGGCGGAGAGCCGGGATCTCGCGTCGCAAATCGAGGCGGCGCTCCGCGCGGTGTGGGCGGCCAACGGGGGCCAGGCGCTCCTGGAGGAAGCGGCGCTGCTCGGGGCGGTCTACGGCTTCGTGGACCTGGTGGTCCGTGCGAGGCCGGTGGATGCTGACGAGGGCGCGGGCGTGGAATCGCGAGCGGCGTCGGCCGTGGCGATCGAAGCCGTCGAGGCGCCGCGGATTCTGCCGATCCTCGAGGAGGACGATTACCGGCGTCTGCGGTACTGGATTCAGGCGTTCCGCAAGCAGGCGAACCGGGTGGCCGACGGGACGCCGGCGGAGCGGCTGCTCGGCCGGTCGCGTTCGCAGATCGACGAGGTGGAGGTGCTGGAGATCCTCGGTCCGCGGTGGTGGCAGCGGTACGAGAACGGGGAACTCGCGGGCGAGGGCGAAAATCCCCTCGGGCGCGTGCCGGTCGTTCACATCCAGAACCTCGCCCATCCCTACCACTACGAGGGACTGGGGGAGGTCGAGCCGCTCGTCCCGCTCCAGGACGAACTGAACACGCGCCTGTCGGACCGGGCGAACCGAGTGACGTTCCAGAGTTTCAAGATGTACCTGGGGCGCGGGATCGAGGGGTTCGAGGACCGCCCGGTGGCGCCGGGCCGGATGTGGGCGACGGACAACCCGGAGGCCTCGATCGAGGAGTTCGGGGGCGACGCGGAGAGCCCGAGCGAAGAGTCGCACATCGCGGAACTGCGCGAGGCGATGGACAAGGTCTCGGGCGTGACGCCGCTGGCGGCGGGCCTCCTGAAGGACCAACTGGGGAACCTTTCGAGCGCGACGGCGCTGCGGGTGGTGCTGATGGGAACGCTGGCGCGGCTGGAGCGGAAGCGGCTGACATACGGGACCGGCCTGGTGGAAGCGAACCGGATGATTCTGGAGGCGCTCGACCGGCTGGGGATCTTCGAGACGCCGCCCGAAGCGCGCGGGACGCGGCTGCACTGGCCGTCGCCGCTGCCGGAGAGCCTGGGCGAGAAACTCGCCGAGGCGAAGGCGAAGCGCGAACTCGGCGTGCCGGCGGAGACGGTGCTGCGGGAACTGGGGTACGGGCCGGACGACTGATGCGAACCCGTCGCCATGCCGGCGGCGGACCAGACAGAGGGAGGAGGACAAGATGTCCACGGCAGGAGGAGCCCAGGCGGGCCAGTCCGCATCGAGCGGAGGGCGGCAGGAGCCGCAGGCAGTGATTCGCGAGAGTGCGAAGTACCGCAGGCGTGCACAGGAAGCGGAGCGCCGGGCCGAGGCGCTGGAGGCGGAATTGGAAGCGATGCGCGGAGAGCGCGAGGAGGAATCGTCGCGGCTTGGCGCGGACCTGACGGCCGCCCGGGGCGAGGCCGACTCTCTCCGCGGCCGGGTGGAAGCGATCGAGCGCGACCGGCGCCTGGAACGCGAGTTCCTGGCGGCGGGGTGCGCCGACGTGGAGGCGGCCGTGGCGCTGGCGCGCCACCGGCTGGCCGGCCAGGAGCCGCCGGAGGACCTGAAGACGTT
>JBAUDW010000204.1:0-41204 GCA_049678285.1 Phycisphaerae bacterium
GCCGAGGCGCTCGGCGCGGCGCTGGCCGCGGCCGGCGGGCCCGCTCCCGGCGCGCCGGGGCTCGATGCGGCCCGGCCGGCGCGCGATGCCTCCTGCAACTTCACGCGCGAAGGTTACCTCGATGCCGTCGCGCGGGCGCGCGAGTACATCGCCGCCGGCGACATCTTCCAGGTGAACTTGAGCCGCCGCTTCACCGTTCCCCTGGAGCAGAACGCCCCAGGACCGGACCTTCGCCCGGCGAGCCTGTACCGGCGCCTTCGGCACGCCAACCCCGCGCCCTACGCGGCTTACGTGGGTCTCGGCGCAGGGCGGGCGGTCCTCTCCTCGAGCCCCGAACTCTTCCTCGACCTTGCCGCCGGGCGCGTCGTCACACGACCCATCAAGGGCACGCGCCCACGCCGCGCCGGCGAGGCCGAATCGTCGGACTTCAACCGCCGCGAGCGCGACAACCTCCTCCGGTCCGAAAAGGATAAGGCCGAACTCGTGATGATTACGGACCTGGAGCGGAACGACCTCGGCCGCGTGTGCGATTACGGCAGCGTCCGCGTCACCAATCCGCGCGCGGTCGAGGCCTACGAGGCCGTGTATCACACCGTGGCGACCGTCGAGGGCCGCCTGCACGCGGAAGCAGACCCCGTGGACCTCCTCCGGGCGACGTTCCCCGGCGGCTCCATCACGGGGGCTCCGAAAGTCCGCGCGATGCAGATCATCGCGGAACTGGAGCCGACGCGCCGCAGCGTCTATACCGGCGCGGTCGGATACCTCGCGCCGCCCTCGGACGCCGAGCCGGCGGGGCGGTGTTCCTTGAATATCGCCATCCGCACGCTGCTCGTCGCCGGGCAGGCGGTCCACCTGCAGGCTGGAGGCGGCATCGTTGCCGATTCGGACCCGGCGGCCGAGTTCGACGAAACCAGCGACAAGGCCCGCGCGATGCTGGCGGCCCTGGGCCTCGCGCCCTAGGGCACGGGCGGTGAGTGTGGCGGGTGGCACCGGTCCCGACAGGTCGGGATCCGCCAGTGCGGGGCCACGCGTGCGAGGCGCCCGGCGCGCGACAACCCGACAATCGAGGAACGCAATGACCCAAACCGAACTGGTGTATGTGGCCGGCGATCTGGTCCCCGCCGCCGAGGCCCGCATCTCCGCCCTTGACGCGGGGGTGCTCCTCGGGGCAGGGCTCTTCGAAACGCTGCGAACCTACGGCGGCCGGCCGTTCCGCCTCGAGGCGCACCTCGCGCGCCTGCGCGCGAGCGGAGAATTCTTCCGCATCTTCGTCCGCGAAACCGACGCCGAAATCACCGCGACCGTCGCGCGCCTCCTCGAAGCGAACGGCGTCCCGGACGCGCGCATCCGCCTCACCGCAACGCGCGGGCCCCTCACCGCCGCCGTGGACGACGACGAGGCCCCGCCCGCCACGCTCATCATCACCGCCGGGCCCATGACGCCGTATCCGGCCGAACTCTACGAAAAGGGCGCGACCGTCGTCGTCTCCGACATCCGCACGAGCCCGGACGACCCGACCGTCTATCACAAGACGACCGGCTACCTGAGGAACCTCCTGGCCCTGCGCGACGCGCACTGCGCGCGCGCGACCGAGGCCTTGCTCTTTAACACGAAGGGGCGACTGGCGGAGGGCTCGCTCTCGAACGTCTTCATTGTGTCGGAGGGGCGGCTCCTGACGCCGTCCGTGGAGGAGGGGCTCCTAGCGGGCATCACGCGCGCGGCCGTGCTGGAACTGGCGGCCGAGGTGGGCGTTCCGGCCGAGCAGCGTCCCCTGGCAGTCCGTGAAGTGCTGGACGCCGACGAAATATTCCTCACCAACTCCATCATGGAGTTGCTGCCGATCGGCCGGGTGGAACGCAAAGAGATCGGCACCGGCCGGCCCGGCCCCGTCACGAAGCAACTCGCCGAGGCCTACCGCGCCCTCGTCATCCGCGAAACGGGGCAGTGAGAGCCCCCGCAGGCGGCTCGAAGAACTACACCTGAACGTCCGCCTCGCGGGAGATGTCGGCCTTGTGGGCCGCCAGGAGGGGACGAACCTCGGTGGCGAGGAACTCCTCGACCTGTTCGGGCGCGCGGCCGACGAATCGCGCGGGGTCGAGTTCGGCGTCGATGTCCACCTTCGCGAAGGCCGGGTCCTTCTTCAGGCGCGCCAGGAGGTCGTTCTCGCCGCCCTCGAGTTTGACGCGTTTCGCGGTCGCGTGGCTGTGCTGGCGGATCTTCTCGTGCAAGGCCTGGCGGTCGCCGCCCGCCTTCACCGCCGCCATTAGGATGTTCTCGGTGGCCATGAACGGCAGTTCCTCGGCGACGTGCTTCGCGCACATCTTCGGATAGACGACGAGCCCCGCCGCGATGTTCTGGTAGAGCCGCAGGACCGCGTCCGCGCCCAGGAACGCCTCCGCGAGGACGATCCGCCGCGTCGCCGAATCGTCGAGCGTCCGTTCGAGCCACTGTTCGGCGGCGGTGGCCGCGGCCGCGGGCACGAGCGCCATGACGACGCGCGCGAGGCCCGTCATGCGTTCGGCCCGCATGGGGTTGCGCTTGTAGGCCATCGCGCTCGAGCCGACCTGTTTCTCCTCGAACGGTTCCTCGAGTTCCTTGCGGTTCGCCAGGAGCCTCAGGTCGTTCGCAAACTTGTGCGCGCTCTGGGCCAGCCCCGAGAGGACCGTGAGCACCTGGTAATCGACCTTGCGGCTGTACGTCTGGCCGGTGATGGGATAGACGCCGCCGAAACCCATCTTCTCGGCCACCAGGCGGTCCAGGCGCTTCACCTTCTCGTGGTCGCCGTCGAACAGGCGCAGGAACGACGCCTGCGTGCCGGTGGTCCCCTTGACTCCGCGGAACCGCAACTCGCCGAGCGCGTGCTCGAGCGCCCGGTAGTCTAGAAGGAGATCGTAGAGCCAGAGGCAGGCGCGCTTGCCGACGGTCGTCAACTGGGCCGGCTGGTAATGCGTGAAGCCGAGCGTCGCGAGGTGCGCGTGCTCGGCGGCAAAGCCGGCCAGGCGGTCCATCACCGCCAGCAACCGGCCCCGCAGGAGCCCCAGGCCCTCGCGCAGGATCACGAGGTCCGCGTTGTCGCCGACGAAGCAACTGGTGGCCCCGAGGTGGATGATGGGACCCGCCTTGGGGTATTGCTCGGCAAAGGCGCGGACGTGGGCCATCACATCGTGCCGCAACTCGCGCTCGAGTTCTTCGGCCCGCTCGAAATCCACGTCGTCGGTATGGCGGCGCATCTCAGCAATCTGGGCGTCGGTGATCGCCAGGCCGAGTTCTTTCTGGGCCTCCGCCAAGGCGATCCAGAGCCGCCGCCACGTCCGAATCTTCCGGGCCGGGCTCCAGAGGGCCGCCATCTGGGGCCCGGCGTAGCGCGTCACCAGGGGCGAATCGTACACGTCGTGATCTTCCCGGCGCTCTGGCATAGTCTCTCCTCGCCTGTGTCGCCGACCCTATGGTAGTCTCTCCCGGCCGGGTGCAAAAGAATAAATGCGCCGGTTCGGCGCGCGGGGCGGAGGACCCAAAAGGGTCCGACCCGTCCCGGGCGGGACGGGTCGGCGTGTGTGTGTCAAGAGCGTGCCGCTCGCGCGGCAGGCGTGACACGGGTGCGCTGTCAGATGACGATGTCGGTGGCCTGCTCGATCGCGCGGACGGCGCTCGGCAGGTTGTACGGTTTCTCCAGGTACCCGTCGAATCCATCGCCAATCGCTTGCCGACCGCCGGTCTTCGGAACCGGCGCGACCGCGACGACGCGCGTTGCCACCAGTTCCGGGTCGCCCCGCAGCGCTTGCCGCGTGTCCCTCGCGTCGAGTCCGGGTAAGGCGAGGTCGAGCAGGATGACGTGCGGCCTGAATTCGCGCGCCAGGAGGCCCGCCTCGAAGGTGCCGGTGGCGACCTGCACGTCGTAGCCGAAACCTCGCTTCAGCCCATGGCGCAGGGCGTCCGCAAACTCGTAGTTGGGATCGACGATCAAGACACGCACCACGGCCCCGTCGAGACCTCGAAGGGGAATACCGTGCGCGCGCATGAACCGCACGAGCGACTCTCTGGGGATCCGACGATCGCGGGAACCAGGTATTTTGAAACCGCGCAACTGCCCGGTGTCAAACCACTTGGAAACCGTCCGCGGCGCGACGCCACACATTCGCGCTACATCCCCCGTGGTAAAAACCTCCTTCATGCCCACTTCCCCCGGAAATGCCGACTATAGCCAGCGGCTATAGCCGCACAACCCCCTTGCAAACAACCTCGGAAGTATACCACACAATCCCGCAAAGTCAAATCAGATGGGCCTAGAAAGCCAAGACAACCCGGTTTCGGGCCCTACAACCCGAATATCTTCTCTATTTTAACGCCCCGCCGCCCCTCTTGGCTCTTTTCCTTGCGCGCCCTACGCCAGGCCCAGCCGGCGCCGGACCTCGACCGCCGAGAGACCCCGGACGAGCAGGTCCTTCTCCGGCCGACTGCCGCCGCGAAGGATCTCGATGTCGCCCGGCCTGAGGCCCAGAGCCCTCGCAACGAGGGACGAAAGCGCCCTGTTGGCGGCCCCTTTCTCGGCCGGCTTGCGCACCGCCACCTTCAGCCGATCGCCAAGCGGACCGATGATCCGTTCCCGCGACGCCCCCGGAACCACTTTCACCGCCAGGATCGCGCCGCCTTCGGCCGGTTCGACGATGGCCATCACTTTCTCCCCGCGCCGGCTCGCCTCGGCGCCCTGCCTGGGTCGCCGCGATCTTCCGGTCGCGGCTCGGACGGGGCGCACGCCGGCAATGCTAGTCCTCGTACCGTCTCAGGGCCCCTTCGCTCAGGCCGAAATGGTGACCGATCTCATGCAGAACTGTCGTCCGGACGACGTCGCGCACGGCCTGGTCGAACACCTCGCTCGCGTCCGGCGCATCATTCCCCTCGGTCGCCCGCTCGGCCGCTTCCGCGAGAACCGGCTCCCGGTAGATGACGATGCGGTCCGGCAGGACAGCCCCGTAGGCGTGGTCGCGGCGGCTCTGCGGCACGCCCTCGTAGAGGCCCAAGAGCGTCCCGCGCCCCGCCACGCCCATCTTCCGAAGAAGCCGGCGCGACGGCCTGGCCTCCACCGCGACATCCACGTTATCGAGCCGCTCGGCAAACTCGGCCGGCAGGGTCTCAACCGCCTCGTCCACGAGCTCCTCGAACCGCTCGGCATCCACCGCCGTCTCCTTCCCCCGGGGCGACCCGGAATCCTAGCCCGCCCCCGGCGGCCTTGCAAGCCCATCCCCGGCGCAGGGCCGCTTTTTTGGGTTGCATCGGCGGTGTCCGGCGTTACAATAGACCCTTTCCGGGCTCGGGGCTTTGCCCGCGGGTCCGGGCCGCAGGGGTTGTGCAAACGAGTCCCGCCGGACGGATCGGCGGAGGAAAGGAGTCGCAAGGGTGGCCGTGTGCATTCGTTTGAAACGCCTGGGCCGGCGGAACCGGGCCTACTGGCGCATTTGCGCGACCGACAAGCGGACGGCGCGCGACGGTCGTGTCATTGAGGAACTGGGTGCGTACGACCCGCACGCGAAGAACGAGGAGAAGGTGACCCTCAACCGCGAGCGGGTCTCGCACTGGCTTCGCGCCGGCGCCCAGCCGTCGGCGACGGTCGGGCAACTGCTCGCCCATGTGGGCATCGACCCCAAGGGCAACGAAGTGGCCCCGAAGCCGTGGCCCAAGAAACGGACCCCGCCGCCTCCGGCCGCCAAGAAAGTCGAGCCGAAACAGGCCGAGGCGCCTGCCGAGCCGAAACAGGCCGAGGCGCCTGCCGAGCCGAAACAAGCCGAGGCGCCTGCCGAGCCGAAACAGGCCGAGGCGCCTGCCGTGCCGGAACAGACCGAGGCGCCTGCCGAGCCGGCCAAGGCCGAGGAAGAGAAACCGGCCGAGTAGGCGAGAAGGCGCGCCATGGGCCTGCGCATCGACGTCATCACGCTCTTCCCGGGCGCCTTCGCGAATGTGTTGGAGACGAGCATCCTCGGCCGCGCTCGCCGGGAAGGGCGCGTCGAGGTCGTCCTCGTGAACCTGCGCGACTTCGCGCTGGATGAGCGCGGCACGGTGGACGATAAGCCGTTCGGCGGCGGACCGGGCATGGTCCTGATGTGCGAACCGGTCTTCCGCGCCGTCGAGCACACGCGCGGCCTCGACGAGCGGCCCGGAAAGGTCGTCCTGCTGACGCCGCAGGGCGAGCGGCTCGCGCAGGGGCGCGTGGCCCGGCTGGCGGCCGAGGAACGCCTGATCCTCGTCTGCGGCCATTACGAGGGCTTCGACGAGAGAATCCGGCCCCTCGCGGACCTGGAACTCTCGATCGGCGATTACGTATTGACGGGCGGTGAACTGCCCGCCATGGTTCTCGTGGACGCCGTCGTTCGTCTTGTGCCCGGCGTCCTGGGGGCCGAGACGGCGACGAGCGAGGAGAGTTTTTCCGACGCCGTCGGCGGCCTGGAGTACCCGCAGTACACTCGGCCGCGAGTCTTTCGCGGCATGGCGGCGCCTGAGGTGCTCGTGTCGGGGAACCATGCGGCGATCGCCCGCTGGCGGGCGGAGCAGGCACGCGAACGGACTCGCCGGCGCCGGGGCGACCTCGTGCCCGACGAGCCGACCGGGCCGGCGTAAGGAGCCGATGCATGTTGGCGGCCGTTGGGATGTTTGAGTTTGCGATCATCGTCGCCCTGTTCATCGGGTTTTTCGGCGGCATCGCCTTGGCGCTGTTCTTGCGGATAACGCGCGGCAAAGGGAGCAAGCGCGGCCGCGAAAAGGACTGACCCGGAGCCCCTCCCGCTCCGGAGCGAAGAGGAAAGGCCGTACCATGCGAAAACGTGCCATCGAACGCGTCGAGGCCCAGCACCTCGCCAAGGAGCCTCCCCGGTTCCGCGTCGGCGACATCGTTGATGTCGGCGTCCGCATCCAGGAGGGCGACAAGGAACGCGTCCAGGTCTTTACCGGCCGCGTCATCGGCCGCCAGGGTCGCGGCTCCACGGAGACGTTCACCGTCCGGCGCGATTCCGTCGGCGCCGAGCGCATCTTCCCCCTCCATTCGCCGCACCTCGCCTTCGTCCGCGTCACCAGTTCCCACCGCGTGCGGCGGGCGAAACTTAATTACCTCCGCCAACGCGTCGGCAAGGCCACCCGCCTCGTCGAGGACCGCCGTGACGCCGGGGACGCCGGCTCTCGCAGCGGCCAAGCCAACGACCGTGCCGCCGGCGACTAGCCCGCGCCGCGCCGACGACCCTCCGCGTGCCCGCCCCTGCCGGGGGGCACGCGCCTTTCGACGGGCCCCGCGGCCAGGCCGGCTTTTCCGTGCCCCGCGGCACCCGGGCCGCTATAATGCCCCCCGAACAAAACGGACTAGCGCTACTTTGTCAACTCCGCTCCTCGACAGGTAAGCGGAGGCGCGGCGACCGCGCTATCCCCCCTCTCGGGGGCGCGAAGTTGACAAAGTAGCACTAGGCAGGATGCTCCATGAAGCCATTCTACCAGGCGCTGCGATACGCGTGGCCCTACCGGAGCCGCATTCTGCTCGCGTGGCTCGCCGGCTTCGTGGGCTCGGTCCTCTGGGCGGGCTCCATCTCGGCCGTCCTCCCGATTTTCAACCTCGTCTTTCAGCCTGACCCGCAGGGCGTATATTTCGGACCCCGCCCCGCCCCCACGGAGGAGGATCCCAGGCGAACCGAACTCGTGCTCGAGGCCGACCCGTCGTGGGAAGTCGTTCCCGACCCGTCCGTCGAGCGCTTCGCGGTAAGCGGCCGTCGGATCCTCGTTGCGCCGGGCGTGCGAGTCGTCCGGCCCCAAAGCGGCTTGGCAGGGCTGGCCCAGGACGCCGAGCAGAAGCAGAAGGTTTACGCCTCCGCCATGCGCTGGCTCGCTGACCGCTTCCCCAAAGGACGCTACGACAGCCTTCTGTGGATTGTCGGCCTCCTGTGCGCCACGGCGATTCTGCGCGGCCTCATGGACTACACCTACGAGTACCTCGTGGGCCACACGGCCAACCGGGCGCTTCTCTCGATGAGGCTGCGCGTGTACGACCACGTCCTGCGTTCACGCCTGTCGCTCTTCTCGCGCATCGGCGCCAGCGACATCATGAGCCGACTCCAGCAGGACTGCTATTACATCCTGGAAGGCACCAAGACCGTCCTCGGCAAGGCGGTCGTCATGCCGCCGCGCGCGCTGATCTGCGTCGTGCCGGCCATCGTCATCGGCGTCGGCATCGACCCGTGGCTGCCGGTGGCGGTCCTGCTCGCCTTGCCGCTCGTCGCGTTTCTGGTGCGCCGCTTCGCCACGCTCATGCGCCGCGCTTTCCGAAAAACCCTTGAAAGCCAGGCCGCCTTGATGGGCAACATGGAGGAGAGTCTCTTCGGCATCCGCGTCGTCAAGGGCTACCGCCTGGAAGGGCACCAGCGCCGCCGATTCTTCGACTCCAGCCGCCGCTTCTTCAAGAACATGCTCCGCGCCATCCGCATCGACGCCGTGACCGGTCCCGCCGTCGAAACCATCTTCACCGTCGCCGCCGCCGTCGCCATCGCCATCGGCGGCAAGATCATCTTCGACCGCGGCTTCGACTCCAGCACGATCGGCGACCTGAGCGTCTTCTTCGGCCTCCTCGTCGGCGCCCTGGACCCCGTGCGCAAACTCTCGAACGTCTACAACCGCGTCCAGCAGGCCTCCGCGGGGGCCCAGCGCGTCTTCGCCCTCATGGAAAGCGATCTGGAGCCCCGCTACGGCAGCCACGGCACGGTCCTCGCCCCGCACCACGAGTCCATCGAGTTCCGCCGCGTCTCCTTCGCCTACGACGGCAACAAGCCCGTCCTCCACGACATCAACCTCTCAATCCGCCACGGCGAGGTCCTCGCCGTCATCGGCCGCACCGGCTGCGGCAAGACGACCCTCGTGAGCCTCGTCCCCCGATTCTTCGAACCCGCCGAGGGGCAAATCCTCATCGACGGCACCGACACCCGGCGGGTGACCCTGCGATCCCTGCGCGACCAGATCGCCATCGTCCCCCAGGAAACGATGCTCTTCGCCGACACCGTCGAGATGAACATCGCCCTCGGCGCGCCCGGCGCCGATCGCCGACCCCCCGACCGCCCCGCCATCGTCGCCGCCGCACGCGCCGCACGCGCCCACGCCTTCATCGAACGCCTCCCCCGCGGCTACGAAACGGTCCTGGGCGAACACGGCACGACGCTGTCGGGCGGCGAACGCCAGCGCCTCGCCCTCGCCCGCGCCATCCTCCGCGACCCGGCGATCCTCGTCCTCGACGAGGCCACCAGCGCCCTGGACGAGGAAACCCAGCAACTGGTCCAGGAGGCTCTGCAGGCGTTCGTCCGAGGGCGGACCACCCTCCTCATCGCCCACCGCCTCTCGACGCTCGCCATCGCCGACCGCATTGCCGTCATGGACGCCGGCCGAATCGTCGACGTCGGCACCCACGCCGAACTGCTCGAGCGGTGTCCCCTGTACCGCCGCTTCCGCGACGTCGGCCTGGGGTGAGCCCCGGCGCGCCGGGGCGCAAAGACTTGGCGCAGCACGACTTGCGCCCAAGCCCTCCATTGTGGATATCCTGTGGAGAACCCAAGGCGGTCGCCGTAACCCCTTGCAGAAACCGGACTTGGGACAATCGACGAGCCGGGGCCATTGTGAGTTGATTGGAGGAGACCTGCCCCGCGCCGTGTCCCGGCGCGCCGGGATCGCCAGAAATGAACCCGCGCCGAGCCCCGCGCGGCCTAGTAGCGGTTGTACGCCTGGCCGTCCCGGTCCGTCACGCCATCGGCCAGGTCGGCGTAGAATCGGCCGGTCGCCCCGTTGTACCACCAGCCCGCGTTCTGGTCGCCCGGCGGGAACAAGGCCGAGGGATCGTCCGTCGTGCGGATTGTCCCGAGGCCGGTCATCGGGTTCGTCGGCATCTGCTCGATGTACGGCCCGTAGATGTACTCTCCGCCTCGCACGTCGGCCACGTCCCCCGCGAAGTTCGTCGGCTTGGTCAACTGGTCGGCGAACCGGTCCCCATCCGGGATGTCGGCGTGCTGGTTCCGGTACACCTCGATGTGGGCCCGGATCTTCGAGAGATTCTCTTTGAGGCTGGTTTGCTTTACCGAGGAAGGGATGTCGGCGAAGTTCACGACCACGACGGCCGCCAGAATCCCGAGGATAATGACGACGATCAAAATTTCCACCAGCGTGAACGCCCGCCTGGCGGGACCCATGTGCACTTTCCTCCGGCGCGGGACTGTCCGGGGCTATTTCGGCCATCCGCCCGCGCGGCCGTGAATCTTTCTCTCCTTCCCCGCCGTTCCCCCGCTCCCGCCGACCGCGGAGACTTTCATTTGACGCCCCCCTCGCTTTGTGGTAGGAATGAAGCGTTGCGTTGGTCGCCTCTCCCGGCGCGCCGGGACGAAGCGGACCGCCGCATCTTTCGCGTGGACAGGCGCAGCAAGAAGGCAACAGACATGGCATCCTCCGCTCGCGGATCTTCCGGCCAGCCCGTCGACCCGGCGCTCTGGCAGGAAGCCCTCGCCCGCCTCCGCGACCGGGCCCGAGGCGTGACGATCCCGCCCTGGCTCGCCGACGCCCGCCTCGGCTCCACGGTCGGCTCGCACGTCGAGGTCCGACTGCCCGAGTCGGCAACCGACCAGAAAGTCACCGCCGCCCTCAAGCGCGCCCTTCAGCGCGCTCTCGAGGCCACCGTCGGACGCCGTATTCACCTGGAGTTTCGCCACCCCGACTCCGCCGTCGCGCTCCGCGCCGATGCCGGGCCGGCCGGGCCCGCACCCGCCGACGCCAAACCCCCGAAGGCCGCCCAGGAAACGCCGCCCGCGCCCCTGCGCGACACGCCCGCCCTCAACCCCCTTTACACTTTCGAGAACTTCGTCACGGGCCCCTGCAACCGCCTCGCGCACGCGGCCGCTCTCGCCGTCGCCGACCTCCCAGGCCGCGCCTACAACCCCCTGTTCGTCCACGCGAGCGTCGGCCTCGGCAAAAGCCACCTCCTCCAGGCCATTTGCCACCGCATCCTCGCCGACCATCCCGATCCCGATGTATCGGGACTGGCCTACATCTCCTGCGAGGATTTCGTCAACCGCTTCATCACCGCCATCGGGCGCGGCCAGACGGAACCGTTCCGCCAACGGTTCCGCCACCTCGGCGTCCTCGTCATCGACGACATCCACTTCCTCGCCGACAAGGACCGGACCCAGGAAGAGTTCTTCCACACCTTCAATACCCTCTACCAGGCCCAGAAGCAGGTCGTCCTCTCGAGCGATTCGCCCCCCCACGAAATCCCGCGCCTCGAGGAGCGGCTCGTCTCGCGATTCAAGTGGGGCCTCGTCGTCCGCGTCGACCGCCCGAGTTTCGAGACGCGAGTCGCCATCGTCCAAAAGAAAGCACGCCTCCGCGGACACGACCTCCCGGAGGATGTCGTCCAGTACGTCGCCAACGTCGTCGACACCAACAACCGCGAACTCGAAGGCGCCGTCGTCCGCGTCCTCGGCCATGCCTCCCTCTGCAATCGCCAGGTCGATCTCGCCCTCGCCAAGGAGGCCCTCCGCGACCTCATCGCCACCCCCACCCGCGCCATCACCATCCAGGAAGTCGCGGATGCCGTCATCCGGCGCTATAGTGCCCGCCTCAGCGATCTCCAGGGCCGCGAGAGGGCCCAATCCGTCGCCGTCCCGCGCCAGATCTGCATGTTCCTCGCGCGTCGGCTGTCGAACCGGAGCCTCGAAGAAATCGGCGTCTTCTTCGGCGGACGCGACCATACCACCGTCCTCCACGCCGAGCGAAAGGTCCGACGGATGGTCGAACACGACCCTGCTTTCCGCGGACTCGTCGAGGCCATCGAACGCGACATCTTGCGGTCGCAATCTGGGGGATAACCCGTGGCGCACCCGTGGCGCATTGAGCTGCATTTCGCACCGCCCGCCCGACGACGCCATGCGCCACCAAACAGACGCCCGTGCGCCACGCCCTATTTCACATTTTATCCACAATCCACACCTGGGCCGGACTGCCCTAAGTCCTTTCACGTAAATGCCTTGTGCCTAACCCGAAAGCAAAAAAGGACTTTTCACCAACCATAAGATGAAGGATAATTCTTTACAACCTATCCTATAACAGAACAAATAGTCGCTGCAAACCGAACTGCACGATAGGAAAAGGAGACCCTTTCCATGAAAGCCGTTTGCGACCGCGCCGCATTGACCCATGGCATCCAAGTTGCCTCGGGCGTAGTTCCGCACCGCAGTCCGAAACCGGCCCTCGCCTGCGTTAAACTCGAGGTCCGCAAAGACGGAATCACCCTTCTCGCTACCGACCTGGAGGTCGGCATCCGCTTCGGCCTCGCCAAAATGGAAGTTCAGGAACCCGGCGATGCCCTTTTGCCCGCCGAACGCCTCGGGGCGATCCTCAGGGAACTTGAAGCCGAAACCATCACCCTCGCCGGTGCCGACCAAGCCGCCGAAATCACCGCTCCCGGGTCACGGTTCAAAATGCTCGGCGACAATCCCGCCGACTTCCCCAGCGTTCCCGAGTTCCCCGACTCCGGCGCCTTCACCCTCAAACCCGATGACCTCCTCGCCATGATCCACCGCGTCATCTTCGCCACCGCGCGCGAGAACACTCGCTACGCCCTCAACGGCGTCCTCTGGGAAGTCGAAGGCGCAAACCTCTCGCTCGTCGCGACCGACGGCCGGCGCCTCGCCCTCGCCCGGGGCAAATGCAAGGACGGGCCGAAGAAAACCGTCCAGGCCATCGTCCCCTCCAAGGCCATGCAACTCATCGAGCGGTGCCTCGCCGATGTCTCCGACGAAAAAACCGACGTCCGCATCGCACTCAGCGAAAAGGACGTTCTTGTCACGTCGCCTTCCGCCGACGGCGGATCCTGGGTCGCCTACTCCCGCCTCGTTGAAGGCCACTTCCCCAAGTACGAGGACGTGATCCCCAAGGAATGCGACAAGAAGGTCACCCTCGCCACCGCCGCCTTCCTCGGCGGCGTCCGCAAGGCCGCGCTCCTGACGAACGAGGAATCCCGCGGCATCCACCTGAAGTTCGCCGCCGACGAGGTCGTCCTGACGAGCAAAACCCCCGAAATGGGCGAGGCCGAGATCCACCTCCCCGCCACCTACGGCGGCGAAACCCTCGAAATGGCCTTCGACCCCAACTTCCTCGTCGACGCCCTCAAGGCCATGGACTCCGAGGAATTCGTCTTCGCCTTCAAAGGGCCCGCGAAGCCCGGCGTGATGACCGAAGGCCACTCCTTCACCTACGTCGTCATGCCCATCAACGTCGTGTAAGAGGTGCCACGGGCGGCTTCTCGGCTCGCGCTCCATCCACCCGGCGCGCCGGCGCGTCATATATATTCGCGATCGATCCCATGACCCACGACATCCAACCCGGCCCCAGCCGACCGGCGGAAGCCCGCAGGTCCCGGCGCGCCGGGACTCGACCAGGCGAGGCGGAGGCGGAATCCTTCGGCTCCATCCTCGCCCGGTGGATCAAGCGGTCCGGTCTCGCCCACGCCGGCGACCGCGAACGGATCACGCGCGCCTGGGAGGAAATCCTCGGCCCCGAGGCCGCCCACACCCGCCTCGATGGGATCCGTAAAGGCGCCGCCACCTTCGTCGTCGATTCCAGCACGCTCCTGTCGGAACTCAACAATTTCCGCAAACAGGAACTCCTCGAAGGCCTCCAGGCCCGCATCAAAGCCCCCTTCATCTCCAATCTGAAGTTCCGCCTCGAAAAAAGGGCGTAACCGTCCCGGCGAGCCGGGATTCGAGCCCGCCGCGGCGGGTCACGTTCGGAACCGCCGACGCCTACACTTACGAACGCGGGCGAATGTGGATAACTTTTTGGCGCGAGTTTTGGGGGTGATTTTTGGGCGATTTTTTGGAGGCCACAGGCCCTGGCGGTGGCCTCCGGTGGGATTTTTCGGCGGACGGGGTGCTATTGGTAAGATGGGCTAGCGCGGATTTAGGGGTTTTTCGACTTTTTTCACGTTTTTGGTGCGGTTTTTACCGGTTTTTAGGCCCTATTTCGCACTCTTTCCATCCATGTCATGTGAATACCTTTATGTGCATAACTTCCCGCGGACGCGCGTAAGTCGCAGTCGGGGACGTGGCATTCGGGGTCGGCGGGCGAATCTCGCATCTGACAAAGAAACAGCAGAGGCGACTGGGGGAAAGGGGGGAAGGCGAAACGGCACAGCCTTCAACGCAGAGGACGCCGAGCACGCAGAGGGGGAATGGGGGAACGGCGAGTGCCTGGGTTCCTGAGTGCCTGAGGCAGGACGGGGGTAATCGTGCGCCATCACGTTTAGCCGCGAGCCGAAGGCGAGTGGGCGTCGCCAGGTGTCACCCCGACCGAAGCGGAGGGGTCTCGCCTTGGCAGTGGCCGAAAAACAACGGCCACGGCGAGATCCTTCGTCGCTTCGCTCCTCAGGATGACAGCGGGCAGCGGGGGTGGGGGTCAGGCGCGCTTAAAGTTGGGCGAGGAGGCGGTCGGCCTCGTCGAGGGCCGGCTTATACGAGTGCGGCGGGCCGTTTGAGTGCCGGCGGCGAGGTCTTCCAGCGCGGGGCGAGCGGGGAGCGCGTTTGACCAGCCCCGACTGTGAGGGAGAGGCAGCAGTGCGAAATGCGGAATGACAAAAACCGAGCCGCGACCTGCCCTACCCCTCATCGCGGCGGACGAGGCTCGTGAGGCCCACGAGGGCGAGGGTCACCAGCAACCAGCCGACACTGATCTCGAAGCAAAACCAGAAACAGAGGAGGTGGCCCCAGGTGATGCCTAAATAGCGGTCCGGCCAGAAAAGGGTCGCCACGTCGCCGCCGCCCGTGTTCGGGAGCCAGGCGTCTTCCTGGTGGAGGTTAACGACGGGAAGAAATACGTCGAGCGAATATAACAGGGGGCAGAACGCCTCGTCGAGGCGCTTCTCAGAGGGCGCGGCTGCCTTGGCAGGCGGGGGAAAAGTCGGCGAGAGAAGACCGGCTCGGTGACCCCACCAGAAAACCCCCCAACCGAATGCCACGGTGAAGAGTGCAATGACGCCCACATGCCAGACGGCGTATCCGTGGCCGAGGGTGGCGCCGAGAAAAAGACTCCAGGCTTTCGCCCGTCGCCCCATGGACCCGTATTTTCGCCGGTCTTGTTCCCTGGCGATGCAGACCTTTTTGGCGTCGGCCTCGTGACCCATGCGGCGAAGGACCGTAGCCAACTGGTTGTAAGGGTTGGGCCGGAAGGTCTTGTCCGTCCCCGGCCCGTATTGCTTGCGGAGCCAGGCGATGCGGGTCTCGGAGTCCGTCGGGCCGTGGATGGCTTCGTAGGTGAAGCCGTTGAGGATGAGAGTCTCCACCTGAGGGCAATCAGGCGGGTGATCGGCCAGGACCCCCGCCTTGGCGTGGGGAAAGCGCAGAACGCCGCTGGCGTGAAAGTCAGGATCCAGGAATAGTATGCCTCCGATTTGGGCCCCGTCGGCAAGGATGGCGGTCTTCGTCTTCTTCCCCGCCTGGGTTTCGACTTCGCTTCCGACGAACTCCCCGCCGCGACAAGCGAGGTTGCCCGCGATTCTTGCCCCCGGGAGGCGCACGACCCCAGTGGCGCGGAAGCCTTGGGCGAGGAAAACACTCCCGCAGATCTCAGCCCTGTCGGCGACCAGGGCCCGACCGCGCGCGTTCTCAAACTTCCCGGCGATACAGGAAAGGTTGCCCGTGATTTTCGCCCCAAGGAATCGGACCTCGCCGGTGGCGTGGAACCCTTCCTTCAGGAACACGTCCCCGCCGATTTCGGCCCTGTCGGCGACGAGGGCGACCCTATCTTTCTTCTCTGATTCGGTCTCGACCTCCGCGCCCAGAAACTCCCCGCCGCGACAGGCAAGGTCGCCCGTGATTTTGGCCCCGGTGAGGCACACGACGCCCGTTGCACAAAAGGCTCTGTCGAGGAATACGCTGCTCTCTATTTTGGCCCCGTCAGCACTGAGGGCGTCGCCGCCGGCGTTTTCGAACGTTCCGCCGCTACATGCAAGTTGGCCCGTGATCTTGGCCCCTAAGAGCCGGACTTGGCCCAAGGCATGGAACTTCTCATTGAGGAACACGTTCCCCCCGATTTCGGCCCTGTCGGCGTTGAGGGCGACCCTGCCTTTCTTCTCTGATTCGGTCTCGACCTCCGCGCCCAGAAACTTTCCGCCGCTGCAGTCAAGGTCGCCCGTGATTTTGGCCCCGAGGAGCCGTACCTCGCCATTGGTCAACCCCCTGGTGAGGTGTAGACCCCCGCCGACCCGCATGCGCTCGGCAAGGATTGGGCCCGTCCTGCACCGGTTGAGGCAAAGGCCCGCAGCGCGGGCGTCTCTGAGGTTCAGGCCGGCGTCAAGGATGCAGAAGGTGAAGAGAAGCGGAAATGGAACATCGAGGTCTCCGAGGTCCAGTTGGCCCTCGACCTTTGCGCCCGCAAGGCGGACGCCCTTGGGGTCCACGAGGTCGCGAGCCTCGCGCTCGGTCGAGAGCCAGCGAAGGATTGCCGCGCGGATCGTCCGCTCCTTTCCCCAGGAGGCGGCGTCGGGGATGTTGTCGCCTTTATCCTCCGCCGTGCCTCCGCAAAGGGCGACTTCGCCCTTGGCGGAGGCGCGGAGCATTTTCTCCTCGGCCTCGGAGAGGTCGGAGAAATCAGTTCGGGCGAGTTGAAGGAGGCGATCGGCCTTCTGGTCTGGCATCATGGCTTTTCCCGGTTCCTATCTGCGAGAGGGGACATGGATACCAATATACGTTGCTTGCGGGCGCGGGGCAAGGAGTTCCCGCAGATTCGCCCGTCCCGGCGGACCTGGGGGCCGGGGTCTCGAGTTTGATTGGTGGCCACAGATTTATACTCCACGGTCGCGAGTAAAGCAAAGGGATATGTTCAGAAAACGGGGGGGAAGAAAGTGCAGAATGCAGAGTGCAGCATGAACGGCTGAGGCTCGAACGACGCGGGGGAAAATGGCGGGTTGGGTTTGATTGACGCGGGGGGCGGAAATCGCTATATTCGAGGGGGAAACTCGGGTTCCAGGGGCAAGAGACATGGCGAAAAAGAAGGCGAAAACGGCCAAGAAAAAGGGGGCGGGGGGCAGGTGCAAAACGGCCGCGGAGCCGCGGGCAGGGAAGAAAGCGGCGGAGGAGGGAGCACTGGCGGATCCCGGCGCGCCGGGACCAGTGGCACCCGGCAGGAAGGCGGCGCGCACTGGCGGGTCCCGGCGCGCCGGGACTACGCCGGGGCAAGGCGAGTATCGGGCGGATGCGATCAAGGTGATGAAGGGTCTGGAGGCGGTCCGCAAGAGGCCGGCTATGTACATCGGTGACCGGCACCAGCGCGGTCTGCATCACCTGGTGAACGAGGTGGTGGACAACGCGATCGACGAGGCGATGGCGGGGTACTGCGACCGCATCGTGGTGACGGTGCACGCGGACGGGTCGGTGAGCGTGATGGACAACGGGCGCGGGATTCCGGTGGACCTGCACAAGGAGGAGAAGAAGTCGGGGATCGAGGTGGCGCTGTCGATGCTCCACGCGGGGGGGAAGTTCGACCATGCGAGTTACAAGGTGTCGGGAGGGCTGCACGGGGTGGGGGTGTCGGTGGTGAATGCGCTGTCGGAGTGGCTGCGGGCGGAGGTGCGGCGCGACGGGCACGCGTGGCGGATGGCCTTTGCGCGCGGGAAGACGGCGGAGACGCTGAAGAAGGTGGGGAAGGCGGCGAAGACGGGGACGACGATCACCTTCAAGCCGGACCGGGAGATTTTCGAGGATCCGACGTTCAAGTTCGAGATTCTGGAGGGTCGGCTCAGAGAGCTGGCGTACCTGAACGAGGGGATCGCCATCCGCCTGGTGGACGAGCGGGACGGGCGCGAGGCGGAGTTCCGATACAAGGAAGGGATCCGGGCGTTCGTCAAGCAACTGAACGAGGACAAGGAGACGGTGCACCGGGACGTCATCTACTTTCGCCGGGCCGACGAACCCTCCGGCGCGGAAGTGGAGGTGGCGATCCAGTACAACGACGGGTACACGGAAAACATCCTCTCGTTTGCGAACAACATCAACACGATCGAGGGGGGGACGCACCTGTCGGCGTTCAAGGCGGCGGTGACGCGGACGCTGAACTTTTACGCGAAGAAGCAGGGCCTCTTGAAGAGCGAGTCGCCGCCCTCGGGCGACGACCTGCGCGAAGGGATGACGGCGGTGCTGTCGGTGCGCGTGCGGGACCCGCAGTTCGAGGGGCAGACGAAGACGAAGTTGTCCAACAGCGAAGTAGGTACATTCGTGGAGACGGCGGCGAACGAGATGCTGGGGCAGTACCTGGAGGAGCACCCGCCGAACGCGAGGCGCATCATCCAGAAGGCGGTGCAGGCGATGACGGCCCGGGAGGCGGCCCGCAAGGCGCGGGACCTGGTGCGTCGGAAGGGGGCGTTGGCGTCGGGGAATTTGCCCGGGAAACTGGCGGACTGTGCGGAGCGTGACCCGGCGCTGTCGGAGGTGTTCCTGGTGGAGGGGGACTCGGCGGGGGGGAGCGCGAAGCAGGGGCGCGACCGGCGGACGCAGGCGATCCTGCCGCTGAGGGGGAAGATTCTGAACGTGGAGAAGGCGCGGATAGACAAGATGCTGGCGCACGAGGAAATTGCGACGATCATATCGGCGCTGGGGACGGGGATCGGGACGGACGACTTCAACATCGAGCGGGCGCGATACCACAAGGTCGTGATCATGACGGACGCGGACGTGGACGGGAGCCACATACGGACGCTGCTATTGACATTCTTCTACCGCCACATGAAGCCTTTGATCGACCAGGGTTACCTGTACGTGGCGCAGCCTCCGCTGTACCGCGTCCGGCGCAAGGGTCGGGAACAGTACGTCAAGAGCGACCGGGAGATGAAGATGACGCTGCTGCGGATCGGGGTGGAGGGGACGACGCTGCGCGTGAACCCGCCGCCGAAGAGCCGAAAGCAGCCCGCCGAAATCTCGGGGGCGAAACTGGAGGAACTGGCGCTGCTGCTGACGGACATGGAGGAGTTGGTGCGGTCGCTCCATCGGCGGGGCATCCCGTGGGAAGAGTTCCTGGCCCATCGCGACAAACAGGGCAACTTCCCCACGTGGGCGGCTCGGATCGGCGACGGGGTCCAACTCTTCCACTCCGAGGCGGAGGCGGCCAAGGCCATCGCCGCCGCGTTCCCGAAACCGAAGCGCGGGCGCGCCGCCGACAAGAAGACCGAGAAACCCGGGAAGGGCGAAAAAGTCAAGGAGGCGGAGGAGCCCGCGGCCGAGGAGCCCGAAATCCCCGAGCCGGAAGAACTCTTCGGCGCCAGGGAACTCAATAAACTGGCGAAGAAACTTCGGTCTCGCGGCCTGGACGCGGCCGACTGGCACCTGGAGGCCGAGGAACCGGTCAGCGGCGAAAAGCCGTACACAAAATTCACGGTCGCGAGCAACGGCGAGGCGGTGGGCGTGGCAGGCGTGTCGGAGATTCTGCCGACGATCCGCCGCCTGGGGAAGAAGGGGATGGACATCCAGCGGTTCAAGGGTCTGGGGGAGATGAACGCGGAGCAGTTGTGGGAGACGACGATGGACCCCGCGCGGCGAACGTTGAAGCAGGTGCTGGTGGAGGACGCGACCGAGGCCGAACACATCTTTTCGGTCCTGATGGGCGAAAAGGTCGAACCCCGCCGCGCCTTTATCGAGCAGCACGCGCTGGAAGTGCGGAACCTGGATGTCTAGGACATCGGGGTTTCGCATCCTGAGCGAGCGCAGCGAGTCGAAGGATCTGGAACCTGGACGTGTGATCAACGCGGAATGCAGAATGCAGAATGCAAAGCCCACCTGGCCCCCTCCGCGCGGCGATTGCCCTCGGCCGCGCGTTTCGTTGACCCCGCCCGGGGGCTGCGGTAGGATGGTCGGCGGTAAAGATGGGAGGGACCTGCCGTGGAGTACGTTTTCTTCGTTGTCCTAAGTCTTCTTCTGGCCGCCATACTCGTATTGCTGCTGGTGCGTCGGCGCGGGGGCGAAAGTCCTGTCGAAGCCCAATTGCGCGACCGCATCAACGCTCTGGAAGCGGAGTCGCAAGAACTGCGCCAGCGGCTTGAAATTGAGTACGGCACGCGGGTCGAGGCGGAGACGCGGCTGGAGGCGGAGCGGAAGAATCTGGCGGAGCAGCGGGCGCTCTTGGCGGAAGCGGAGGTGAAACTGAAGGACGCGTTTGCGGCACTGTCGGCGGAGGCGCTGAAGGAATCTCGTCAGGAATTTCTCGGCCAGGCGGAGGAGCGGCTGAAACCGATCCGGGACTTGCTCGCGGAGTACCAGAAGCGCCTCGGGGAGATCGAGAAGGCGCGCGAGGGGGCGTACGGGGGCCTGGATCAACACCTGAAAGGCCTGGGTGAAGCGCAGCAACTCCTTCGGAAAGAAGCCCACCAACTGGCAACAGCGTTACGAAATCCTGCCGCACGCGGCCGATGGGGCGAGTTGCAGTTGAGGCGAGTACTCGAAATGGCCGGGATGTCGTCTTACTGCGACTTCGGCGAGCAGGAGACACAGAAGACAGAAGAGGGGTACCAGCGCCCCGACGTGACGGTGAAACTTCCCAATGATCGGCGTATTCCGGTCGACTCCAAGGTGCCATTGGATGCGTACTTTGAGGCGTACCAGGCGTCTGACGAGAAGGCAGTCGAGGCGGCGCTGGACCGCCACGCCCAGGCTGTCCGCAACCACGTGAGATCCTTGAGTGGGAAGGAGTACTGGAAGCAGTTCAAAAAGGCACCGGACTTTGTTGTCCTTTTCTTGCCTGAGGAGTCGTCCTTCGCTGCGGCGCTGAAAACCGATCCCAAGCTCTTTGAAGAGGCGATCGAAAAGGGTGTTGTCATCACAACGCCGATGACGCTATATGCCCTCCTAAGGGCGGTGGCGGCCGGCTGGCGGGAGAATCAACTGGCCGAGAACGCCCAGCGGGTCGGCGAAGCTGGCCGCGAATTGTACGACCGCATATGTATCTTCGCAGGGCATTTTGCGGGGGTTGGTGACGGGCTGACCCGGGCGGTCGAGGCTTACAGAGATGCCAAGCGGTCGTACGAGTCGCGCCTGGAGCCGGGCGCGCGGAAACTCGCGGAACTCGGGGCCTCCAGCGGCAAGGAGTTGCCCGGCGTCGAGACGGTCGAGGGACCGACGCGCGCGCTGCCCGAGGGGGAAACGTAGTGGCGCAGGCGCTGAACGGACAGCGCGGCAAGCCCCGCGGCGAACCAGGAAGTTTTGCGCGGCGAGGCCCGCGGGGTGGTGTGTGGTTTGGCGCGAGGTGCGGCGCGGGTCGGCGTGAATCGCGCGTTTGGTTCGCCGCCCTGCTTGCGGGGCGTTTTGTGTGGCGCGGTGGTGTTCGCTGCGCGGCTTGCCCCGCGTGAGGATCTCGGGTGAAGGAGGGACGGATGCGCGATGAATTTCTGGCCCAGGACCCGTGGCGTGTGTTTCGGATCATGTCGGAGTTTGTGGACGGGTTCGAGATGATGGCCCAGGTGCCGCCGGGCGTGAGCGTCTTCGGGTCGAGCCGCGCGGGGCCCGACCATCCGTATTATGCGAAGGCGGAGGAGGTCGGCCGGCGGACCGTGGAGGCGGGATTCTCGGTCGTCACGGGCGGCGGGCCGGGCATCATGGAGGCGGCGAATAAGGGGGCGAAGGAGGCGGGCGGCGAGAGCGTCGGCTTGAACATCATCCTGCCGTTCGAGCAGATCGCGAACCCGTACCTGACGAAGGTCATCAACTTCCGTTACTTTTTCGTCCGTAAGGTGATGTTTTCGAAATATGCGGTCGGGTTCATTTTTTTCCCCGGCGGGTACGGGACGATGGATGAGTTTTACGACACGATGACGCTGATTCAGACGGAGAAGATCCACCGGCTGCCGGTGGTTCTCTTTGGGACGGAGTTCTGGTCGGGACAACTCTCTTGGCTGCGCGAGACGGTGCTGGGGCGGTTCGAGCACATCTCGGCCGGCGACCTGGACCTGTTCTTGGTGACGGACGATCCGGGGGCGGCGGTTCGGCACATTGCGGAGAACCTTGCGGTGCGCGACCGCGAGCCGTGCCCCGAGCCCGGCAAGTGGGACACGCCCGAGGGGAAGGTCATGCCATAGCCCTGCTGTGGCCTGAACGTCGCCGGGGGCCTTTCGGATTGACCGGCGCCGAGTGGGGCGGTACCATCTAAAGGCTTGCGGCGCCGAGGTTTGGGTCGGCCCGCCCCTCGAGGGAGAGTCCGCCGGTGGCGTCGGAACCTCTGGAAGCCGGGATTAGCCGGGAAGGCGCTGCCGCGCCGGCGCCGGCGGAGCGTTCAGGGGCGGCATCGGCGTTTCGGGCGAGCCCGGCCGAGCGAGCCGTGCAGGCCCTCCTGGCGGTGGTGCTGGCGGCGGCGATGGTGGCGGGGGTTCTTCTGGTCCCCTCGCGGACGGGGACGGGGACGCACCGGATTCTCGGCCTGCCGGCGTGCGGGATGCTGAGGGCGACCGGCAAGCCGTGCCCGACGTGCGGCGTGACGACCTCCTTCGTGCTGGCGGCGCACGCTCGGTTCGCGGAAGCGGTCGTGAACCAGCCGTTCGGTTTCGCACTGTTTCTTCTCGTGGCGGGGGGCCTCGCGGGCCTGGTGTTCACGCTGGCCACGGGGCGGAGTTGGTATCCGGTGTCTGTGCGCGTCAATCCCGTCGTCATCCTCCTGGCATTATTGGGATTGTTATTGGCCTCGTGGGCGTACAAGTGGTCGGTGATGTGAGGCATCGGAGGAGAAGTGGTGGCGAGCCAAGCGTGGAGGCGTTCGATCGGGTGGGCGGCGGGCGCGGTGTTGGTGGCGCTCGGCCTCGCGTCGGCGGGGTGCTACGCTCCGCACTTTTTTGTGTGGCTTTTCAAACCCGAGAAGATGACGACGCCGGTCGAAGAGGAATACCACCTGGAGGCGGAGCGGCTGGTGATTCTGCCGTACGCGGGGACGGACATTCTGTTCACCTACCCGGCCGTGCCCGTGGAGATCAGCCAGGAACTCGTGTATGCCGTCGTGCGGAACCTGGGGGGGCGCGTCAAGACGATCGTGCACCCGGTGGAGGTGGTGCGTTGGCAGGAGTCGACACTCGAGTGGCCGAACATGTCGCTCGAGCGGATTGCCAAGGAGTTCCAGGCCGACACGCTCCTGTACGTGGAACTGGAGCGGTACACGATGGTCGAAGAGGGGTCGGCAAACCTGTTTCGCGGCCGGGCCAAGGCCCGCCTCGAGGTCGTCAAGGTCGGCGCGGAGCACAATCCCGTCTATGACGCCACGGTCGAGACGACCTACCCCGAGGACGTTCCGGTGGGCGTCCTGGGGACCACCGAACGGGTCATCCGCCAGTATACGAATTTCCACTTCGCCCGCGATGTCATCCGCAAGTTCTACGACCACAAGGTCGAGGTGAAAGGGGGCCGGCCGTGACCCCGCGCGCCCGCTCCCTGGTCGCACTCGTGCTCCTGGCGAGTGTTCTCGGCACCGGGTGTGACCAGGCGGCCTGGATTCTCGTGAAGACGGTCGGCCCGTGGGTTCCGGAGGAGAAGGTCGAGGCGGAATACCGCCTGGGGGGGCAGAGCGTCCTGGTGCTGGTGGACGTGGCGGATCCGGCGGTGGCGTCGGCGTATCCCCGGCTGGAACTGATGGTGCCGGACGGGATTTGCAAGGCGCTGAAGCGGGAGGGAGCGGCGGGGCCGATCGTGCCGGTCCACAGCCTGGCCGCCGCACGCCGGACGGAGCCGGACTTCACCCGCTGGTCGGTCGCCCAGGTCGGCCGATACTTCAACGTCGACCTGGTGGTGCACGTCGAGTTGTACGAGTTCCGTCTGAAGGATTCGCCGGGGGGGAACGTGTTCCACGGTTACGCGGAGTCGGCCGTCCGCGTCGTCTCGCCGGAGACGGGGAAGCAGGTGTGGCCTGTGCTGGCGAGCGCGCGGCTGGTGACGGCGGAAACGATGCCCGACGTTCAGCCCGAGGAATCGGTGGAGGTCGCCACCATTCTCGCCGAGGGCCTGGCGGACAAGATCGCACGCTATTTTTATACCTACAAGAAGGAAGATCTGCCGATGCGGCCCAAGGTCAGGTGAGTGGGAGAGCCACCGTGGACGGCACAGGCGCAGGGCGCGGCCGTGTTCGCCGCCCCGCTTCCGCCTTCGCCCGCCGGGCTATGGCGGACAGGTGCGGGGCGCGGCTGTCGGCCTTGGCACTGGTGCTCGCGCTGGCGTCTGCGACCGGGTGTGCCCCCCCCCGCGAACCGATCGTCCTAAAGCCCATCGAGGGCGCACCGGGCCTGGCGAACCGGCCCACGTTCCGCGTGCGGGTCGTCCGCCTCGTGCACCGCATCCGCCCGGACGCGCCGGTCGAGGACGTCTGGCGCCTGCTCGGCACAACCGACGTGCCGTATGAGAAGCGGGGCCTGTGGTCCGCGAACGACCTGCGGTTGGGCGACGGGGCCCGCCTCGCCGCCGAACGCATGAACGAACTGGTGGCGCAGACCTCGGATCGCACGGTCCAAATCGCGGAACTGCTGGTGCGTGAGAACATGGATTTCCGCATCACGCTGGGCCCGAAGCGAGAGAATCTCGAGGTGCTCTGGACCGATGCCGCAGGACGCGTCTCGGGGCGGCGGTTTTCCGGCGCCCAGCCGGGCCTGCACCTGGTCTGCCGGCGCGACGCGTCGGACCCGGCGACGGTCTGCATCGCCTTTGTGCCGGCGGTGACTTACGGCGCGGAGGCGCTGCGCTGGGTGAAGACGGGGTCGGGTCCTGTGCAGCGTGCGGGGCGTCAGGAGTTCACGGCGACGGACTTGGCGGCGGAGGTTGGCCTGGCGCCGGGGCGGATGCTGGTGCTCGGCGCCGAGCGTCGCTCGCCTGTGAGCCTCGGCGGGGCTTTTTTCTACGAGCAGCGCGGACCCGACCTGTGGGCCCAGACGATCGTCCTGACGGCCGAGGAGATCCCCCTGGTGAAGGTGCCGCCCGGGACGACGATTCCCTTCCTGCCGCCCGCGCCGGGGCCGTGAGGCCGCCGGCGGGAAGTTTCGCTTTTCGAGCCGCCCGCGGGAGCGGGCGGTCACGTTCCCCGCCGTGGCACGTGCCCCGGTAGGGAACATGCCCGGCGGCTCCCGCCGCCGGCTCGAAAGGCGCGAACTTCCGCGGTCGGCTCACAAGGTGAGCCGCCGGCGACTGTCTGCTACTGTCTGCTTATGTGGTTGACACCCGTTCGCGGGAGCCCCTATAATTGCGATTCCAGGGGCGATCTCGGTTCGGGAGAGGCGCAATGGGACGATTGGCGTCGGCGGCCGCAGGAGCCGTTTTGGCGGCAGTCTGCCTCGCCCAAGCGTCCGGCTGCGGCACGTGGAGGCGCCCGGGGGAGGAGCGGACGCGTCTGGCGCTGGAACTGGCCGACGCCCTTCGCCAGGAAGCCCTCGCCATCCCCGACGAGGAGCCGCGCCAGCGCCTCGTGACGGGCCTCGGGCAACTGCGCGACATCCTGATCGGCCCGGTGGAGGCGAAGCCCCTGGCGTCGGGCGACGCGGGCCCCGTCCTCCCGGAGCCGGAGGGCGGCATCGGCCCGGTCCCCCCGTGGGTGACGATGCTCGCCCCGAAGAGCCTGGTGATCGGGTTTTTCACGCAGAGCAGGGATTTCGACGGCAGACCGGGCGACGACGGCATCGAAGTCCGCCTCCAGCCGATCGACCGGTTCGGCGATCCGACGAAGGCCGTCGGGTCGTACCGGATCGAGGTATTCGCGTATCAGTACAAGACGCTCAAGAAGCGAGGTCGGCGTCTGGGGCACTGGTTCGTCTCGGTGCTCGATGCCGAGAGCAACCAGAAGTACTACGACCCGATCGACCGGTCGTATGTGTTTCCGCTGCTGTGGGCGGGGGCGCAGGGGGCCGGCCTGATGGTCATCGTGCAGGCGACGTACTATCCGCCGGGCGGCTTCGAGGAGAAACTGATCGCCCAGCGCGTGATCAAGATCGGCGCGGAGTAGGGGGCGTCAAAGGCGTGGAGGTTGCCGATGGGCAGGGCGCGTCGAGGAGGTTTGGCGGCAGTGCTGACGGCGGGGCTTGCGCTCGGCCTGGCCGGCTGCCAACTGACGCGCCAGAACTACCAGAGCGTCTCGCTCGGGATGCCGGCCGAACGCGTCGAGCAGATTCTCGGAGCGCCCCGCTACCGGTTTGCCGATGAATGGGTGTACACGCGCGACGACCCGCGCGACCTCGTGCAGGTCAGCGTGTACTTCGACGCGGAGCGCCGGACGACCGGAAAATGCTGGCGGAATCCGGAGAAGCCATGGGAGAATCATCGCGAGGGCAAGGTGCCCGAGAGCCGGCCGGAAGCCGGCGACCGGGCCCTCCCTCAAGGAAAGGAATGAAGATGCGCTCGAACGTGTGGATGGCCGCACTCGTGGCAGCCGCGTGCCTGGGATCGACCGGCTGCTGGTACCAGCGCCCGGACATCGAGGACTGGTATGAGGATGTCGAGATAGGCTGGGAGAAGCAGCAGATCGTGGACAAACTCGGCCGCCCGACCGTCATGATCGAGAACGACATGATGTACCTCTACGACGACCCGGAGGACCCGGTCCGCCTGCGGTTCGTACTCGACGAAGACGAGAAGGTTGTCGAGAAATACTACGAGTCGAAGGAGGAACTGGTGAAGCGGCTCGAAGAGGCCCAGCGCCGGGTCCCCCCCGTCGAACTCGTGCCGGGCGAAGAGGAACGAGGTTACCCCGGCGCGCCGATGGAACGATTTGAGAAAAAGCCCGGCGAGCCCGGCGCACGATAAATCCCGGAGACGCCCGAGGAGCGCGGATTCCGTCGCGGAGTCCGCGCTCCTTTTCTTGCGCCGCAGGTTCTAGGGCGTCCGGCGTCGAAGGGTGATTTCCTGCTCGGCCGAGAGGACCTCGCCCGAAAGGGTCGTGAAGCGCGCCCGCAGGAGCACCCGGTCGGAGGCCGGAGGCTTCCCGCCCGGCCAGTCGAGTTTCAGGACGTACGCGTAAAGCCCGAGGCCGCTGAGCCAGGTCTTGGCGAAGTCTTCCCGCGTCCAGTTCCAGCGGCCGATCGGCCGGGGCTGGTCGCCGACGAGTTCGATGGCCTCGAGGTCGAGGCTCCCGGCCCGTTTAACGACGTCGCCCTCGGCGTCGAGCGGCTCGAGGACGACCTTGAGGCGCTGGTCGCCGGGCCGGCCGTCCGCCGCCAGGCCGCCCGTGAACTTCCCGAACCTTAGGGCGACGGCGCGGAAGGGGTCCTCGACCGCCTTGGCGGCCTCGGGCGCCGGCTGGCCGGCCCCTTCGAGTTTGGCGAGGCGCTGCTTCGTGGCGAGCAACTCCTCTTCGAGGCGTGCGCTTCGGGCCATGAGCATCTCGACCCGCTCGCCGCGCGAGAGGGGTCCCTGACACCCGGCCGCCAGAATCATCGCCGCCCCCGCGGCCGCCAGGGCCGCGATCGTGCGCCTTCGCCGCGTCGGTTCCATTCCCGTCACCTCCCGCTTGAAGCCGCCTCTCTCGCCCAAGGCTACTCTAGGATGGTCCCCCGCCGCTGTCAACTGCGCGAAAGCGTGACCCGGAGGGTGGCACTGGCGGCTCGCCCGCCAGTGCGCCGTTCGAGGCCGCCGCCCGCGGCGCGCCTTGTGACGGTGGCGCGGGGGGCCTATAATGGGCCCCGTCGGCCCTCGGAGCCTGCGATGCCCCAGCGCGTGACAATCGGCGCCGTGCGGTTCCTGAACGCTGCGCCGCTCGTTCACGGCCTGGCGGAACGGGCGGACGTGGCCCTGCGCCTCCAGGACCCGGGCGCGCTGGCGCCGCTGCTTCTCGCGGGCGACGTGGATGTGGCCTTGATGCCGGCGATCGAGTATTTCCGCCTGTCGGCCGAAGCGCAGGAACGGGTCCGCCCCCGCCAGGCCGATGCCGGCTCCCTGGAGCCGTTCGTCGTCCTGCCCGTGGCCGCCATCGTCTCGGCCGGCCCGATCGGCTCGATTCGCCTATTCGGTTATGCGCCGATGGCGAAGGTGCGGCGCGTCTTGCTGGACCCCGCGAGCCGAAGCGCCAACGCCATGACGCGGATCCTTTTCGCCCGGCGATTCGGCGGTCGGCCGCACTTCGCCTTCCCGCACGAGGTCGGGCCGGACCACGCGCGCGGGCCCGACGCGGAACTCCTGATCGGGGACCGCGGCCTGGTGGCCGAGCGCCCCGAGGCCGAGTGGGTCCTCGACCTGGGGTTGGAGTGGAACCGCTTCGTCCACCGCCCGTTCGTCTATGCCGTCTGGGTCGCGCGGGCCGACGCGCGGCTGGCGCGCCTTTCGGAACTCCTGGCCGACGCACGCGATGCGGGCCTCGCGGCTCGCGGGGAACTCGCCGCCCGTGCCGAGGCCGAACGCGGCATCCCGGCGGACGTGGCGCGTCGGCACCTGGAGTCGCAGGTCAAGTACGCGTTCGGCCGGAAGGAGCGGGAAGGCCTGCTGCTGTTTTACCGGATGGCGGCGGAGGAGGGCTTGGCGCCGCCGGGCGTCCGGCTGCGCTTTCCGGAGAGGACCTGACATGGCCGTCGCGCCGCCGCGGAAGCGACTCTCAGCCGACGAGGCCCTCGACTTGCTGGAGCGTGCGGACCTGATGGACCTCGGCCGGCGTGCCGATGCCATGTGCCGCCGGCTCCATCCCGGCCGCGTGCGGACCTACGCCGTCGACCGCAACATCAACTTCACGAACCTCTGCGACTGCCGGTGCCGGTTCTGCGCGTTCTGGCGTCCGGCGGAGGCGCCCGACGCCTACATTCTGGATGAGGGCGCGATCGCCGGGAAGATCGCCGAGGCGGTCGCGCTCGGCGCGACGCACGTCCTGATGCAGGGCGGGGTGCACGGGGGCCTGGGCCTCGGGTTCTACGAGGACCTGCTGCGCGGGATTCGCCGGCGGTTCGACGTGCGGATCCATTCCTTCAGCCCGCCGGAGATCGTCGCGCTGGCGGCGCGCGAGGGCCTGGCGGTGCGCGAGACGCTTGAGCGGTTGCGGTCGGCGGGCCTCGACAGCCTGCCCGGCGGCGGGGCGGAGATTCTCGTGGACCGGGTGCGGCGGCTCATCAGCCCGCGCAAATGCACGGCGGACGAGTGGATCGCGTGCATGCGGACCGCGCAAGGGCTCGGCATGCCGACGACCGCCACGATGGTCTTCGGCCACGTCGAGACGGCGGAGGAACGCGTCGAACACCTCCGGCGTTTGCGCGACCTCCAGGACGAGACCGGCGGGTTCACGGCCTTCATCGCCTGGCCGTTCCAGGCCCCGAACACCGACCTCGAGCGGTCCGGGGCGCTCGGTCCCGGCTGGCAGCCCGTGACGGGGGCCGAGTATCTGCGGATGGTGGCGGTCGCGAGGCTCTTTCTGGACAATGTCCCGAACGTGCAGGCCTCGTGGGTGACGATGGGGCCGAAGATCGGTCAGACGGCCTTGGCGTTCGGCGCGAACGACCTGGGCTCGACGATGATCGAGGAGAACGTGGTGGCGGCGGCGGGGTGCATCCACCGGGCGACGCCGGCCGGGCTGGAGCGGCTGATTCGGTCGGCGGGCTTCGAGCCGCGACGGCGCGATTGCTATTATCGGATGGCCGGCGATTAGCCGATATTTCAGGCGGAGAGGAGCGAGCGGGGGCTGCCCATGCCCGAAATCGAGCCCATTATTGCCATCGCGAGGGAAGTCCTCGTCGGGCGGTCGCCTCTGGCGCGCGAGGACACGTTCCTCTTCGACCATTCGCTGCGGGTGATGCACGTGGCGGACCGGCTCTCGCGGTGCGAGGAGGCGGCGTCGTGGCGGGTCGACCGGTTCTCGCTGTCGGTCGCGGCGCTTTTTCACCAGGCGGCGACGGTCCGGCTGGACGAGGAGCGGCGGACCTCGACCGTCTATGCCGCGGCAACCATGAGCGCCGAGGACGTGAAGCACTACAGCGCGGAACTGGCCGGCGACCGGCTTCGAGGCCAGGTGCCCGCCCGTCCGTTGGAACTCGTGCAGGAGATCATCCGCCGGACACACGACGCGACGGCCGAACTCGCGGAGGCCAAGATCCTCTCCGACGCCGACAGCCTCGACGACATCGGCGCCCTGGGCGTCTGGCGCGACCTGAGGCGCTACTGCCTCGAAGGCCGCGCCATCGACGAGGCCGTCCACGCCTGGGAGCGGCGGGAGGAGTACGGCTACTGGGAGGCGCGGCTGCGGGACGTGTTTTATCTGGAGACGTCGCGGCGTCTGGCGGAAGCGCGCGTCGCGTCGGCCCGCGCCTTCATGCAGCAGTTGGGCCGCGAGCGTGCCGGCGACGACATACCCGCCGAATGAAAACCCGTGACCGGGCCGATCGAGAGGCTCCCAGCGAATTCTCGTCAGGAATCACGTATGTCGGCCAAGCCGAAACGCCCCCCGTCCCCGGTTTCCATGCCCGCGATTATTTTGGGCAGCGGCATCTGGCACGTCCTGACGAAGGAAGGGGGGTTTGACCTCGGCGGCGGGCGGGCGGTGGATACGCCGTTCGGACCGTCGCGGCCCGTCTTCGAGGCCGCTCTGCCGGGCGGCCGGCGAGCGCTCGTGCTGACGCGCCACGGCGAAAAGGGCTACGAGACGGGCGCCGGGAGCGTCAACTATCGCGCGAACCTCTGGGCCCTGAAGGCGCGGGGCGCCGACGTGGTGCTGGCGACGAGCGCGTGCGGCGGCATCGACCCGCTTCTTTCGGTCGGCACGTTCGTTTTGCCGGACGATATTCTCGACCGGACGACGAACCGCGCGAAAACCTTTTTCGAGGGCACCGGCCTGGGCGTCCTTCGGCACGCGGAGCCGTTCTGCCCTGCGCTTCGGGACGCGCTGGCGGGGGCGCTGGAGTCGGTCGGCGTGCGGCACCGGGTGGGCGGCGTGTACGTCTGCATGGACGGTCCTCGGCTGGAGACGCCGGCCGAAATTCGCCTCTTCGCCTCCCAGGGGGCGTCGCTGGTGGGGATGACGCTGGCGCCGGAGTTCGCGCTGGCGCGCGAGTTGGAACTCTGCTACGCGCCGCTCGCGTGGGTGGTGAACCCGGCGGAGGGCGTCGCCGAAAGGCCCTATCGGCCGGACGTCCTGTTTGAGGGGATGGCGACGGCCGAGGAATTGGCCGAAGGCGACCGCGCGGCGTCGCGGCTGCCGGGGATTCTCGCCGAGGCAATCGGCCGGATCGCCTCCGACCGGCCCTGCCACTGCCGCAGCGCCATGCAGCGCTACCGCGACGAAGGCAGGTTGTAAAGGCGGATTCAACGCAGCCCAGAGGGCCCCTCTCTAACATGGGGAGGGCGCGGAGAACGCAGAGGAACAGAATCTGAGGGCTTATTTGGACGAAAAAGCTTTATCCGCATGGGGTCTTGCGTCAAGCAAAAACTTTCCCAAAATGGGATTTTTCTCTTGACTCCCAAAATGGGAGGGGATAGAATATATGAAGGTCCTAGGAACAGACCTGATTGAGGGGTGCTGCAAGAAGTATAGCCTTTGCCGGGGTCCGTTGCGGGCTTGGTATGCCGAGGCTTGCCGCGCAGTTTGGAAAAGGCCGTCCGACGTGACAACGCGGTATCCGCGAGCCAGCATTCTCCGCAACTGCCGCGTGGTTTTTAATATTGCAGGGAACAAGTATAGGTTAGTGGTTGGGATAAACTACGAATTGGAAACGGTCGTCGTCCGGTTCGTGGGAACCCACGAGGAATACGACCGCATTGACGCGGAGACTATCTAATGCAAGCGAAAGTCATCAAGACAGACGAGGAACACGGCGCGGCCCTAGCGCGCCTGGGTGAACTTGTTGAGGCCAAACGGGGGACGCCAGAGGGAGACGAATTTGAACTTCTGGCGACGCTGGCAGAAGCCTATGAGCGAACCCGGTTTGCAATACCGCTGCCAGACCCGATTAAGGCCATTCGTTTTCGGATGGAGCAGGCAGGGCTTACTCGGAAAGACCTAAGACCCTGTCTCGGAAGCGACAGCAGAGTATCGGAAGTGTTGAACGGCAAGAGGCGGCTGAGTCTTAACATGATTCGCAGCCTTCACGCCAATTTCGGAATACCGCTTGAATCGTTGATGGGCGATCCCGACGCCGTACTTCCAGATAATCCGCAAGGGTGGAAGTGGGATAAGTTTCCTGTGTGGGAGATGGTTAAACGGGGGTGGATTAGCGGCTTTCGGGGCACAGCGGCTGAAGCGAAGGAACACGCGGAAGAACTCGTCCGGAGTTTTTTGCAACCGCTAGCGTCTCTCCCCCAGACGACGGCGGCACTGCTGCGCCACAAGATTCGGTCGGGTTCTAAGATGGACGAATATGCTCTTTTTGCGTGGTGCGCTCGCATCCTCCTTTTGGCAAAAGAGCAGTCGGTAGCCGATTACCAAGACAATCTCCACACACCCGATTTTCTGAAACGGCTCACCAGTTTAAGCAATCTCGATGACGGGCCAAGCCTGGCAGCGGAGTTACTACAGAAAAACGGGGTTCGGTTGGTAGTCGAGAAACACCTACCTAAAACCTATTTGGACGGGGCCGCAACGATGTTGGGACCAGCACAGCCGGTGGTGGCCCTCACGCTTAGGTATGATCGGCTTGATAACTTTTGGTTTACGCTCTGCCATGAACTCGGACACATTGCCCTGCACTTAGCCGGGCACGCTCATGACTGGTTTCTAGATGATATGAGCGCAAATGCTAGGGGGTTAGAGGCCGAGGCCGACCGTTTCGCCGAAAATGCTCTAATTCCGCCTAGCGAATGGAAACACCTTGAGTCTCGCCAAAAAATAAGCACGGAAAATGTGCGCCAATTTGCGTTGAGACTCGGTGTACACCCGGCCGTAGTTGCTGGACGCATCCGCCGCGAAAGCCACAGCTATAGACGATTTTCTAAGGTTGTTGGTTGCGGCCAAGTACGGAAGCACTTCCGGTTATAAACCCAAGATTGCACCATGCCCAACTTTCCCCGCGCGGTCTCGCGTTGATTCGCCTTTTGGCAGCCCAACTTCCCTCTTTGCGTAAAGTCCCCACTCCCGAAGATTTCTCTCTGAGGGCTCTGCGCTCTGCGTTGAAATCACTCTTTGGGCGGGGGCGGTTGACCTGCGGCGGCCGGCTCGAGCACGATCAACTCCACCCGCATCAGCGCGTCTTCGAGCACCTCTTTGACCTGCATGACGCGGCCGAAGGTCTCGTCGGGGTCGGCCTTGAGGCACGCCGCCTGCACGCTCGCGGGCATCGAGTTAGCGGCCTCTTTGAGTTGTTCGAGCGTCACCGGCCGGCCGTCGAGCGTCGGGGGCTGGCCCTTCTTCACGACCACCTGGATATCGACCTTCTTCGGCTCGATGCGCCGGCCCGTCGGCCGGATGACCAGTTCCACGGGCGTCCCGACGGGTGGGACGACGTCCGGATTCGCCTCGTACAGGAGGTCGGCGTTGACGGCGGTGGATTCGAAAGGCACGTCAATGACCGCCTCGACGAAATTCGAGAGGCAGACGACCGTGCCCTCGCGGTCGGCGGCGGCGAGCATGTTTTTCTCCGGCCGGCCGATGCACACCCACTCGATCGGCCGGGTGACCTCCGCCTCGGAGCCCGAGAGGCGGAGGAGTTTCCACGCGGGCACTTCCTTCAGAAGGGTTTTTCGGACCTGGATTTTCTCGGGCTTGGCGCCCTCGGCGATCAACTTGTCGACGCGGGCCTTTTCTTCGTCGCTGACGGTGAAGAACCGGGCGGTGATTTCGAGCGTTTCGCCGGCCGGTGGGCTGAACGCTCCCGCCTCGGTCCAGTGCGCCGGTTGTCCCGGCTCCAGGCCCAGGAGCGACAGGGCGAACGTCACGTGCGACGGCCTCGCCTTGACGGCGACGATGCTCTCGTGCTCGCGCGTTCCCTCGGAGCAGACGACCAGTTCGAGCGTGCCTTCCTGGAGGCAGACCGTGCCTTCGAGGCGAACCTCGCCCTTGGCCGTGTCCACCGTGATGCCAGGCAGGGTCTTCAGGAGGATGGGTTTTTCGGCCGGCGGCGTCTGCTGGGCGGGCGTCTCGGCCCCGCGCGCCGCGCCCGCCGCCAGGATCACCCAAGCCGTTGCCGCCGCCGCCAGTTGCCAGGGCTTGCGCATCATGGGTCTCCGAGCGAGATCGTCTCTGTTCGTGTCGGTCACTGGGGGTTCTTGTCGCTCGTCGCCGGCTGTCGGCACTCGACGAGGGCGATGATGCAATAACTGGTCGGCACGACGGGGATCTGCTCGCCCTCGAACCAGCGTTCGGCCTCGTTGAACCAGGAGCCGTTCTCGCGTTGTCGGCGGAGGATGGCGTCGGAGAGTTCGGCCCGCCAATCGTGCGTTCGCCGGCGGGCGTCCATGATCGTAGGTTCGCCCCAGGCCGCCAGGGCCCGGGCCGCCGTCATGTAATAGTAATAAAGCCCCTGCTGCCCGAGTTCGGGGTTTTCGTCGAAGGTCCAGTGCCGGCGGATCCAGTCGAGTGCGGCCAGGACGCGCGGATCGTCGCGCGCGAGGCCTGCGTAGACGAAACTCTTGAAGCCCGCATAGGTCATGGAACCGTACGCCTTCAGGCCTTTGTTCCCGTTCGGCAGGTCCACGGTTCCGGCCTTGGATTCGCCCCCGCCGTGCGGCGAATAGACGAATCCGCCGCCGTCCGTTCCGACGAACACGCCGTCGTTCGATTCACTGCGGTCCTGGGTTCGGCTCAGGAAGACCTGGGCCTTCTTCCAGAGGGGGTGGTCCTTCGGGACGCCGGCCTGGTGCATCGCTTCGAGGAAGAACGCCTCGTTCGAGAGGTCCGGCCGCTCGTGCTGGCCGTACCCCGCCCCGCCGTACCACGGATTGCCCAGGTCGATGCTTTCGGCCTCGTCCCACTGGTGGGCGATGAGGAAGGCCTTGGCCTTCTCAATCTGGGCGGCGTAAGTTTTCGGGTCGGCCTTCACCAGGACCACGAGAGCGATGCTGGTGGTGTAGTTTTCGAGGCCGACGTCGCGGATGCCTCCGTCGTCGGCCTGTTGCTTGGCGAGGAAGTCGACGGCTTTTCGGACGGGGGGATCCTGGGCCGTTTTTCCGCCCGCCAGGAGCGCCTGGGTGCAGAGGGCCGAGATGCCGATGTTCCCCTTCGCCCAGGATCCGTCCTCGGCCTGCTCCTGGACCAGATAGGCCAGGCCGCGCGCGATCGCCTCCTCGCGATTCTGGACGAGTGACGCCGCGTCGGGCGCCGGGGCGGTTGGCTGCTCGGCCGCCGGCGCGGACGGCTTTTCGGCCGGGGGCGGCGAGGTCGGCTCTCCGGCGCACCCCGAGATCGCAAATCCCAGCCATCCCGCAACGAGCAAAGTGGCAAGCCAAACTGGTGGTCGCTTCATCGGATGCCCCTTTTGTTCCAAGTCCGTGCCGTGCAATTATACGAAATGCCCGGCGGTTTCGAGCGGCGGAAGTTGCTCGGGCGGGCGCGTCAGGATTCCTTCGGCCGGTTCTCCGCAGGGCCGCGGTCGTCGGTCGGCGTGCCGATGCCTTTCTTCGCGCGGATGGCCGCCAGGATCCAGGCGTAAATGGCAAGCCCGATGCCGCCCACGAACCCGGAGCCGTTAAACAGCAGAAACGCCCATTCGCTGTTCTTCCAGGCTTCCTGACCCCTCTCGCTGAACCCGAGGAAGTCGCTGGCACACCACCCGGCGAGAGCCAGAAGGAACAGGCCGAAGATCATGAGCATTCCGGGTCCGTACGGCTGCTTCGTTGCCGGTTGGTTCTCCGCCATCGCACGCTCCTTCTTGTCGGTCCCCCGCCCGTCGGAAGGGACGCCCGTATTGTAAAGTTCTCTGCCCGTTCTTCAAGGAACCTTCGGCGGGCGGCCTACGGCGTGGCGCCGGCGGCCACGTCCTCGGGAATGGCTACTTTCGTCCCGAGGGCGATGCCGTGCGCCTCCAGCCACCCGGCAGGGACTTCCAGGGCGAAGCGGACAGGTTCCCGGCTGAAGATGAGTTCCTCGTTGTACGCCCGCATGCGTTCCGTCTGCACGATTGAGCCGTCCGACCGGATGAACGCCAGGTCCAGGTCCATATAGGAGTCCTTCATCCAGAAGGCCGGATTGGAATCGGAGGCGAAGACGAAGAGCATCGCCTCGTCGGGTCCGAGCCGGGGGCGGAACATCATCCCCTTTTGCCGCTCCGCTTCCGAGTCGGCCACCTCGACCCGGAGCGGCAGGTCGCCGACCCGGACCATCGCCGTTTCGAGTTTCTGCGCCCGCTCATCCGTGCCGGGGGGCGGGGGTGTGCCGCCCTTGTCGCATCCGGCCAGAAACGCAAGCGCGATGCCCGCCAGAATCGCCGCGCCAAGAGGGTGTTTCAAATCCCCTCTCCCCTGGCGGGAGAGGGCAGGGTGAGGGGGAGAAACGGGTTCATTCGAGGCCCTTCCACCCTCACCCCTTCCCTCTCCCATCAAGGGAGAGGGAGTTATGAAACAGCCTTTAATCCACGTCGCGAAAATCTTTCGGGTCATGCCCTGCCGCCTTTAGCATGCGTTCCAGGAGTTCCATGGGAAGGCCCACGACGTTCGTGAAACTTCCCTCGAGGGATTCGACGAAGCGGTCGCCGGTTTCCTGAAGGGCGTAGGCGCCGGCCTTGCCCATCGCCTCGCCGGAGGCGACGTAGGCGTGAATCTCGGCGGCGCTCATCGGTCCCATGTGGACCGTCGTTGCGTCGTGGGCGAGCCACCGCTCGCCACGTCGAGTCCCGGTGCGCCGGGACCGGCCCGCCCCCGCGTCCACGAGCGCCAGGCCCGTCAGAACCCGGTGAACGCTGCCCGCCAGGGCCGACAGGATTTGCCGCGCCTCGTCCTCGTCGCGAGGTTTTCCGATGAGGCGGCCCTGGAGTTCAACGGCCGTATCGGCCCCCAGCACGAGGCCCTTCCGGATGCCGTGCGTCTCGATGGCCGACATCGCCTTCAGGTACGCCAGACTCTCGACATACGCGGCGGCGCTCGGGGCCCGGCGAAGGCAGGCGTCCTCGATCGGGCAGGGCGGGCGGACCTTGAAGCGGTAGCCGGCCTGGCGCAGGAGTTCCCGCCGCCGCGGCGAACTCGACGCCAGAATCAGTTCCACGGCCGTGTCCGACATCACGCCCCTCGGTCGGGCGAGGCCCGCCGGCGCGTCGGCAGATACACGCCGACGTCGCCGGCCTGGACATCCGCTGCTGTGCCTTCCACGATTTCGGCCTGGGTCCAGCGCGGGCCGACCTCCAGGACGCGGATCGTGGCGACCCACCGGCCCTTGCGGTAGATGCCCATTAGGAAGTCCGGCGCGAGGCCTTCTTCGCGCCCGCCCTCGAGCGCCACGAGGTCCGGCAGGTTCCCGGCGCGCCGGGATTCCGCGGCCGCAACCTCCAGCACGATCGCCCCCGGGTCGCACCATTTCCACCGGAGTTGTTCCGCCTCGAGGGGCGGGAGCCGGTCGCTCGGCCGTTCAGCCGCGCACCCCGCCAACGCCACCGCCGCCACGCCAACCATCCACCATCGCTTCATGCCTGTCCTTTCCGCTGTCCCCCTTTTTCAAGGGCGGCTGATCTCGATCCACATCCGCTCGCTGTCCCAGCGGACCACCAGTTCCGTGTTGCACGCCTCGCACCGGAATCGCCTGCCGGGCGGCGTCCCGTGATGGACGACCAGTTCGGCCGAGCAGATCGGGCAGTGCCGCGCGAACGTCTGCGGGATGCCGCCGGGCGTCTGCGGTTCGGCGGGTCCGATCGTGCGCTCGACCGCGGCGCGGTCGGCGCCGCTCGTCACAAGCCGATCCAGTTCAGGCACCCGCTCGCCTGCCGCGAACACCGTTGCACCGACGAGCCGGCCGCCCCGGAACACCAGCCGCTGGTACGTCTCCGGCTCGCCACGTCGAGTCGCCTGTGGCGACCCGCCGGCCGACGGCAGGAGCACGGATTCGATGCCCTGGGCGTCCGGCAGGTGCCCCGCGCCGAGGACCGCGAGTTCGTACCCGAAGACCTCCGTCCGCATTCGGATCGCGCCGGCGGCGAGGGGCGGAACGGCCTCGACGCCGGCCGGCTCCAGCATGTTTGCGGCCGCGATCCCGCCGTGGTTCCACGCCCGCTGCCAGCAGAACGGCGTCTCGCTTATCGAGGGGCCGACCGGCGGCCCGGATTCCCGGTCTTCGGTTTCCGTTTCGAGTGGAACGGGCTCGGCCACATCGCCCGCGGCGAAGACGTCCGGCTGGGTCGTCCGTAGCCGAAGGTCCACCCGGATGCCCACGCCGACCTCGATGCCGGAACCTTCGACGAGTCCGACGGCCGGCCGGCGCCGGCTCCCGCAGGCCACCAGTTCCGCGCCCAGCAGGTCGCCGGCCGTCGTTTCGACGCCGATCGCCCGTCTGCCGGCCCCGATGATCGCCCGCGCCGCCGTGTGCCGCCGAACCGCAATCCCGTTCTTCTCCAGCAGGTCCTCAACCAGGCGGGAGGCTTTTTCGTCGAGCATTTCCGGCCAGTACCGGGGCCCGTCCACCAGTTGCGTGACCTCGATGTCGCATCCGACGAGGCTCTGGGCCAGCGTCAGGCCGACGAGACCCGCGTCGAGGATGACGGCGCGGCGGACATCCTTGAGCGCCTCGCGGACCTCGACCGCGCCGTGCAGCGTGTCGAACCGGACCACGCCGTCGAGTTCGGCGCCGGGGAGGTCGAGGGGCACCGCCTCGGTCCCAGTCGCCACCAGGAGCCGGCTGTAGTTCACCCGCTGCCCCGAGGCGAACACCACTTCGTGGGCCGCCGGGGCCACCTGCACGATCCGCGTCGCGAGGAACAGGTCGATGCGTTCTCGGCGATAGGCGTTTCGGCCCTGGAAGATGAGTTCCGAGAGCGTCAGGTTCCCGGCCAGGAAGTCGCCGAGTTGTCGCCGAAGGTAGAAGGGGTGCGGTTCCTGGGTGAAGAGGCTGATCTGGGCGCCGGTGTCGGCCCGGCGGAGGGCCTTGGCGGCCCGGAACCCCGCCGCTCCGTTGCCGAGGATGACGAAATGGTCGCTCGTCACGGCCGTGTCCCCGACTCGCTATCCGCCCGGTCGGCGCCGCGGGCTGACGCTTCAGCCGCGGCCCGTGCGGCCAGGTGGCGCTGGTGGGCTCGCCGGTACACCGTAATCAGATGATACATGAGGCCGTAGGTCAATGCCGCCGCCACCACGCCGACCGCCACGCTGCCGACCCAGAGCGGCAGGGCGACGCGCATCGCCAGGTCCCACCATTCCTTGACCAGCGCCCACCACACCAGGTCCCGCTGCGCAAGGTCCGATACGGCGTTGTGAAACTTTTCCACGGCCGAATCGGGCTTGCCGAGCAACAGGCATCCGACGCGATAGTTCCAGTAGAAGATCGGCGGGATCGTCGCGGGGTTCGTAAGCCAGGCCATCGGCACGCCCGCCGCCGCGTTCGCCCGAAACAGCGACGTGACGAAAAAGATCAGCAGCATCTGCAGGCCGATCGTCGGCGTGAAGGCGACGAAGACCCCGATCGCCGCCCCCAGCGCGATCCGGTGGGCCGAGGCGTCCAGGTGCAGCAGATGGACGAACCAGTCGCGCAGTTTCCGCCAACCGCTGCGAAACGGCACGGTGAGTCCTTTCCCCGATCCCGGCGCGCCGGGATTCGCCCGCCCGTCAGCGCCCCGACTCCTGCCACGCTTCCAGCAGGAGTTCCGCCACTTCGTCGGCCCGGATGTTCCGCAGGCAGCACAGGGCGAGCGACCCGCCCGCGTACAGGCACTCGCGCCGGTAGCACGGGCTGCACGGCGCCCGCCCGGAAAGCACGCGGTGGCCCGGGCCGTACGGCCCCGTCCGGCGGGTGCTGGTCGGCCCGAACACGGCCACCACCGGGATCCCCATGGCTGCCGCGATGTGCATCGGCCCCGAGTCGTCGCTCACCAGGACGCGTGCCTCGGCGATGACGGCGACTAACTCTTTTAACGTCGTCCGGTTCGTCAGGTCAATAGACGGGTGCTTGGCCCGGTCCGAGATCGTCCGCCCGGCCGGAATCGCCGCCTCGCCACCCACCAGGACCGACCGCGCCCCGACGCGCTCGTAAAGCCGATCGGCGACCTCGGCGAACCGCTCCGCCGGCCACTGCTTCGTCTCCCAGCGCGCGTAGGCGCAGACGACCGCGTACGGCGCCCCCTTCTGGAGGCCCGCTTCCTCCACACGCCGCCGCGCCGCAGACCGCGCCGCCTCGGACACCGGCAAGTGGTCCGTTGCCTTCGGCGCCGCGAGGCCCACGTGCCTCGCCACCGCCAGGTACCGGTCCACCGCGTGCATTTCTTCTCTCGGCAGCGCGACCTCGGACGTGTAGAACAGCGGCGCCATCTCCCGCGCCTCGCGGAAGCCCACGCGGTTCGGCGCCCCCGTCGCCAGCACCGCCAGACCGCTCCGAAACAGCCCCTGAAGGTCCAGCACCGTCGTGAACCGTTTCTGTCGGAGGCCCTTCAGAAACGCCAGAAAATCCAGCATCGCGCCGACGCTGCGACCGGCGCGGCCGAAACGGCGCCGATCAAACAGAATGACCTCCTCCAGCCGCGGATGATCCTCCACGAGATCCGCCAGCCCGCTCGCCACCAGCCACGAGACGTGCGCGTCCGGATGCGCCTCCTTCAGCGCCGTCAGCACCGGCAGCGCCTGGACGATGTCGCCCATACTCGAAGGCTTGATGATCAGCGTCCGCGAAAAGTTCATGCCGAACCGTTTCCCCGCGCCTTTCGGCGAAGGGCCTCCCTCTTCTTCTCCGACAGGCGCGCTATCCGCCGCCACCACTCCCGCAGCCGCTCGCCCGGCTCCGCGCGCCCGCGCCGCCGACGCGTCGTGATCGGCGCCAAGCACCCCGCCGGCGCCAGGTACGCCCGCAGAAACCGCAGCCGGTCCGTCTGGCGCGCGACGCCCCATTCATCCAGGCTCACGCTCAAGCGCATCAGGTTCTGCGCCCGCCGACGGGCCGACACCCGGCCCACCGGCGCCAGGCCGTCCAAATCGACGAGCACCGGCTGCGCCCCCGGCCCGTGGGCCGGCGCCACCAGGATGTTCGGGGCCTTGAGGTCGCGGTGCGAGAACCCCGCCTCGTGCATCCGCCGGATCAGCCGCGCCACCCTCCGCGCCATCCGCCGACGCTCCGTCGCCGGCGGCCCGGCGCGAAGCCAGTCGGAGAGCGGCTTGCCCTCGACCGGTTCCGTCGCGAGGAGCGTGTCCACGAGGAAC
>JBAUDW010000205.1:0-22295 GCA_049678285.1 Phycisphaerae bacterium
CAGTCCCCACGTCGGCCGCGGAGCGGACGCTCGGATGGATTCCACGCAGCCCGAGGCCGCCCGAAGGGCTCAGCCGAGGGCCAGTGCAATCAGTCGCCCCGTCGGCCGCGGAGCGGACGCTCGGATAGATTCCACGCAGCCCGAGGCCGCCCGAAGGGCTCAGCCGAGGGCCAGTGCAATCAGTCGCCCCGTCGGCCGCGGAGCGGACGCTCGGATAGATTCCGCGCCGCGGCGGGCGTTCTCAGCGTCCCTTCGACTGCGCTCAGGGCAGGCCTCTGCGGTTCAGGCTGTGCCGTTTCGCTGCCTGCCCGCCGTCTTGTCCGCCATAGCCCGTAGGGCGACGGCGGAAGCCTTGGCGGAGGAGGGCCGCAATCCGCAATCGAAGACCAGCCCCCTCAGTCCCTCAGTTACTCAGTCACTGACCGTCAAACACTGTTTCTTTAGGAGCGCGAAGTTTTACCCGCCGAAAACCACTTACGCGCGTCCGCGGGAAGTTATGCACATAAAGGTATGCACATGACATGGACGGAAAAAGTGCGAAATAGGGCCCAAAAACCGGTAAAAAGCGCCCTAAAAACGTGAAAAAAGTCGAAAAAGACCCTAAATCCGCGCTAGCCCATCTTACCATTCGGGGGTCTTTGAGAGAAAAATCCCCCCGGACGCCAGCGCCAGGGCCGGTGGCCCTCCCAAAATCGCCCGAAAATCTCCCCCAAAACCTCCTCCAAAAAGTTATCCACAATCGCGGCCTTGCGTAAGTCGAAGTTCAGCGGCGGGGATTTCGTGGTTGGCGTCGGGGTCGCCGCAGTCAAAATCGGTCAGGCGGTCGAGGCGGCCTGGGCGGCGCCTTGCGGCAAGCCGGTGCCGAAGTCGTCGAAGAAGATGTCTTTGGGCGCCAAACCCTTGTCCTCGAGGACGCGCTGGACGGCTTCGACCATGACCGGCGGGCCGCAGAGAAACGCCTGGCGCTTCCGCCCCGGTTCGAGGAACCGGTCCACGGAGAGGTGGATGAAGCCCGTTTCGCCGTCCCATTTCTCTCCGGGCTCAAGTTCGTCCGACAGGGCATAGACGACCCGCAGGCTGGGATGGTCGGCCGCGAGACGCTTGAACTTTTCGTAGTAGAAGACGTCGCGGGTGGTCCGGCATCCGAAGAAGAGCCAGGTGGGGCGGTCGGGCCAGCGGGCGAGGATCGTCTCGACAATGTTCTTGATGGGGGCCAACCCGCAGCCGCCGGCGACGCAGACGACTTCGGTCTCGGGCTCTTCGCTGAGGCGGAACTCGCCGAAGGGACCGGTGAAGGTGACCGGGCCGCCCGCCTTAAGGTTGTGGAGGTACGTCGAGGCGATGCCGCCCGGCACGAGGCGGACGACGAGTTCGACGAGGTTGGGTTCGTGGACGGGCGAACTGATGGAATAGGCCCGCCAGACGGGCCCGGCGGGCGACGGGGCCTGGATCTGGACGTACTGGCCTGGGCGCTGCGCGATCTCGGGCGGTTCCAGGAGCCGCAGGCGAATCTCCTTCGTGTCGTACGTCAGGTCGCGCGTGCTCTCGACCGTCGCCGAGTAGAGCCGCACGTTCAGGATCTCTTCGGGGATTCGAAGGTCCAGGTCCTGGCGGACCTTGACCTGGCAGGCCAGACGCAGGCCGGCGCGGATGTCCTTGCGCGCCAGGTACGGCAGTTCGGTCGGCAGGACCGGTCCGCCGCCCGCGAGGACCGTCACCTTGCAGTAACCGCAGGTCCCCTGGCCGCCGCACGCGCTCGGAACGTAGATCTCCTGGCTGTTGAGGGCCTCGAGGAGCGATTGTCCCCCCTCGACCTCGAGGACGCGTTCGCCGGCGTTGACGCTGACCTTGCAGATGCCGTAGTCCAGGAGGAACCGCTCCGCCGCGATGAGGAACAGCGCGAGCGCCGCCAGGAGCACGACGAACATGAAAATGGATACAAGATAAATCATCGCTCCGCCTACTGGATGGAAACCATGCCCGCGAAGCCCATGAACGCGAGGGCCATGACGCCTGTGACGATCATCGTGACGGCGACGCCCTGGAACGGCGCCGGGATGTTCGCGTAGCCCATCTTCTGTCTCAGGCCGGCCATCAGGACGATTGCCAGGGCCCACCCGACGCCGGCCCCGGCGCCGAAGCCGACCGCCTGGGGAAAAGAGTATTCGAAGTTCACCATGAAAAGCGCCACACCGAGGATCGCGCAATTAACCGTAATCAGCGGCAGAAAGATGCCCAGGGCGTAGTAGAGGCGCGGGCTGAACCGCTCCAGGAACATCTCCACCAGTTGCACGAACGCCGCGATTACCGCGATGAAGACGACGAACTGGAGATGGCCGAGGTCGTACGGCACGAGGACGTAGTAGTACACGAGGTAATTGATGACGGTCGTCGCGGTCATCACGAACGTCACCGCGGCGCCGAGGCCGACCGCCGTCTCGTACTGCCGCGAGCAGGCCAGGAACGAGCACATCCCCAAAAAGTACGTCAGGAGGATGTTGTTGGTGAAGACGGCGGCGACGAAGATCACCAGGGCGCTGGTGTCGTTCATGTCCGCGCCTCCCGCTCCTTGCGCAGGCCGAGCGCGTAGAGGAGCGCCACGAGGAACCCCAGTGCGATGAACGCCCCGGGCGCCCCCCGGAGGACCAGATTCGTCGGGTAACCGGGGATCGCCACGAGGACCCGCTCGCCGAAGACGATGGTTCCCGTGCCGCCGAGTTCGCGCACGAGGCCGATGATCGCCAGGATGAAGGTGTAGCCGAGGCCGTTGGCCGCTGCGTCCACGACCGAGATGCCCGGCCGATTGTGCAGGGCGAACGCCTCGGCCCGGCCCATGATGATGCAGTTGGTGATGATGAGGCCGACGTACGGGCCAAGCCGCTTCGACATGTCCCAGTAGTGGGCCCGCAGGAACTGGTCCACGAGGATGACGAAGGTGGCGATGATGGCGACCTCGGCGATCATGCGGATGCGCCGCGGAATCGCCTTGCGGAGCAGCGAAAGGATCAGGCTCGACATCATGACCACGAAGATGACCGCGGCCCCCATCACCAGCGAGTTCTCCAGCCGCGTCGTGATCGCCAGGGCCGAGCAGATCCCCAGGATCTGGACGGCAATGGGGTTGTCGTTCCAGACGCCCGCGCGGAACGCGAGAATCGGTCGCCCGCCTCCGGCGCCCGGCATTCCGCCCGCCATGTTCGGTGCGCTAGCGCCCATTCGCCGCCTCCGCCTCCACGATCTGGCGGGCCACTTGGTTCAACATGTCTTTCACGCGCTGGCTCGTCATCGTAGCGTTCGTGATCGCCTGGACCGCCAGGCCCGGTTCACCCGCCGGCGAGACGATCCGTTGGCCATCGAACTGCTGCGTGAAGCCGCGCGTCCCAATCTCGCCCCCGAGGCCCGGCGTCTCCTGCTGCTCGTAGAACGTGATGCGCCGGACGGTCCGCCGGTCCGGTTCCAAGGCGAGGACGCCCTTGATGGGCCCCCACAGCCCCTTCCCGTCGAAGAGGACCGCCGCGGACTGCACCGTGCCGTCGCTTCCCACGTATTCGTGGAACTCCAGGCCGCCGCGCTTCTCGGTCCGCACGTCCCGGTCAAAGACGCGGACCAGTTGCTCGGGTCCCGCGTCGGCTTCATGCTCCACGCCGAGCGCGTTGAGAATGTGGCGGATGCGTTCGGCTTTGGCGTTGGCCTCCCGCCGCGCGGCCGTCAGTTCCCTCGCCGCCGTCAACAGGCCCGCGCACACAGCGCCCAACAGGGCCGCAAACAGCAGGCTGTAGAGGCTACGCTTCATTCGCCAGTCTCCGCACGCGCCACCGGATGACGACCTCGTCGATCGTCGGGGCCGCTATGTTCCCCAGCAGGATCGCAAAGGTCACGCCTTCCACATACCCCGTCAGGTTGCGGATCAGAAGCACAATCGCCCCGATCAGGATGCCGTAGGCCACCTTCCCGCCGTTCGTGATCGGGCCTGTCACCGGGTCCGTCGCCATAAACACCGTCCCGAAAAGCAGGCCGCCTGCCAGCAGGTGCCAGCCGACCGGGCCGCCGAAGTGCGATGGGAACAACCCGCCGAGCGCGAGGCCCAGCGCCGCAAACGACCCCAGGACGCTGACGATCGTGCGCCAGTTGACTACGCCGACGAGCAGCAGGAAAATCCCACCCGCGATGATGAGCGCGGCCGACGTCTCGCCGATCGAGCCCGAGACGTTCCCCCAGAAAAGGTTCCCGATCGGTTCCAGGGCGCCCTTTTTCGCCGCCGCCAGCGGTGTCGCGCTGCTGATGGCGTCTACGTGGTACGTCGCGAGCCGGCCGGGCCACCCGCTCGCCGGTTCGATGAACGCGTTCAGCCGGCTCGGGTACGCCAGCGTCAGAATGCACCGCCCGACGAGCGCTGCGTTGAACGGGTTCCGCCCCGTCCCGCCGAAAATCTCTTTGCCGATGATCACTCCCGACGCGATCCCCAGGGCGACCATCCACAGCGGCACGCCCGGCGGAAGGATCAGCGGGAAAATCATCCCCGTCACGAAAAACCCCTCGTTGATCTCCTCCTTGCGGATGCACGCAATCACCACCTCGATCGTTCCGCCCACGGCGTACGAAACCAGCACTACCGCCAGGACCCGCAGACCGAACAGGTACACCCCTACCGCAAGCGTCGGCAGAAGCGCCAGGATCACCATCGTCATGTACCGCTTCAGGTCGATCGGGTCCCGCACGTGCGGCGCGCAGGGCGTCGCGGTCTTCGGCCCGAGGAAGAAGTTGTTCATCGCGTCGAACAGGGGCGTGGCACGGCCGAGCGGCCCTTGCTCGATCTTCGGACGCAGCCGGTCGAAGAGGTTCTCCAGGAGGCTCATCCCTTGACCTCCTCGGCCTGGGCCGCTTCAGCGTGCGCCCGCTCCTCGCGAATCTTCTGTTGCGCCTCGAGCATCTCGTGCCTCAGTTCAATCTTCGAGGGGCAGACGTACGCGCACAGGCCGCACCCGACGCACAGGTCCACGCCGAGACGCTCCGCGTCGTCTATCGCGTCCTGGTACAGGGCCTTGTGGATGACGTGCGGCATGATGCGGGCCGGGCAGACCGTCTCGCACTGGCCGCACGCAATGCACGCCCGCTTCTCGCCCCGCATCGCCGTCGTCAGCGGCTCCGGCCGCGCCGGCCCGAGCGCGCTCAAGTAACACCGCCCGTACGAGGCGCGGTCCCATCCCGGCCGCAGCCAACCGAAGGGTTCCCGCCGCTTCGGCTCCGCGAGGACCGTCAGGCCCGCACATTCCGCGTCCAATCCCTTCTGCGCGTGGTCGAGCGCCTCGCCCGTCAGGGCGCCGCCCGTGAGCACGCGCGGCAGGCCCTCGACGATCGCGCCCAGCAGGATCTTCTCCAGCGGGTATCCGACCGGAAGCGAAAGGTGTACCGGCTGGCCGACCGCCGGGCCGCCCAGCGAAATGACCCGCTCCGTCACCGGGCGCGATTCCGAAAGCGCGCGGTCCACCGCCAGCACGCCTTCCGTCCGCACCGCCCAGACCGGGCCGTCCCCGCCCGCTTTCAGGCCGAGCCCGCGAGCGACCAGGGCGAAGTGATCCATCGGGTAGCGCCGCGGGATCGTCACGATCTGAAGCCACGCCAGGCCTCGAAGGTTCTCGTGCAGCGTCTCCGCCAATTGGCTCTGCACGTCCGGCACCACGAGGTACATGGGCTGGTACTCGAGGAGCGCCTGGAGGCATCCCAGGCCCCGCGCGAAAGCGTCCAGTCGGCCGGCCAGTTGGACGTCGCCACGCGCGAGGAACGGCTCGAGCCGCACCGTTGAAACGATGACCGCGCGCGGCGCGACGAAGGGGTCCGGCAACCGGCCTGTGTGGGCGTCTTCGAAAAACGGCCAGGCGCCGAGACGCACCAGGGCGCGGCGCTTCGCGTCCCCGTCGCCGTGGGCCGCATGCGTTTCCGCCGGCCCACGCCGCGCGTTCTCAAGGACCACGTGGCCCTTGACCGCCCCCAGCCGCACCGTCCCGTCGCGGGGCGCGAGCAGCGGCACGTCAAAGTTCGCAGGGTCCGTGGCGAGGGCCTGGCCCGTCTTGACCGTCTCCCCGTTTCCGACGGCCAACTGCGTGAAGGCGAACCGCCGGCTCCCGAGCGGCAGCCAGAGCGTGTCGGCCTCCGCCGGCGCGCGGATCTGGCCCGCGGGTCGCCCCGCCAGCGGGACGTTGTAGCCGCCTTTCCGCTTCAGCCGCATCCGCGTTCCCCAGAGGCCGTTGCGTGTCCTAATCCGTCCGGGCAGAAAAAGTTCCGAGGATTCTGCGCGAACGGACCCGGGAAATCAAGCGAAGATTCACCAACCGGGTATCTGGCCGCGAGGGTCAGCCCGCGGTCAGGCGTTTGGCACAAGGAGCCCCTTAATGTACCCGTCGGTCCCGTTGACGGCCATCTCCATCCCCTGGGCCGCCTCCTCGAGCGTAAAGCGGTGCGTCAGGAGCCGGTCCATCGGAAACAGGCCATGCCGGAGCATTTGGAGCCCCCGCCGCATGTCCTCGTCGAAGTCCAGCGACCAGGCCGGATGGGCGAAGATTACCTGCGTCCCATTGAGGGTGAGCGGCCAGAGGTCGTAGGTGGCGGGCTTCATGTGGCTCGCCGGGACGAGCAATTTCGCGCGCGTGTAGCGGACCACGTTGGCCGCCAGGTCGAACCCCGCCGGGCTGCCGGAGAACTCGATGACGACCTCGGCCCCCTTGCCGCGCGTCTGGTTCATGATGGTCCGCCACGCGTCCGTCTCTTTGGCGTTGATCGTTCGCGTCGCGCCGAGTTCGCGCGCCAGGGCGAGCCGGTCCGCCCGGATGTCCACTGCCGTGATGCTCGCCGCCGCGCTCCGGGCCAGACACGTCAGCGTCATCAGGCCCATCGCGCCGCACCCGATGAGGACCACGTCGTCGCCCGGCTCCGGGTTTGCCGCCTGCGCGACGTTGACGACACACGCGATCGGTTCCCCGAGCGCGTGCTCCAGGGGCACGTCGTCAGGCACGGGAATCAGCCGATCGGTCGGCGCGGCCACGTGCGTGGCGAAACAGTATTCGAATCCGCCCGTCACGCGCATCCCCGGCCGGATCCGCTTGTCCGGCGGGTTCGTCTCGAAGACGATGCCCGACGCCTCGTGCCCGAGCACGACCGGCAACGAGACGTCCGGGTCGTCGCCCAGGTACTTGTGGACGTCGGTCATGCAATAGCCGCACACCGCAATCTCGACGATCGACTGGCCCGGCGCAGCCACGAGGTCCCGCTCGGCGATTTCCATCCGCCTCGGCCCCACCAGCCGAACTTCACGAATCCTCATGGCCGGTCCTCCGGCTCAAAATAGCGCATGGGCGACTTCTTGAACTCGGTCGTGGAGAAGAGGAGGGCGTAATCAGCGGCGCCGATTTCCTGCGCCAGCCGGTCCACAAGGACGCGGACGGACTCCTCGCTCCGACCGTGGGCCATCGCATAAAGATTGTACGGGAAATCGGGAAGCGGCGGGCGGCAGTAGCAGTGCGTGATCTCAGGCCGCTCCGCGAGCATCCGGCCGGCCTCATCCGCCCGGTCGCGCGGGACGTTGAAAACCGCCATGCCGTTCGCGCGGTATCCGACGCGCCGGTGCGCGAGGACCGCTCCGAACCGGCGAACCAGGCCCGTTGCCATCCACGCGCGGATCTGCGCCAGGACTTCCTCGACGGGCCGGCCCGCGCGTTCGGCCACCGGCCCGAACGGTTCCCGCTCGATGGCCAATCCGTCCTGAATTGCCTGCACGAGCCGTTTCTGCCCGGCGTCAAGTTCCGCGGGTTGCGATTCCTTGCCCGGCGGGTTTCCGCACTCGCCGCGCAGAGGGCCGCCGGACGGTGTGTCGTCTGCGCCGAACACGGCGCGGATCTTGTACACAGCCAGCGCGGGCAGGCTGTGAAACACGATGCCCGTCTCCTCGCCGAGGGTGTCCAGCGTCTCCGCAATTTCCTTTTCCGATTGCACTGTCAGGGTGAACCAGAGGTTGTAGTCGCCCCGGCGCTCGTAGTTGTGCGTCACGCCGGGAAGCCGGCTCACACGCTCCGCGACTTCAGCCAACCGTTCGGCCGGCACCCGCGCCGCCGCCAGCGTCGAGGTGTAGCCCAGTCGCCGCGAGTCGAAGACCGGGCCGATGCGCCGGATGACGCCGCCCTCCGCCAGGCGCCGGACGCGCGCCACGAGAGCCGCGGGCTCCGTGCCGAGCCTCTCGGCCAGCGCGTCGAACGGTCGCGCGACGACGGGAAACTCCGTCTGAAGAAGCGAGAGAATCCGCTTGTCTTCGCTGTCCATCGCGGTCCTTGGGCGTCACCCCTTCGCGGAGGGGCGTTTTGGCCGGTAAAGGCAGAACGGTTCTTCCGACAGGTAATCGCCGGTCATCCAATAGGCGCGGGCCCGGCATCCGCCGCATACGGGGCCGTACTCGCACTCGCCGCAACTTCCCTGATAGGATCCCACGTCGCGCACCTTCCGGAAGACCTCGGACGTTTCCCAGATCTTGTGGAAGTCGAAACCTTCGAGCCTCAGGTCCCCGCACTCCACGTCCAGGAATCCGCAGATCTGGACCTTGCCGTTGTGCGCGACGAAGGCGAACGACTTGCCGCCCATGCAGCCTTGTCCCTGCGGCTCGGGGTCGCCCGCCCGGTGCCGCTCGCGAAGTATCCGCTGGTACTGCGGCGCGCACGTCACGCGGATCTGCGTCGCCGATTTTCCGCGCTGCTCCGCAAGCCAGCGAAGCGTCGCCTCGTACTCGTCGGCCGAGAGTTCCTCGTCGGCGATCTCGCGGCCCCGGCCCGTCGGCACCAGGAGGAACGGGTTGAACACGCTCGCGCCCAGGCGGATGGCCAGGTCGCGGATGGCCGGCAGTTCCGCGACGTTGTACCGCGCGACGGTCGTGTTGACCTGGAACGACAGGCCCGCCCGCTTGGCCGCCTCGATGCCCCGTAGCGCGGTGTCGAAGGCCCCCGGCACGCCGCGGATGGCATCGTGCGATTCGGCCGTCGGCCCGTCGAGCGAGATGGAGATGTGGCGGATGCCGGTGTCCATCAGGTGCAGCGCCACGCGGTCGTCCAAACCCATGCCGCACGTAGCCAGAACGACCGGCAGGCCGAGCGCCCGGCCGCGCTTCGCCAAGTCGAACACGTCGCCGCGAAGGAGCGGTTCCCCGCCCGTCAGGATCAGGATCGGCCGGCAGAACGATGCGATGTTTTCGAGCAGCCGGTAGCCTTCGTCCGTCGTCAGGTCGTCCGTGTCGGCCACCGGCCGGGCGGCGGCGCGGCAGTGCCGGCAGGTCATCGGGCACGCGCGCGTGAGTTCCCAGGCGACGAGGCGAGGCGTGAACTTCGCCCGACCGCTTGTTCGCGAAGCGCCGTCCACGCGTTACTCCTCAGCGGCCTCGGGCGCGAGGCCGATCTCTTCGTCCGTCAGGTAGCATGCCGGGTCGGGCGCCCAGGGGTCGCCGGTGACGGCCTCGGCCCGGGCGCGGAAGTTTCCGCCGCAGAGGTCAAGGAACCGGCACCGTGCGCACCGGCCCTTGAGGTGCGCCCGGCGGTGGCGCAGGGCGGCTAGAAGCGGGTCCGTGCCGTCCGACCAGATTTCGCCGAACGTCCGTTCCACAACGGTTCCCAGCGACTTGTGACGCCAGAACTGGTCTGGATGGACCTCGCCGTCCCATCCGATGGAGGCGATGCGCGATCCGCTCGCGTTGCCGCCGTTCTGCCGCAGCAGCCGAAGCGCCTCCTCGGCGCGCGGGTGCTTCTCGCGGACCATCCTCAGGTACAAGTACGGTCCGTCGGCGTGGTTGTCCACCGTGAGGACCTCCGCGCGGTGGCCGCCCGCGTGCATACCCGCCGTCCGGTCGATGATAAGGTCCACGGCCCGGCGCGTCGCCTCGTGGTCGAGGTCCTCGCGCCTCAGGAGGCTTCCCCGTCCGGCGTAGACGAGGTGGTAGAAGCAGACGCGCGGCAGGCCCTCGTCGCGGACGAGGTCGAAGACGTCGCCGATCTCGGCGGCGTTGCGGCGCGTCATCGAGAACCGCAGGCCCACTTTGATCCCCGCTTTGCGGCAGTAGCGGATGCCCGCCAGCGCCCGGTCGAACGCCCCCTCGACGGCGCGGAACGCGTCGTTCGTCTCCCGCAGGCCGTCGAGCGACACGCCGACGTACCGCGTGCCCGCCTCCCGCAACCGCTCGGCCACGCGGCGGTCGATGCGCGTGCCGTTCGTCGAGAGGACCGGCCGGATGCCGAGTTCCGCTGCGCGGCGAATGAGCGTAAAGAGGTCCTGCCGCATGAGCGGCTCACCGCCCGAGAAGAGCACCACCGGGACGCCGAAGCGGGCCAGGTCCTCGAGCATCGCCAGGCCGGCGTCGGTCGAAAGTTCCTTCTTGCCCACGGGGCCGGTCGACGCCGAGTAGCAGTGCACGCACCGCAGGTTGCACGCGCGCGTGCAGTTCCAGACGACGATGGGCCGCGGCGCGCGGCTGGTCGAGCGCGCGGCGCCCTCGCCGTAGCGCAGGGCGTCCGAGCGTTCGCGGCTGCCGCAGTAGAGTTTCGAGATTCCGATCATCGGCGTTCCGCTTCTTCGGCGGCGACGATTGCGGCCACCAGGCCGTCGATCGTGTGCGGGTCGGCCTCGGCTGCCGGTTCGATGCCCACGGCGCGGAGGGCCGCGCTGGTGCTCGGCCCGATGCTGGCCGACCGGGCGCGCGACGCGCGGACCGCACCGACGGGGACCGCCGAGAAAAAGTTCTTCACGGTCGAAGAACTGGTGAACGAGAGCCAGTCGACCTCATCGCGGGCGAGCATTGCAGCGATCGTCTCCGCGCCCTCATTATTCGCCACCGTGCGGTAGGCCGTCAACTCCGTCACGTTCGCGCCGCAGGCCGCCAGACGCTCGACGAGTTCCCTCGGGGCGATGTCCGCCCGCGGGCAGAGGATGCGGGCGCCCTTGAGATTGGCCTGTGCCGCGAGCGATTCGACCAGCCCTTCGGTCGTGAACGTCGCGGGCACGAGGTTCGCGCGGACGCCGAACGCGGCGAGGTGCTCGGCCGTGGCCGAGCCCATGGCGGCGATGCGCGGGCGCGCGAGCGCGCGGGCGTCGAGCCCCGCGTCGGCCAGGGCGCCGAAGAACGCCTCGACGCCGTTCGCGCTCGTGAAGAGGATCCAGTCGAACGCATCGCGGTTTTCAATCGCGCGGCGCAAAGGGGCCGGGTCGGCGGGCGGCTCGATCCGGATGGCGGGCGATTCGACGACCATCGCCCCGAGCGCTTCGAGGCGCCCCGCGAGGGCCGATGCCTGGCTCCGGGCGCGCGTGACGACGATCCGCCGGCCGAAGAGCGGACGCTGCTCGAACCACGCGAGGCGGTCCCGCAAAAGGGCGACCTCGCCGATGACGATGACGGCAGGCGGCTCAAGGTCGGCCCCACGCGCCCGCTCCGCGAGCGTCTGGACCGTGCCGGCGACGACGCGCTGCCGGGGCGTCGTGCCCCAGCGGACGACGGCGGCGGGCGTGTTCGCCGCCAGGCCGTGCGCCATCAGGTTCTCGCAGATCGAACCGAGATTCGCGACGCCCATGTAGAAGACGAGCGTTCCTTTCCAGAGCGCCAGGGCGTTCCAGTTCAGGGCCGATGCATCCTTGTCGTCAGTTTCGTGGCCCGTGATGAAGGCGACGGCGCTCGCCAGGCCCCGGTGCGTGACGGGGATGCCGGCGTAGGCGGCCGCGGCGACGCCGGCCGTCACGCCCGGGACGACCTCGAACGAGATGCCGGCGTCGGCGAGGGCGAGGGCCTCTTCGCTGCCGCGCCCGAACACGAACGGGTCCCCCCCTTTGAGGCGGACGACGGAGCATCCCGCGCGGGCTCGCTCGACGAGGAGGGCGTTGATTTGGTCCTGTGAAAGCGTGTGGCGGCCGGCCTGCTTGCCGACGTAGATGCGCTCCGCGCCGTCGGGCGCCTCGTCCAGGAGCCGCTCCGAGACGAGGTGGTCGTACACGACGACGTCGGCCCCGCGGAGGCACTCGATGCTGCGCAGGGTCACGAGGCCCGGGTCCCCGGGCCCGGCCCCCACCAGATAGACGCGTCCGGGGTTCACTCGTCTTGCTCCAGGGCGTCGAGGTCGAACATTCGGCGAATGATCTCGACGGTGGCCAGGGTTTCGCTCAAGGGCGCTTCTTCCGACAGGCCGCGCAGGAATGTGAGCGGGTCGTGCAGGAGGCGCCCGCAGAGCGATTGCGTGAAGTGCTCGAGTTGCGGGCGGTCGGCGTCGCTGAACCGGCTGCCGTGTTGTCCGACGAGGTCCTTCTGGATCTGCTCGAGGCGTTTCTGGAGGAGGCGGATGGTCGGCGCCACCTGAAGCGATCCGGCCCAGTTGTCGAAGGCGCGGACCTCTTCGGCGACGATCGTCTCGGCCCGCGGGATTTCGGCGCGCCGGCGATCCAGGTTTTCCTCGACCAGGCGCTCGAGGTCGTCCAGGTTGCAGAGGCGGACGTTCGGCAGGCGGCCGAGGCGCGGATCGGCGTCGCGCGGCATGGCGATGTCGAGGATGACGATCGGCTGGCCGGACGCCGCGATCGGTCCCGCCAACGTCTCGTAGTCCAGAACGATCTGGGGCGATGCCGTGGACGCGAGCACGAGATCCATGCTGCCGATGAGGCGCGGGATCTCTTCCAGTCCGACGGCTTCGGGCCGCAAGGGTTCCCCGGCGCCGCCGACGTCTTCCGAGGCGGTTTTCGAAGTTGCCTGGCGCGGGAGAGCAGGGCAGGTAGCGTCGTTCGTCTCGTCCGGGGGGATCTCCTTGCCCTTAGGCGGGCGCATGAGGTCCTCGGCCAACCGGCGGGCGCGCTCGACCGTGCGGTTGGCGACGACGAGTCGGCCGGCGCCCGCGCGCAGCAGGATGCGTGCGGCGAGTTCGGCGTTTCGTCCGGCGCCGACGAGGAGAACAGTTTTTCCCTCCAGGCGTCCGAGGCGCCGGCGCGCGAGTTCCACGGCGGCCTGGGCGATGCCGGCCGAGCCCCGGCCGAGGTCGGTCTCCGTCTGGACGCGCTTGCCGACGCGGAACGCCCAGTGCAGAAGTTTGTTGAGGAGGAACCGGACCGAGTGGGCCTCGACCGCCAGGCGGTAGGCCGCCTTGACTTGGCCGAGGATCTGGTGCTCGCCGACGATCTGCGAGTCGAGCGATGCGGCCACGCGGAACAGGTGCTCCACGGCCGCGAGGCCGTCATGGCGGTAGAAAAGCGCCGGGTCGGCGGAAGGGGCGGTTCCCTTGAGTCGGCCGATGTGGTCGACGAGGTACGCGAGGGGGTTGCTCGCGTCCGCGGCGACGAAATAGACCTCCGTCCGGTTGCAGGTGTCGAGGACGAGGACCTCTTCGAAGGCGTCTTCGCCGTGGATTCGCTTCAGGAGCCGCCGCGACAGGTCCGGTCCGAGGGTGAACACCTCCCGCACCGCCACGGGGGCGGTCTGGTGGTTCAGCCCGATGACCGAAAGTTTCCGCGTTGGCATGTCGTGCCGTTCCGCTGCAAGGCAAGCCGCAATTATATCAAACCCGCGGGGCGGCGCGAAGGGCCGGAGAAAGGGCGTCTTTGCCCCGAAACCCCGGCTGTTTCGGCGATCTTCCTGTGGCCTGGGCCGGCGCGTTCTGGTAGGATGAGCACCTCGCTCGGCAGCAAAGGGAACTGATGAGGCGGATGCGCGCGATCGGGCTATGGGTCACGCTGGCGGCCGTCGGCGCCCTCGCGGCGCTGTCGGTCGTCGGGACGTTTCGGGGGGCCGAAGACGCCCGCACGCTGTTCACGTCGGAACCGCTCGCCGTCTTCTGGATCCTGCTGGCGGCGTTTCTGGTCGCCTGTTTCTTTTTCGGGACGGGCCTGGTCCGGTCGCCGGGCCTGGTGGCGATGCACGTCGGCAGCATCCTCATTCTCGTCGGGGCGATGTGGGGTTCTGACAAGGGCCACTCCGTGGCAGAGAAACTCCTCGGCTGGAAGAAAATCCCGCACGGTTACATGATGATCCCCGAGGGGGCCGCGACCGACGAGGTGGCCGACGACGCGACGGGCGAGCCGGTCGGGCGACTCCCGTTCCGGGTCGGCCTTAAGGATTTCCGGATCGAGTACTACCCGGCCAAGGGGCCGTGGGAATTGTGGTTCGAGATGCTGGTGCCTCCGGGCCACGCGCCCCAGATGGGTTGGGTTCCGATCGCGTGGAAGGAAGGCGAGGAGATTTCCGTCGGCCGGACGGCGCTTCGCGTCCTTGTGATCCGGTACTTGCCCGGCGCGAGGGCGGTTGCGGATGCGACAGGGGATCTCGTGGGCGCCGAAGCGGCCCCGGGGAGCCCGACGCCTGCCATGGAGGTTGAAGTCGCCATTCGCGATCAGACGTTCCGCGGCTGGATTCTCGTGCCGCAAGGGGAGGATCGGGCGAGTCTGTCGCTCGCCCCGATTATGCTGAAAGATCTTTCGAAGGAGGCCGCGCCGAATCTCTGGCTCGTCCAACCCCGGGGCATGCCGAAGGACTACTTCAGCGACCTGGTGGTTCTGGAGGGCGGGGCGGTGGTGGCCGAGAAGACGATCGAGGTGAACGATCCGCTCGGCTGGGGCGGATACCATTTTTACCAGGCGGATTACGATCACGAGCGGGGAGAATACACGGTCCTTTCGGTCCGCTCGGATTCGGGGCTGTACGCAGTTTACGTGGGATTCGTGCTGCTCGTCGCGGGAACGTTCGTGCGCTTCTGGTTCGAGCGGGCCCGGGCGGGCTGGAGACGCCGGAGGAACGATGGAGTTCAGGCCGACGCCCGTTAACTGGATGGTCCTCGGGGCGATGGGCGCCTACGTGGCCGCTGCGCTCGCGCTCGGCGCGGGCGCGCTCGTGGGAATGGGGCGCGCGCCGGGCAAGGTCGCGCGGGCGCTTCGGGTCGCGGGATGGGCGTTTTTTGCGGCAGGATTCGCCGTTTCGCTGGCGGCGTGGCTCATTCGGTGGCACGAAGTCCAGCACGCGCCGCTGCAGAACCTTTACGAAGTGTGCCTGACGATGGGCGCGCTGATGCTGCCGATCTCGCTCTTCTGCCGGCTGGTGCTCCGGGTGGGGGCGGAATGGATGGATGCCGTTCTCGCGGCCGTGGTGCTCTTTCCGGTGGCGATGGTGTTCAATCCCGAGCCCCAGCACCTGCCGGCCGCGCTCCAGAGTCCCCTCTTTGTGCCGCACGTCGCGACGTACTTGGCGGCCTATGTCGTTCTCGGCAAAGCCGCCGTTCAGGCGTTCGGCTGCCTGGTTCGTCGCCCGGTCGCCACAGGCGACTCGACTGGGCGAGCGGAGCTCACGGGGGAGACCCTTGGCGGCGGCTTGGCCGCCCAAGAGCGGGCGACGTACGCGATGGTGTGCTTCGGGTTCCCGCTGCTGACGCTAGGTCTGGTGCTCGGGGCCTGGTGGGGCAAACTCGCCTGGGGTGATTACTGGAACTGGGACCCGAAGGAACTCTGGTCCTTTGTCTCGTGGCTGGTGTTCCTGGGGTACCTGCACTTCCGGGCGGTTCGCGGCCCCCGGTCGCCGGTGCTCGGGTCGGTGCTCGTCCTGGCGGGCACGGCGTGCATCCTCATCACGCTCTTGTGGGCGAACCTGTCGCGCCTCTTCGCCGGCCTCCATTCCTACGCCACGTAGCGCGCCGGCTCCTCAGACGACCCGACGCGCCACGAGGCGCTACGGTTCGTCGTCGCCGCCGACGAGGGGAACGAATCGGCACGGGCAAAACTCGATCCGGTCCACTCGGCCGCCGCGCTTCTCCAGCCGCACCAGAATCTGCCCCCCGAACCCGCCGACCGGTGTTACCAGGACGCCCGGGTCGCCCAGTTGCTCGAGCCACGGCTGCGGGACTTCCTCCGCCGCCGCGGCACAGAGAATGCGGTCGAACGGCGCCTCCTCGGGCCAGCCCGCCCGGCCGTTGCCGGCGCGGTAGCGGACGTTCGTGTACCCGAGCCGCTCCAGCGTGCTGCGCGCCTGCGCGATCAGCGTGGCATGGACCTCGATGGTGTACACCTCGGCCGCCAGGAGGGCGAGGATCGCCGTCTGGTATCCCGAGCCCGTCCCGATCTCCAGGACCCGCTCCGTCCCGCGGAGGTCGAGGCTCTGGGTCATGATGGCGACCATGTAGGGCTGGCTGATAGTCTGGCCCGCGCCGATGGGCAGCGGCCGGTCCTCGTAGGCGTGAACCTTCTGGTCGGCCGGCACGAAAGCCGCCCGGTCCACTCGCCGCATCGCCTCCAGGACGCGCGGGTCGCGGATGTCGCGGCTCGCCAGTTGGGTCCGCACCATTGCGTCGAGCCATCCCGCAGCCGGGTCCATGTGGCTTTCCTCGCTCACTCCATTCCTATTATATAGCGCAGCGCGAGCCGCAGAAAACGCAACGGTTCCATCACGGGATTGATCTTCGACTTCGCCTCGCCGTAAATCGTCGCGACGCTTACCTCGCGGATCTTGAGGTCCCGCCGCCCCGCACGGATAAGAAATTCCGATTCCGCGTCGTAACTGGCGGTCCTCGGTCGCGCCAGTTTCCATGCCCGTACCGACACATACCGGTAGCCCGACTGGGAATCGTGGATGCGTGTCCCCGCCAGGCGCGAGACAACCTCCGAGCAGAAGCGGTTCGTGAATCGCCGGACGCGCGGCATGCGGACGCTGCGCGAACGGGTGCCGATGATGATGTCCGGCGCCTCGATCTCGAAGCACGCCAGGAACTTCGGAATCTCGGCCGGGTCGTGCTGCCCGTCGCCGTCCAGGCAAACGGCCCCGTCGGCCCCTTGCTCGGCGACCCAGCGGAAACCCGTCTCGAGCGCCAGGCCTTTGCCGAGGTTTGTCCCGTGCCGCAGAACCACGGCACCCGCGGCCCGGGCCTCGTCGGCCGTCGCGTCGGGGGAACCGTCGTCCACCACGGCGCACATCGGCAGATGCGCCAGGACGCCGCGGACGACGCGCCCGATGCGGCCGGCTTCGCGGTAGGCCGGCACCAGGCCGACGACTTTCACGCGTCGATTTTCTGGATGAGTTTCCAATCGGGCTCCACGGGTTTTCGGGCGTCGAGCGTCATCCGCCCGTTGCCTCCGCTCCCGACGATCATCACGTCCGCACGATCCGTCCGGGATTCCAACGCAGTCTCCTTCCCTTGGGCTTTGCTGGTATAATCGGCTTTGGCGGCCGCGTCAACGCCTTGCGCTTTGTCACGGGGGCCTGCTTGACCCGAGGGGCAGGATGCTTGATAATCGGCCGACCGAAAGGAGATGCCCGTGGCGCGCATCATTACGCTGTTGACGGATTTCGGCATCGCGAGCACGTATCCCGCCCAGATGAAAGGGGTGATCCTGGAGCGGTGCCCCTCGGCCAGGCTCGTGGACCTCTCGCACGAGGTGCCGCGCCACGACGTGCGGACGGCGGCGTTCATGCTGGCCAGTGCCGTGCGGGCCTTTCCCAAAGGTACGATCCACGTGGCCGTCGTGGACCCGCAGGTCGGCTCCGCGCGACGGGTCCTGGCGGCCGAATCGGCGGGACAAACCTATCTGGCCCCGGACAATGGGCTTCTGACGGTCGTCCTTGGCGGGGAAATCGGGCGAGGCACGGGCGCCGCGGCCACCCGCGTCGTCAGCGTCGAGGACCGTTCGCTCTTTCGCTCCGACGTGTCGAGTACGTTCCACGGGCGGGACATTTTCGCTCCCGTCGGGGCGGCTTTGGCGTGCGGGGCGGTCCTTGAAGACCTCGGGCCGGAGATTGGATCCATCCAGCGGCTTGACGTCCCCACGTCGCGCCGCGAAGCGGGCTCCGTTAAAGGCGAGGTGCTCTACGTCGATCCGTTCGGCAACCTGGTGACGAACGTCACCGCGGGTGAGTTGACCGAATCGGAACTGGCCCGGATCGTGGTTTACGTCGGCGGGGCGGTGATCCGCGGCCTCTCGCGGGCCTACAGCGACGTCGCCGCCGGCATGCTGCTCGCCTACATCGGCAGCGCGGGCTTCCTCGAGGTGGCCGTCAATCGCCAGAGTGCTGCCTCGCGTCTCGCGGCCGACGTCGGCACCCCCGTCCGCATCGGGTTCGAGGCCCCATGAGCCTTCCGCGCGACCGCACCGAGCGCCTGCGTCGAGCCGACAAGACCTCCCTCTGGCACCCGTTCACGCAGATGGCCGAGTGGGTCGCGGGCGACCCCGTCGTCATCGAGCGAGGCGAGCGCGAGTTCGTCATCGACACGGACGGCAACCGCTATATCGACGGCATCTCGAGCCTGTGGTGCAACCTGCACGGCCATCGTCGGCCGGAGATCGACGACGCCGTCCGGCGCCAACTCGACCGGATCGCGCACTCGACGCTTCTGGGCCTCGCGTCGCCGCCCTCCATCGAGTTGGCCGCGCACCTCACCGCGCTGGCGCCGAAGGGGCTCTCGCGCGTCTTCTACTCCGACTCCGGCGCCACGGCCGTCGAGATCGCCCTCAAGATGGCGTTCCAGTATTGGCGCCAGTGCGAGCGTCCGCAGCCCGAAAAGAAGATCTTCGTCAGTCTCACCTACGGCTATCACGGCGACACGCTGGGTGCCGTGAGCGTCGGAGGCATCGACCTGTTTCACGAGACCTACCGGCCGCTCCTCTTCCCGACCCTTCAGGCGCCTTCGCCGTATTGCTACCGCTGTCCGCTTGGCCTGGAGCAGGGGACGTGCGGCATGGCGTGCGCGGGCCGCATGGAGGAGTTGCTCGAGGCGCGCGGCCGGGAAGTCGCCGCCGTCATCCTCGAACCGTGCGTCCAGGGCGCGGCCGGCATCATCGTCCATCCCGAGGGGTACCTGCGTCGCGTGGCCGACGCCTGCCGGCGGCACGACGTTCTCCTCATTTGTGACGAGGTGGCGACGGGGTTCGGGCGGACGGGATGCTTCTTCGCCTGCGAGCACGAGGGCGTCGAGCCGGACCTCTTGTGCCTCGGCAAAGGCATCAGCGGAGGCTACCTGCCTCTCGCCGCCACCCTCGCGACCGAGAGGATTTACGAGGCGTTCCTCGGCGAGCCGACCGCTGGCCGAACGTTCTATCACGGCCACACGTACACGGGCAACGCGCTTGCGTGCGCGGCCGGGCTGGCGAGCCTCGACGTCTTCGAGAAGGACCGCGTTCTGGATCGCATCGGCCGGTTAGCCGGGCAGTTGGCCGAGGGCCTGTCACGGCTGGCGGAACTCGCGCACGTCGGCGAGGTTCGCCGCAAGGGACTCATGGCCGGCATCGAACTGGTGGCCGACCGCGCGACGCGCGACCCTTACCCGCCCGAAGAGCGGCGGGCTTGGCGGGCTTGCGTGGCGGCGCGTCTTCACGGCGTGTGGGTGCGTCCGCTCGGCGACGTCGTCGTCCTCATGCCGCCCTACTGCACCAGCGACGAGAGCCTCGAGCGCCTCGTCGCGGGCGTCTCGAAGGGCATCGCGGAGGTCACCGGCGAATGAATCGCGGCTTCTTCATCACGGGCACCGACACGGGCGTCGGCAAGACGGTCGTGACGGCAGCGCTGGCCATCGTTCTGCGCGAAAGCGGGCGGGATGTCGGCGTCTTCAAACCCGTGGCCTCCGGTTGCGTTCGCCGGCGCGAGGGCCTGGTTTCCGAGGACGCCGAGTTCCTCGCCAAGGCGGCCGAGGCCCCCGAGACGCTCGAGGAGATCTCGCCCGTGCGGTTCGAGGAGCCGTTGGCTCCGACCGTCGCGGCCGCGCGGGCTGGCGTCGAAACGGATCTCGAGCCGATGTGGGAGGCGTGGCGGCGCCTCCGCGACGCCCACGAAATCCTCCTCGTCGAGGGCATCGGGGGAATTCTTTGCCCCGTGACCCGGGCGATGAGCGTGGCGGACCTCGCGAAGGAATTTCGCTTGCCGCTCCTGGTCGTCGCACGGTCGACGCTGGGAACGATCAACCATACGGCCCTGGCGATCGAGGCGGCCCGCGCCCGAGGCCTTGCCGTGGCCGGCGTCGTCGTCAACCGCTACAACCACGAGTCGCCGGACCTGGCGGAGATGACCAGCCCCGACGAGATTCAGCGCGTCACAGGCGCTCGAGTCCTCGGCCTGGTGCCGGAAGACCGGGCGACGGATTTCCGCGCGGGCGTCGTGGGGCCGGAGGCGCTCGCCGCGGTGCGCCAGTTGCCTCTGAAGCGCCTGTTGGCGTGATCCGGCGGGCGAAACCGGGGGGATCCGTTTGCCCTTGACACCGGCGCGCCGAGGCGTATTATTCAATCGACTTGGCTGGACTGTGGGCGATTAGCTCAGTTGGCAAGAGCGCCTGCTCGACAAGCAGGAGGTCACTGGTTCAAGTCCAGTATCGCCCACTCTGAATGTATCTGATTCCCTGCATGTATCTGCAGCCCCCCGCAAAGAGCCGCAAATCTCGGGTTCCGCCTTCGCCCCCTGGTCCGATTGCTGCCCCGTGCGAGCCGGTGCGGCGGGTTGCTGCACCGGATTCTGCACCGCCCGCCGGATCGTCCTCAGCCGACGCCAGCAGCACGGTGCCCGCCTTGGCAGAAGAGCGGAGTCCGAAGCCGGACGCCCGACCGGGCTTGCCGGCATCGCCCTGGCCTGCCGGGGCGGCCCACGGCACGGCAAACGGGATGTCTTCCGGTACGGTCTGGCCCTTGGCGAGGGCCTTGAAGAACTTAGCGAAGGCCGCGTCAAGGCCGGGCGGGACGGGCGGCTAAACGTGCGCGACTTACGGCAACCGGCGATTGTGGATAACTTTTTGGCGCGAGTTTTGGGGGGTATTTTTGGGCCGTTTTTTTCGGGCCACCGGCCTTGGCGCTGGCGTCCGGGGGCTTTTTTCGGCGGACGGGGTGCCTTTGGTAAGATGGGCTAGCGCGGATTTTGCGTTTTTTCGACTTTTTTCGCGTTTTTGGTGTGGTTTTTACCGGTTTTTGTGCCCTTTTTCGCACTTTTTCCATCCATGTCATGTGCATACCTTTATGTGCATAACTTCCCGCGGACGCGCGTAAGTCACATTTGGGGGCGTGGCATTCAGGGTCGGCAGGCAAATCTCGCATTTGACAAAGAAACAGTGTTTGGCGACCGGTGACTGGGTGACTGGGTAACTGAGGGTGACTGGGTAACTGAGGCGGGGCGAGAGCGGGGGGCGCGTTTGGCTAGCCCCGACCCGCCGTCGCCGAGGCTATGGCGGGCAGGCTACGGGGCGAGGGACGGAGGGACGGAGTGCTTGATAACACAGCGAACCGAAGAGCCGGAGATCGGCGAGCGGTGAAGTAAGAAGTCGCTTTTTCCTTCCTTCGGCTTGACCTCAAGCCTCACGCCCGCGGGCTCGACAGGCCCGCCTCGACGGCCGGCGAGGCCGACGGGCCGCCCGCGTCGCCGCGAGGCGTGCGAGGCCCGCGGGTTCGACAGACCGCGAGGTCTGGCGACCTGGCGGCCTCAAGCCTGCCTTTGAAGGGTGTCCTAGGAAATGCCTGTCGCCGGCCCGAACCCCAACGGGGTCCCTTCGGGAGGGCTCCTTTGAAGGAACAGGGACCCCAAAGGGGTCCAACGGCGAACAGGGACCCCAAAGGGGTTCAACGGCGAACAGGGAGAAAGCGGAAAACCGAAATCGGTGTTGGGTTCCCCCGAATTTCCTAAGCCAATTAAGTTCTATGTCACCGGAACTGAGTATGTTATCTATAGTGCCATGCTTGAGGAATACCCATACAGGGGCCGCCGCTTCACGCATTACAACGGGCGCGAACCGTGGTATCCCATTCAGTATCTTGATTTCGCGTATCAGGTTAAGACTCCCACGGGGAAAAAGTATCGCGCGAGACTGCCAGCCAGGGGAGAGGGGAAAATCTACTGGCATGGGCACAAAGTGGAGACCGGCGCATTTTGGTCGGCCAAGAACAAGATGTCGCTCCGTTATCGCTCGCGACGAGAGCGCCTTTGGTATGTGGCCCTTGAGTCCGACGCCTCAGTGTTCCATTACTATGTCGAACCCGTGAGGATTCACTATGCCCTCGCCAACAGAAGCCATGTCTACGTCCCGGACCTTCTGATTCACCACGTTGACGGTCGGGTGGTTCTGGTCGAGATTAAATTGGAGATAGACAGACACGAGCCGATCAACGAGGCAAAGTTTGAGGCCGCAAGAAAGTGGTGCGCAGCAAAGGGCATGACATTTGAGATATGGACGTGACCTGCACCCCAAAAACTGGTCCATTCAAAATGAGAGTCCTCCGGGTAAACTGGGTAGCCAGGACAGGAGGACGGGACCATGCGGAAGAGCCGGTTTTCAGAGGAGCAGATCATTGGGGTGCTG
>JBAUDW010000206.1:0-6672 GCA_049678285.1 Phycisphaerae bacterium
CCTCCGCTTACCTGTCGAGGAGCGGAGTTGACAAAGTAGCGCCAAGCCGCACCTTTCGTTGCGTCGCCCGCGTCCGGCCGTATAATGGTCCGAGACCCGCGTCCGTGCCGCCAAAGGGGAACTCATGAGCGACCTGGAACGACGTCTGGCCGGCGAAATCCTCGCCATCCGCGCCATCGACTGCCACAGCCACGTCCCCCATCAGGCCCCCCACGCCCGCTCCCTCGCCGACCTCCTCGGATACCACTATTACACCGAGTTGGCCCACTCCGCCGGAATGCCCGCCGACGCCGTCGACCCGCGACGCCCCGACGTCGACCGCATCGCCGAGATGGTCTCGCGCCTCGCCACCCTCGACAACACCGTTCAGCACAGTTGGCTCGTCGAGGCCGCCAGGGAACTCTTTGCCTTTCGCGCACCGCGCCTCACCGCCCAGAACTGGACCGAACTCGCCCAGGCCGTCGCCGAGGCCGGCAAACAGACCCACCGCTACCGCACCGTCCTCGCCAAAGCCAACCTCGAAAAGGTCTTCCTCACCAACCGCTTCGACGAGGACCTCTCCGAGGTCGACCCGACCGTCTTCGTCCCCTGCCTCCGGGCCGACGACCTTGTGTTTCAGGCGGGCGACGCCGACGTCCGCCGACGCCTCGCCGTCAAGACCGGCATCGAGGTCGCCTCGCCGAACGATCTGCGCGACGCGGTCGGCTGGCTCTTCCACTATTTCACGGGGCAGGGGGCCGCCTCCGCCGCCATCAGCCTGCCCCCCGACTTCGCCCCGCGACGCCCCGACGAGAAAGCCGCCGCCAAAGCCCTCGCCCGCGCCGCGCGCAGCAAAGACCTCTCGCACGAGGAAGCCGACGAACTCGCCGCCTTCGCCTTCGAGACGGTCGTCCAGACCTGCGCGAAATTCAAGAGGCCGATGCAACTCATGATCGGCGTCCTGCGGAACGTTTACCCCGAAGGCGTCGAGGGCGGACGCGACCTCCTGTCGCACCGCGGAAGCCTCATCGCCTACGCCGACCTCTTCCGCCGACACCCCGACGTCGATTTCGCCGTCTCCGTCCTCTCCGCCGCCTGGAGCCACGAACTGGCCACCTTCGCCTGGATCTTTCCGAACGTCAAACCCTCCGGCCACTGGTGGTACGCCAACATCCCCGTCCACATCGAGAACGAGTTGCGGGCCCGCCTCGAAGCCGTCCCGAAAGTGAAACTCATCGGATACTATAGCGACATGTACAAGGTCGAGTTCGGCCTGCCGAAGTTCAACATGTACCGCCGGGTCCTCGCCCGGGTCCTCGCCCGCCATTTCGTCGAGACCGGCCTCATGACCGAACCCCAGGCCGTCGAAACCGCACGCCTCCTCTTGCGCGACAACCCCAAACGCCTCTTCAACGTCTAGGCGGTATCCGGTAATTCGTGCGCGGCGGGTCTCCGCACCCCCCGCACGCCTGTGTGCCACGGCCGGTCTTGCCCGGCCGTGCGCCGGGTGCCACTGGTCCCGGCGCGCCGGGATCCGCCAGTGCACCTCCCCCGCCGCACGCCGTTAAAGCCCTGGGATGAACGCGAATTTTACCCGCCTCTGGCGGGCCCCGGGACTCCTTTCACCCGCGCTGTGTCATCCCGACCGATCCCGCCGAAGGCGGGAGAGCGGAGGCTTGCCCTGAGCGGAGTCGAACGGGGATCTCGCCTTGGTCCTTGTCGTTCGCCGTTTGCCGTCGCCTTTCCCCAGTCTGCTCCTTTCTCTGCGTTCTCTGCGTCCTCTGCGTTGAAGGCCGTTGCCGTCCGCCGTTCAATCCGCAATTTTACCCGCCGAAGCTTCGGCGAAGGAGGGCCGAAATCCGCAATTCGCCTCACTCCAGCACCGGCCCAAAAACCTCCGCGTACAACTTCTCCACGTTCGCCCGCGTGTCCGCGCGGAACGGCAACCCCGCCATCGCCTGCGCCCGCTCGATGTCGCTCGGCAAATCCAGGCGATACTGGCTCGCCGAATGGAACCATCCGCGCCGCGCGTAGTACCACGCCAGGTACTCCTGCTCCGTCTGGCCCGGCGTCGGAATGAAGAGGGCCTTCTTTCCCAGTTCCGCGAGTTCCATCACCGTCGTGTATCCGCTCCGGCACACGGTCAGTTTCGCCCGGTTCATCATCTCCTCTTGCCCCGCGCGGTCCAGGAATCCGTGCACCGTGATCCGCTCCCCGATTTGCCGCGTCTCCTTCACCTCGGGCTTCCCCAGCGTGACCACGATGCGCTTCCCCGGGCACTCCTCGACGCGCGCAAGGACGATCCGCTCGAGTTCCGTCCGTTGCGGTTCCGGCCCGGAGATCGAGATGAAGACGTCCACGTCCTCCGCCACGTCCATCCGCCGGACGCTTGACAGAATCCCCGCGTAATAAATCTTTCGCCGGCGCGCGAACCACAGGTCGTGCGCCAGCCGACCCGAAAGGTTCTCCACCGGGTCCGCATAGTCCGGCACAATCACCGCACGGAAGCGCCGGTGGTAGAAATAGTTGAACAGTTCCGTCACCCACTCGAACGGCCGGAGGGCCGACGGCGCGTGGAACCGCAGTTGATGCGATATGAGAAAACTCGGAATCTCCCGCGAGCACACGTTGAACCGGTTATCGCTGAGGATAAGGTCGAAATGCCGCTCCGCCAGCAGCCGACGGACGTTCCGCGCCTCCCGGCGCATCGCTCGGATCATCACGGGCGCCATCGCCAGAAACTTCGGAACGAAGAACCGCGTCGCCGAGTACGGCGTCGGATAGTCCGCCAGTTCCAGAAACTCGCACCCCGGCGCCTCGTGCCGAAGGAGCGCCAGCGCACGGTCCGACGCCGCGATCGTTACGTGGTGGCCCCGCTCCAGGAAGTAGCGGATGATCGGCAGGTCGCGCGTCGCATGACCCAGTCCCCACGAGAGCGGGCTGACGAGGATTCGCTTCACTCTCTCCCCTTCTTTCGCCCCTATTGTCGCCTTCCTCTCTTCCCCACGCAAAAACATTCCATGCCGGTTACCCCCGCGCGCTCTGTCATCCCGAGCGCAGTCGAGGCTTGCCCGCCCGTGGCGGGGATCTCGCCTCGAATCCGTTGCCTTTCGCACTCCGCGTTTGAACGCCCCCCGCGCGCTGTCACCCCGACCGAGCGCAGCGAGCGGAGGGGTCTCGCCGTGCAGACAGTGCCGTTGCCGCCCTCCGTTCATCGCCGGGTGGCACTGGTCCCGGCGCGCCGGGCCCGCCAGTGCTCTTCCCCCGCAAAGAAAAATCGCGACACCTACCGTCCGTGGACATTGTTTAATCTCATGAAGGGAGCGTCAGGATGCCATTGGGAAAGGGTGGCCCTTTTGAGCCGCGCGCGTGCAGGGCACGTAACCTTCCGGAAAGCGGAATGCAAGGACATCGTAGTAGTGGAGGAAGAGCCGCTTGATAGCCCGGCGATGAAAAGGCCGCTCCTGAGCCAGATCCTCAGTGTTCACGCAGCGGCATACAAGCAGGGGAGCCGTAGCCCTGAAAGGATTGGCAGGCCGATGCGGACAGCCAAGCAGGCCAATCGCCGCTACTTCCGAGAAGCCTATCGCAACGGGCAGCACGGATGGGCCACCGAGAAGCCGTCGCCTTATGCGGTCGGTTTCCTCAGGCGGTTAAGGCAATCGGCGGCGGGGGGAAGGCTGTTGGACCTTGGCTGTGGAGAGGGGCGCCACGCCATCGCTGCGGCGAAGTTGGGTTTCAGGGTCACTGCGGTCGATTACGAGCCCTTGGCTCTAAGACGGGCACGGCGGTTTGCCAGGCAGGCTGGCGCAAAAGGCATCGTCTTTCGGAAGGCAGACGCCCTGAGACTTCCGTTCTCGGATGCGGGTTTCGATATCGTCCTTGATTACGGTTGCCTGCATCACCAGAAAAAGTCGGACTGGCCTGGATACCGGGCCGGCCTCCTACGTGTCTTGAAGCCGCGAGGCTTCTTCGTCCTTTCCGTCTTCAGCCCGAGGTTTTATCTGTTCCGTGGCCGACGCCGGCCTTGGCACATCGCTCAGGGGGCCTACCGGCGGTGCTTTGCGAGGAAAGATGTGTTGGAATTGTTTGGCCGAGACTTTGAGATCCTGGACTTCGTGGAAGAAAATGGCGGGCAACACGGCTCCTGGCACGTGTTGATGAGGCGCCGCCGGAAACCGGATAGTCGCGGAAAACATAAGGGCGCAGAGGGAAAAACTTGCGTTTGCGTATAGTGCGGGTGTAAGAATCGTTGGACCAGCGCGGCGAAGACGTGGAGGCTGTGAAACGCCACCGTGATTGCGGCGGCGGGCGTAGACCTCAGAAGGGGGCGTCCCATGACGGAGCCTGAGTTGCCGAAGGAAGCGCTCGAGGATCCTTTTCGGCCTCCCGAGGAACCGGGCATAGTCCGGTGCCTGCACTGCGGCCAGGAGTACTTGAGTTCCCAGATCGTCTGGTGCGACGGGTTCTGGTCATGCCCGGTCGAAGGTTGCGGCGGAGGCGGCTACCAGTTCGACATTCACCCCCTCGATTCGTCTCTCTGGGGCGACGACGAAGAGGACGACGACGAGGACTTCGACGAGGACGACGACGAGGAGGACGAGCCGCTCTTCGGCGCATCGCCGTCGAACAACTGACGGCGCGCGCATGGCCGCTCGGGACCGCCAGCGTTGGGAGTTCGGGGGACACCCATAACCGTGCCCTGTTAAGAGGGCGCCACAGGGGTTCTCGTTTTTTCCCCTGAATGCCGTCGTTTGTTTTGTTGATCGATTCGCGTGCCCTGTAGTGTCATACTACAGGGCGTCCCTTGCCCACACCCATGCGCACCCCTGTCCAAGTTGCCCCAGCACTGGACGCATCCGCTCCAGTTCATCGAAACCCCGCTCGGCCGCGCAACAGGCCAGGAAAATCCTACCTTAACATGTCGTTGATGGGGAATTTACCCTCACTTCTTGGCCACCGGCGGTTTCTGAGCATCGAGTAAGCGATCGAGTTCCGTCAGATGGGCGTCGGTCAAGTGGACCTCGATATCCATGCTCCCCGTAACTTTAACCTCCGGGACAAGGACAACGAACGTGTGAAAGTCCGTGTCGGGCTTGCCCCCGCGGAGGGTAACGCGGTAGGTTCCTGCAGGAACATGAAGCAGCGCGGGGGTGTCCCACTTCAGGGGGTTCAGGCTCTTCCCCGCCAGGGGGAACCAGGCCAATCCCTTGGCATCAAGGCCTATCCCCATCTTGTTGAGGTCTGGGCGCTTCTTCAAGGCGTCCCAATCCGTATAGAGGCGGACGCGCACTTCGTGTTTGGGCGAGGTTTCAAGTACGGCAGTTCTCAATCGGCTCAATGCACGCCCGACGACCGAGCCGTCCGCCGATGCGGCGGCGAGCGCCAAGAACCGCTCCTTGGCCTTATCCAACTCTCCCACTTGGACATACAACTTGACCAGTTGCGCCAGTACCTGATCGCCGAAGAAGAAGTCCCTCGCTACGGCAGCCTTTTCGAGGAAGGCGATTGCGTTGTGCCGGTCATCGTCTGTGGCGCCCGGCCTGCAGAAGTCCATCCCCATCCTCCAATAGGCATACACGGCGTACCTGCTCGTAGGAAATCCATCAATGAAGGTTTGCATGCCCGTGAATTCCGGTCCGTCGCGTCTCTCCACAGGATGGCTGAACATGAGAAAGGCCCGGTGGGGAACGGCACGCAGGTAGCCATACGCCGCGGCATCTTCCCCCTGCGGCACAGCAACGCGGACATCAAGGACGTTCGACTCGATTGTCACGGTGCGGTCCAGATTGGCCAGGGTCGCTTTGACCCGGTAGTCCCCGGGCGAGGGGAGCAAGTAGCGTCCGGTCTTATCGTCCGGCCTTGCCGCGAAACACAGAAAGCCCCTGACCACTTCCTCAAATCCCGGCTCCAGAACGCGCCGCGACTGGCTCATCACGAAAGGCTGCCAAGCCGAATCCATGGAGGGAAACTCCTCAAAGGGTTTCCCTTTCGACGCCACGTAGATCTTGGACAGGTTTCCGTAGGGTGCGATGACCCTAGGGCCCAGGATGGCTTGCGGCGTCCTGTTGGCAAGGCGAATGGTCAGGGTCATCGGCTCCAGTGGCAGCAGAGGGCCTTTCGACGTGGTGATCTGAAACGTCAAGTCCGCAAAATTGCCGGGGGTGGGCGGAAGCGGCCCGTCGTCCCCCCTGGAATCCGCATTCGCCGCCGCGGCACCCATCAGGAGCACCGCACCGAGCCAAGCCGTAATCCCTTTTATTCGAGCGCCCATGCTTCATTCCTCCTTAATTGGCCTTCTCCCATGCCTCTCTGAACATCTTCCCAAGCGCCATCACAACCACCCGGGAGATGATACCGAGTCCCGGATATTCGCTATATCCTGTGGCCCGAACTTCTCCTCCGCGGGAGGCACCGGCCCGGTCTCGTTCATGATCGTGTGTGGTGTGTGCCCCCAGGGAAAAGGGGACATGCTACTTTTTCGCCTCCTTGCGAGGTCGGCCAGGGGGGTGGAGCGTGAACTCCAGACCCGGCTGCCGCGCCGGGACAGAAACCAAAACTCCGCGCACAGGCACTTCGCCGATAGTATATCTCGCGCGAGGCGCCGGGGTAAGCAACTTTTTCGAGTCGGACGTGTTTTGCCTGGCCGCTCGCGGCCCCGTCTTGGTAGGTATACGCGACCGCCGGTTCGCC
>JBAUDW010000207.1:0-30307 GCA_049678285.1 Phycisphaerae bacterium
GAAAAAACCCCCCGGGCGCTAGCGCCAAGGCCGGTGGGTCCACCAAAATCGCCCAAAAATACCCCCGAAAACTCGCGCCAAAAAGTTATCCACAATCGCCGCCGTTCGTAAGTCGCGCCGATTCGGCGGCGGAGGCCGGCCCCCCGCCTGTCCGATTTCCCCTTGACCCCCCGCCGCGGGGCGATTAACCTATTACCTTCCTGCTGCCTGTCCGCCGGCCTACTGAGAACGAGAGAACGAGAGCCGATGGCCTATAACATTGTGGTTCTCATCAAACAGGTGCCGGACACCAAACGCATCACGGGCGACGCGATGCGCGACGATGGGACCGTCAACCGCAGCGCCTTGCCGGCCGTCTTCAACCCGGAAGACCTCCATGCCCTGGAAGCCGCCCTGGAACTTAAAGAGCGGTACGGCGGGCGGGTGACGGTCGTCACGATGGGCCCGCCCCAGGCCTGCGAGGTCCTCCGGGAAAGCCTCGAGCGGGGTGCCGACGACGTCGTGCTGATCACCGACCGCCGCGCGGCCGCCAGCGACACCCTGGCCACCGGTTACATCCTTTCCCGCGCGGTGCGGAAACTGGACGAGCGCGAGCGCGTGAACCTGGTGGTCTGCGGGCGTCAGGCGATCGATGGCGACACCGCCCAGGTGCCGCCCCAGACGGCGGAGAAACTCGGCTGGCCCCAGGTGACCTACGTCGAATGCGTGGAGGAAGTGGCCGGCGGCCGCCTTCGCGCCCGCCGCAATACGGGAGAGGGCGCCGAGCGCGTCGAGTGCCCGCTGCCGTGCCTTCTGACGGTGACCGACCAGGCACCCGCGGCGCGTCCGCCGTCGGCCAAGCGGATCATGGCCGTCAAGAAAGCCCGGTCGCGCGCGGAGATCGAGCGCGAGATGCCCGACCCCGCCCAGGCTCGGGCGCGGGCCGAGGCGCTCCAGGCCCGCGGTCTCCTGATTACGCAGTGGGACCTCGACGACATCGGGGCCGATCTGGCGTGGTGCGGGCGCGACGGCAGTCCCACGAAGGTCAAACGCATTCAGTCGGTCGTCCTGAAGGGAAGCGGCTTCAAGAAGGTCGAACCGACCGAAGAGGCGATAGCGACGATGGTCCACGAACTGATTGAGGACCATACGATCGGGTGAGGCGCTGCCGCGCCGCGTTTCGCCGGCGGGCTTGCCCGCCGATCGACGCGCCGAAAGCAAACGCAATCATGATCGAAGCGAACCGACAAGGCGACGTGTGGGTCGTCGCGGAACAGAACGACGGCCAACTGCACGACATCGGCCTGGAACTTCTCTCCAAAGGGCGCGAACTGGCGGAGGCGCTGGGCGTGCGCCTGACGGCGGTCGTGATGGGGTCCGACGTGGGCCGCCACGCCGAACGCCTCATCCACCACGGCGCCGACCGCGTGGTGGCGGCCGAGGACGCCCTCCTGGCGCACTACCAGACCAATCCCTACGCGAAGGTTCTCTGCCGACTCATCGAGGAACACAAGCCGCAGGTCGTCATCTACGGCGCGACGCCCCTCGGGCGCGACCTCGCGCCGCGCGTGGCCAGCGCGCTGCGTGCCGGCCTGACGGCCGACTGCACGGACCTGGAGATCGGCGAGCACGTCGAGCCGGGCACGCGGAAGCACTACCACGGGCTGCTCTACCAGATTCGTCCGGCGTTCGGCGGGAACATCATTGCGACGATTGTGAACCCCGAGCGCTGGCCGCAGATGGCCACGGTCCGCGAAGGCGTGATGCGTCTGCCCGACGCCGATACGTCCCGCCGCGGTGAGATTGTCCGGTTCAAGCCGGACTTGGCCCCCGAGGATTTGCCGCTCAAGATCCTCGATCACACCCGCGCCGAACGGAAGGTGAACCTGAAAGCGGCCCGGGTCATCGTGGCGGGCGGGGCGGGGGTCGGCAGCAAGGAGAACTTTCGGCTGATCTGGGACCTGGCGAACTCGCTGGGCGCCGCCGCCGGCGCCAGCCGCGCCGCCGTCGACAGCGGCTGGATCGACAAGGACCACCAGGTCGGCCAGACGGGAACGACGGTCCGACCGGCCCTGTACATTGCGGTGGGCATCAGCGGTGCGGTCCAGCACCGGGCGGGGATGAGTGAGGCGCAGAAGATCGTCGCCATCAACGCCGACCCGCACGCTCCGATTTTCCAGGTGGCCCACTACGGCATCGTGGGCGACCTGAATCGCGTGATTCCGATGATGATCGACGCCATTAAGAAGCGGGTGTGATCGTGGCGAACTTTTTTTCGGACAATTCCGACATTCAGTTTCACTTGGGCCGGCTGAAACTCGAGCCGCTCGTTCGCATGCGCGAGCGCGATTTTGCGGAGGCGGCCGAGTACGACTACGCACCGGAAACGGTCGAGGACGCCGTGGACAATTACCAGCGGGTGCTGGCTCTCGTGGGCGAGATCGCGGGCGACGTGGTGGCGCCCGAGTCGCCGGAGATCGACCGGGCGGGATCGCACCTCTGCTCCGAAGAGGCGTGCGTGCGGTATGCGCCCGGCATCGCGAAGGCGCTGAAGGCACTGGCGCAGGCGGACCTGATGGGATTCACGCTGCCGAGACGATTCGGAGGCCTCAACTGTCCGGGCATCATCTATACCATCGCCACCGAAATGGTCAGCCGCGCCGACGCCGGTCTCATGAACATCTTCGGCCTCCAGGGCATTGCGGAGACGATCAACGCCTTCGCCTCCGAAGACCAGAAGCAGCGGACGCTGCGGCGATTCAGCGCCGGCACGGTGACCGGCGCCATGGTCCTGACGGAACCGGACGCGGGCAGCGACCTCCAGAACATTCAACTCCAGGCGTACGAGGACGCCGACGGCCAGTGGCGTTTGAAGGGGGTCAAGCGGTTTATCACGAACGGGTGCGGGGAGATTCTGCTCGTCCTGGCGCGGAGCGAGCCGGACGAGCCGGGCGGCATGGGCCTGAGCCTGTTCCTCTGCGAGCGGAACCCTTCGATCCGCATTCGCCGCACCGAAGACAAGATGGGCATCCACGGGTCGCCGACGTGCGAGATGCAGTTTAACGACGCCCCCGCGGAACTGGTGGGGGAACGTCGGCGCGGGCTGGTGACGTATGTCATGGCGCTGATGAACGGGGCGCGGATCGGCATTGCCGCCCAGAGCCTGGGCATCGCGGAGGCGGCATTCCGGGTGGCCCGGAACTACGCGGCGACGCGCGTCCAGTTCGGCCGAGCCATCGAGCAGATACCGGCCGTCGCCGATCTCCTGGCCGAAATGAAACTCGCCATCGAATCCGGCCGCGCGCTCCTCTATGAGGCGGCACTCGCCGCCGACTACGAGTACGGCCTCGAAGAGGCCATGACGCGGTGCGAGGATCCCCAGCGGCGCCAGGAGATGAACAAGGAACAGAAGAAGTACAAGCGCCTGGCGGCGCTGCTGACGCCGATGGCGAAGTATTGGCTCAGCGAAATGTGCAACCGCGTGGCGTACGAAGCGATCAGCGTGCTCGGCGGCTCGGGATACATGCGCGACTACCCGCTGGAGCAACTGTATCGCGACGCGCGGATCACGTCGATCTACGAAGGCACGAGCCAGTTGCAGGTTCTGGCGACGGTGCGCGGCGTGACGAGCGGGACGGCACTGAAGCGCTTCGCCGAGATGGACGCCGCGCCGCCGCGGAGGGGCTTCAAGGGCTTCGCCGGCCGCCTTCGCCGCATTCGTGCGAATCTCGAGAAAGCCGTCGCACAATTGAAGAGCGAGCGAGGGGCGGATTACCTGGACCTCTGGGCCCGGGCACTTGTCGACGTGGCGACGGACCTGTATCTTACGTACCTGTGGCTGGACATGGCGCGCGACTCCAAAGCGAAAGCCGTCGCCGCCAGGCGGTTCATCAGCCGCGCCGTCGTTCGGTGCGAGCAGATGCTCCGCCTGATTACCAGCGGCGAGCGCTCGACGCTCGACCATTTCGATGTTCTAGTCGGGCCGACCTTCGCCGAGGAATAAGCCGGCGTGGGGCGACGGGTTCGTCCGGATGGACGCTTCGTCCGCCGCGGCCGCGGCCGAGCCGGGAGAATCCTATGCCGAGGTGGCATCGCGATCCGAAAACCTGGCAGCGAGTGATGTTCGTAGTCGCCATGGTCGACGGCCTGGCCGTGTCGGCCAACTTCTTTTTCATCTTCAGGCACTATCTGTGGTGGACGTGTCTCAGGATCATAACTTCGTGGCACGGAACGGCCGTGCCGCTCATCGTCCCCTATGTTCTGATGGGTTTGTCTTTTGTGATAGTCGCCTATCAGGCGGTTGTCTACGCGGCGGGTCGCCCGTGGGCTCGCCGAGCCTTCATCCTCGAGAACATCCTTCTGATTGTGGCAGGCCTGCTCTGGTTCATGGCGAGTCTGGGCAATCCGCCCGAGATGCTGGCCGGTCCGATCACCAACGGGTTGCTGGTTCCTATGGTGACGCTGTTCCCGCTCCTGTGGCCGCTGTGGGCCCTTCGGCCCATGCAGCCGGAGGATGCCCCGAAAGGGGGCGGGGGCCCGGAACGCCGGTGATTTATTGATGAAAGCCGTCGGCCAGGTCGGTAGAATCAGGCGATCCTTGTCGTGTGGCCGCAAAGGACCAGTTGACCAGAGCCGCGCATGAGTGGTGGCGAGATGATCCTGGGTCGGCGCTTCGTGCGGCGCCTCATGTCGATCCTTGCGGCCTTGTGTCTGCTGGGGGCGGTCTCGGCGGCGGGGCGTGCGGCGGGCGAAGCGGAGGCGGCCGGCCAGCGGATCGCCCGCGTCGTCGTGCAAGGCAACGAACGCGTCAACACCCATCGCATTCTCGGCCAGATGCGCCTCCGCGAAGGAAGCCTTTACTCGCCCGAAGCCGTTGACCAGGACCTCAAGCGGATCATCGACCTGAGGGAGTTCGACAACGTCGTCCTCCGCCCCCAGCAGGAGGCGGACGGCCTGGTGCTTGTCGTGGAAGTGACCGAGAGGCCGATTCTCGCGCGTCTGGAGTTCGTCGGCAACGAGCATTTCTCCGACAAGAAGCTGACCGAAACGATTGGCCTGAAGGAGGGCGAGGCGATCGATCGGCACCGGATCTTCACCGGCGCTCAGGCCATCGAGCAGAAGTACCGGGAGAGCGGTTACTATTTCGTCGGCGTGACGCTGGACGAGGACCTCCTGGCGGATCGTCAGGTGGCGCGCTTCACCGTGGCCGAGGGGCCGCGCGTCCGCGTCCGGAAGATCACGTTCGTCGGCAACCCGTCCATTCCGGCGGGCGAACTGGCGAAACGGATCGAGACGCGCACGTGGTTCCCGATCCTTGTGACGGGCGTTTACGATGAGGAGCAGGTCGCGCGCGACGTGGTCGCCGTCCGGAACTACTACATCGAGCAGGGCTTTCTCGACGTTCGCGTCCAGCGGGAACTCCAGTTCAACGCCTCGCGCACGAACCTCACGATCCGCATCGTCATTGAGGAAGGGCCGCGGTACCGGATCCGTTCGTTGGCGATGGCGGGCGTCGAGCGGTTCAGCCGATCGCTCCTTCAGAAACAGATGGAACAGGAAGCGGACCTGGCGCCCGGTGAAGCGTACACGGCCGACAAGGTTCGCGAGTCGGTCCGCATCATCCAGGAGACGTACGGCGAGGTGGGCTACATCGAGGCGGTTGTCCGGCCGGTGGTCGATTTTGCCGAGGAGCCCGGCCTCGTAGACCTGACCTTCAAGGTCGAGGAAAAACAGCCGGTGCGGATCGGCGAGATCCGGATCGAGGGCAATCGCCTGACGCAGGACAAGGTCATCCGCCGGGACCTGCGGTTCTATCCCGAGGAGCCGGTCAATACGGAGTTGATCGAGAAGGCGCGCAAGCGGCTCGAGGGGAGCGGCCTCTTTACCCCGGGGTCGGTCCAGATCGGCACGCTTCCGACCGAAGATCCGAGCGTGCGGGACATCCTCGTCCGCGTCGATGAAACCGAGACGGGGAACCTGATCTTCGGGGCCGGCGTCAGCAGCAACAGCGGCGTCTTGGGCAACATCTCATTCGTGCAGCGCAACTTCGACATCGCCGACTGGCCCCGGTCCAACGAGGAGTTCTGGCGCGGCGAGGCGTTCCGCGGCGCCGGCCAACTGTTCCAGATCGTGCTCGAGCCCGGCACGGAACTCCAGCGCTACCGCGTGGACTTCCGCGAGCCGCACCTCGCCGACTCCGACATCAGCCTCTCGTTGAGCGGCTTCTTCTTCCAGCGCGAGCGCGACTCCTACGACGAACGCCGCATCGGCGGCAACGTCGGCTTCGGAAAGGAAATCCGCGAGGACCTCCATGCCTTCCTGAATCTCCGTGTGGAGGGCATCAACATCAGCGACGTTGACGCCGACGCCCCGGACGACGTCTGGGACGTCGAGGGCAGTTCCGCGCTCACCAGCGCCGAGGTTGGTCTCCTGAAGGACACGACCGACAGCATCTTCTTCCCGACGGAGGGGTATCGGCTCCGGGGGTCGGTCGAGCAGGCGGGCGCCCTCGGAGGCGACTACACGTTCACGAAGTTCGACGTCGATGCCCGGCGATACTGGACGGTGACGCGCGACGTTCTGGACCGGCGGACCGTACTGTCGGTGCGAGGCCACATGGGCTTTATCGCGAGCGACGCGCCGATCTTCGAGCGATTCTACGCCGGCGGGCAGGGCAGCATCCGCGGCTTCGAGTTCCGCGGCGTGGGCCCGCGCGAGCGCGACACGGCGATCGGTGGCGACTTCCTGGCCCTCGCGTCCACGGAGTATTCGTTCCCGCTATTCGAAAAGAACCTGACAGGCGTCTTCTTTCTCGACACTGGAACGGTCGAGAAGAAGTTCGAGTTGACGACGTGGCGTGCGTCGGTCGGGTTCGGTATCCGTTTCACCGTTCCGTTCTTCGGGCCGGTTCCGTTCGCGTTCGACGTCGCCGTCCCGATTGCCAAGGATGAGGATGATGAGACGCAGTTCTTCTCGTTTTCAATCGGGGCGGCCTTCTAGAGCGGCCGGGTGAAGCGGAGCAGGTGAGAACAAGTGACCCGCCCGGCTCTCCGGGCGAGGACACGGGAAAACAGGCAGCCGAAAGGAAAGGAGCGTTTCATGGATCGGGTCTGGAGAATCGGAAGCGTGGGGCTGGCGGTCGCGCTCGTGGCGTTGCTCGCGGCGCCCGCACGGGCCGAGATCAAGGTCGGCCAGATGGACATCGTGACGCTGGTGGACAACTACGAGCGCACCAAGGATGCTGAAGCCGACGCCAAGGTGGAAGAGGCCAACATGAAGGCCACCGCCGAGCCGAGAATCAAGAAGGTTGAGGAAATCCGTCTCCAGCGCGACGGGTTCAATAAGGACAGCGAGGAGTGGCGGCGGCTGGACGACAAGGCGTTCGAGGCCGAGGTTGAACTGCGAACCTGGCTGGCCGTCGAACAGGTCAAGATGGTCCGCAAGCGGCGCGACACGCTGCTGGACATCTACCGCGATATTCAAAAGGTCGTCAGCCGCGTCGCCAAGGAAAAGGGGCTGGACCTGGTGTTCGCGAAGGCGTTTCTGACCCCTGGCAAGATTGACGTGGAACAGGTCCAGAACCTCGCGGACCTGAAACAGCACATTGTCGCGACGGCCTTGCTGTTCCCCGGCAACGTGATCGACATGACGGACGAGGTTCTCAAGATCCTGAACGACGCCTACAAGGCGTCCAAGAAGCCGGCGGAAGGCGCACCGCCCAAGACTCCGGCCGAGGGTGCCCCCAAGGGCTGAATCGGCGTGGGCGAATCGGGGTGAATGGTCCCGGCCCGGCGGCCGAAGAGTCGGCTTTGCCGGGCCGGTTGGTTCCTGTCGCATGGGTGGATTCGACCGGCCGGGCCGTGGAAGCGGAGGATGGCGTGGAGAGGTGCCGGCGTCGGCTTGGCGCGATGTGTCTCGGCGCCCTGGCGGTGGCGGGCTTGGCCGCCACCGCGGACGCCGACGTGGCCCCCTGGCTGGGGCCGGGATGGAAAGTCCGCCGCGTCGTGGACGCCAAGGCCGAGCCTTCCTCCTATCCGGGAGCGGAGGTGGCCGTTTGCACCTTCTACAGCGGCGGCATGATGAAGGCGGACGGCAGCGACCTTCGCGTCGCCGCCGAGGGCCGCCGACTCGTTCCCCATCGTGTGCTCCAGATCGGCCCGGGCGACTTGGTGCGCATCGCGTTTGCCGCCACGCCGGGCACCGAGCGTTACTACATCTACTACGGCAACCCGGAGGCGGGACCGCCGACCGAAACGTGGGAGCCCGATCGCGGCGTCCTGCTGGAGGCTCGCCAGTGGCCCGGCGGACCCATGGACCGTCTCGGCGCGGTGCAGAAGATTTTGGAAAAGGCAAAACCGGCCGGCACCGCTTTCGTGAGCCACATCAATTTCGGCTTTAACCCCTTTGGCGAGAGTGAAACCCCCATGATGTACCATTACACGGGGTGGGTGGCGGTACCCGAGGCCGGGACGTACGACGTGGCCACCTCCAGCGACGATGCCTCCTGGCTTCTGATAGACGGCAAAGAAGTTGTCTCCTGGCCGGGCGAGCACGGACCCCTCCGGGACGCCCGCCATGCCGCCAAGTGTACCCTTACCCAAGGGGTTCACCGGCTGGATTACTGGCACGTGAACGGTGGCGGCTCGATGATGGCGGTGGCGGCGTGGCGCGTGCCCGAGACGGACCGTTTTGTGCCCATTCCGCCCAAGGCGTTCCTTCCCGTCGCCCATGCGACCCTGGTGGAGACCGACGTTCAGAACGAGCGGATCGTGGCCGACTTCTTCGTCGAGCACGCCGGCGGATCCTGGTGGCCGGACCACTATGCCGTCCGTATCCAGCTCAAGAACCTCTCCAAGGGAATCAACCTGCGCCAGGGAGGCCGGTTCGATTGGGATTTCGGCGACGGCCAGACGAGCCAGGCGGCAGAGCCCGTTCATATCTACCTTGCCCCCGGAGACTACACGGTCACGCTGAAGGCGAGCCGAAGCGCCTTGGCCCACACGTTCCGGGCGAAAGTCCGCGTGGAACGGAACTGGTGGAAGCAAGCGGAGCGCGCGCTCGACCCCATCAAGGGGTACGGCAAGGCCGTCGCACAATACGATTTTCAGACGCTCGATCCGGCGAACCTGTTCCTGGCGGTGCAACTTTTCGATTACCAGAAGATGAGCGATGCGCTCATCGCCGCGGCGAGGGCCTTCGCCGTCGAACGCGAGGGCGCCTCGGAGGCGGATCGGTACTCCGTCAGCCTCCTGCTTGGGAAGTATCTTCGCGAATCCGGGGGCGCCAAAGAGGCCGTCGGGATCTATCGCCGGATGGAAGGGCGCGTCAAGACGCCCGCTCAGAAAGCGAGGCTCGCGCTCGAGACCGCCGAGACGCTCCTCAGAAACCTCTACGAGTACGACCAGGCCGAAGGCCAGTACCAGCGGGTGCTGAAGACCTACGCGGCCGTCGCGGGCGACGAGGTTCTTCGGCGGGCCCACATCGGCATGGGCGACGTCTGGCGCCACCGGGGCAAGACCGAGGAGGCCCGCCGGGCCTACGAGGCCGCCGTCGATATTCAAATCAAGGTTTACACGCCCACCCAGGTGGCCGTCCGCGTCGGCACGCTCGCCCGCCACGTCGAGGAATACACGCGCGAGCGCCAGTGGGAATGGGCCTTCCAGTTCCTCGACGAGTGGGCCTGGGAGTTCCCGCTCGGGAAACTGGAGGGCCACTGGTCGTTGCTGAGGGTCCGCGCGCTGGTGGCAAAGGGCGACCGCGGCGAGGCGCTCCGCGAAGCCCTCGACCTCCTGGCCGCCAACCCCACCAGCCCGTATGCCGTGCGGCTGCTGATGGAGGCGGCCGAATGCCAGGTCGCCCTTGGGTCTCGGGATCAGGCTCGGCGGCTGCTCGAGACGGCCGTCGAGGATTATCCGGAGGACCCCAGCCGCGAGGAGGCCCGCAACCGCTTGAAGGTGCTCGGAGGTGGCACGGAGGAGGGCGAGGGGGCCTCCAAGTGAGGCCGGCCGGTTGGGGCCGCCCAAAAAATCTGTTGACGCGGGGGTGGCTAGTGCGGTAAATAGCCCCACCGGCGGATGAATGGGAACGGTTTGGGCAAACCTCCGCGAACGCCGGGGTTTGCCCGGTGTTTTTTCGCGCCGGTTTGCACTGTTTGTTCGCAAGGAGACGGGGATGAGTTTTGCGGAGGCCGTCAAGTACAAGGCCATCGAACTGGGCCGCCACGTCATCCGGATGACGACCGAGGCGGGTTCCGGCCATCCGAGTTCGGCCCTCAGCCTGGCGCACATCACCACGGTCCTCATGTACCACCAGATGCGCCACGACGTCGCCAACCCCTGGAATCCCCTGAACGACCGCCTCGTCCTTTCCGAGGGGCATTCCGTCCCGATCGTTTACGCGGCTTATGCGGACCTGGGGGGCGTTGTCGGGACCGACCCCCGGAAGGGACGCAAACTCGCCATCGACGATCTCTGGACGCTCCGCGACCTCGATAGCGTGCTGGACGGGCACCCGAACCCGGCCGTCGGTTTTCCGTTCTTCGACGCCGCCACCGGATCGTTGGGGCAGGGCGTCAGTGTGGCCGCCGGCCTTGCCCTGGCCGCCCGACTCGACAAGATCGACAAAACCATTTACGTCCTCTGCGGCGACGGCGAGGTCCGCGAAGGACAGATCTGGGAAGCCCTCGACTTCATCGCCGACTATCGCCTCACGAACGTCCGCGTCATCATCAACTCGAACGGCATGGGCCAGAGCGATTACGTCAGCCCGCAGCAGAGCGCTCGCACGTTGGCCAAGAAGGTGGCCGCCTACGGCCTGCATCCGATTACGATCAACGGCCACGATCCGGTGGCCATTCGCAAGGCTCTCTCGGCTAAGGGGCCGAAGGGCAAGCCCGTCGTCGTCATCGCCAAGACCACGAAGGGGTGGGGCGTCCGCGAACTCCAGCAGGTGGGTTACCACGGCAAGCCGCTCTCCGTCGAGGACGTCGCGAAGGCCCTCGAGGAACTCCGCCTGCCGAAGAAGAAACCCGCGTTCGAGTTGTGCCCGCCGATGCCCAAGGGCGAGATCCCACGGCAGGACCGCAAGCCCATCCCGATGGCCGACCCCGATTTCGTTGCCCTGACCGAGGGCATGAAACTCCAGGCCAACGCGAAGAAAAGCAAACTGGCCACCCGGCACGCCTACGGCCTGGTGCTGCGCGAACTCGGACGCGCCTCGCCGCGAATCGTCGCGCTCGACGGCGACGTCTCCAACTCGACGTTCTCGGAGTTCTTCGAGAAGGAATTCCCCGACCGCTACTTCGAGTGCCGCATCGCCGAGCAGAACATGATTTCCGTGTCGGCGGGTTTGGCGGCCGGGGGCAAGATCCCCTTCGCTTCCAGTTTCGCCAAGTTCCTCGTCCGCGCCTACGACCAGATCGAGATGGCCGCCAACACCTGCGCGAACATGAAACTCGTGGGCAGCCACTCCGGCGTCAGCCTCGGTGCCGACGGTCCGAGCCAGATGGGCGTCGTCGACGTCCCCTTCTTCGGCTCGCTGGCGAGCGTCCGGACGCCCAAGGGCAAACCCGGCTGCGTCGTCCTCAATCCGTCCGACGCCGTCAGCACCTACAAACTGGTGGTCCTGATGGCCAATTACGAGGGGCTCGCCTACCTGCGGACCCTTCGCCCCGACACGCCGATGCTCTACAAGCCTCAGGAGAAGTTCGACCTGGTCGGCCAGAAAGTCCTCGCCAAGGGCAAGGACCTGACGATCGTGGCGTGGGGCTACATGGTCCACGAGGCGCTGCGGGCGGCGAAGACCCTCGAAGCCGAGAGGATCGCGTGCGGCGTGGTGGATGCCTACAGCCTGCCCCTCGCCGACGGCTTCCTCAACGCGATCGGCGCGGGCGACGGCTCGACGCTGCTGGTCGTCGAAGACAATTATGCGGGTGGGCTCGGCGCCGCGGTGTTGGCAGCGGCCGGCGCGGTCCGCGGTCTGCGCACCGTGACCATGACCGCCGAGCGCATGCCGAAGTCAGCGAAGACGGCGGACGACGTTCTGCGGCACATCGGCCTCGACTGCGACGCCATCTGCCGCAAGGCTCGGGCGATCCTCGGCAACGCATAAGCGGCCGGGCCGGGGGACGCCCGACGCGCCGACGGGCCGGCGCCCGTGCGCCGGCCGGAACCACCGCCCGGTGCAGTGCGCTCTACCGGCCGCGGGAGAAAGGGAGCCCATGGCCCTCGAGGATCGCTTCTGCGGTGACGGCATCACGTTCGACGATTGTCTGCTTGTGCCTGCTCTCAGCGACGTCGTGCCTCGCGACGTCGACACGGCCACGCAACTGACGCGCGAAATCCGCATCAACATTCCCGTTGTCTCCGCCGCCATGGACACCGTCACGGAGGCGGCGCTCGCCATCGCGCTCGCTCAGGAAGGCGGCATCGGCATCATCCATAAGAACATGTCCGTCGAACGCCAGGTTCGCGAGGTCGAAAAGGTCAAACGCAGTGCCAACGGCATCATCACCGATCCCGTGACGCTCGGTCCCAACGAACGCGTCGCCACCGCCCAGGACGTCATGGAACAGAACAACATCTCCGGCATCCCGATCACGGAGGACGGCCGGCTGGTGGGCATTCTGACGCGCCGGGACCTGAAGTTCCTGGAGGATCGCGAGGCCGCCATCGCCGGCGTGATGACCGGCCGGGAGAACCTCGTGACCGCCCCGCCTGGAACGAGCCTGGAAGAGGCCGAGCGCATCCTCGTCAGGAATCGCGTCGAGAAGTTGCCCCTCGTCGACGACGAGGGCCGGCTCATCGGCCTGATTACCATCAAGGACATCGACAAACTCCAGCAGTTCGCGTCCGCCTGCCGCGACGACCGGGGGCGCCTCCGCGTCGGCGCTGCCGTCGGCGTCCACGACTACGAGCGGGCCGCCGAACTCGTCGCCAAGGACGTGGACGTGCTCGTGGTGGACACGGCCCACGGTCACTCGGCCAACGTCATCGAGACGGTCAAGACCCTCCGCAAGAAGCACGCCATCCAGTTGATCGCGGGCAACGTCGCGACGGCCGAGGCCGTCGCCGACCTGGCGAAGGCCGGCGTCGATGCCGTCAAGGTGGGCATCGGGCCCGGCTCCATCTGCACGACGCGCGTGGTGAGCGGCGTCGGCGTGCCTCAGGTCACCGCCGTCGCCGATTGTGCCCTCCAGGCCGATCGCCACGGGATTCCGGTCATCGCGGACGGCGGCATCCGGCACTCGGGCGACATCACCAAGGCCCTGGCCGCCGGCGCGTCCAGCGTCATGCTCGGCAGCCTCCTGGCGGGGTTCGACGAGGCGCCCGGCGAACTGATCATCTACAAGGGACGCACGTTCAAGGCGTACCGCGGCATGGGGTCCCTCGGCGCGATGGTCCAAGGCTCCGCCGACCGCTACAGCCAAAGCGCCGACAAGGGCGGCCGCGACAAACTCGTCCCCGAAGGTGTCGAGGGGCGCGTGCCTTACCGCGGACGCCTTGCGGATTTCGTGTACCAGTTGGTCGGCGGCGTCCGGGCCGGCATGGGCTACTGCGGGTGCCGGACGATCCAGATGCTTCGCACGAAGGCGAAGTTCATTCGCATCACCTACGCGGGCGTCATCGAGGGCCACCCGCACGACATCGCCATTACCCAGGAATCGCCCAACTACAGCATCTCGACCGGCCAGATGGAGTTTTAGGGCCGAAGAGGCGCTGCGTGGCGTCGCGCAGGGCTTTGGAGGACGGGACGATGATCGCACGGTCGAGAGGTTGGCTGGCAGCGGTTCTGGCCGTCGGTTTTCTGGTTCCGTTCGCAGGGGCGCAGGCCGAAGCTCCCGCGGCGCCCGAAACCGCGGCGGAAGAAGCAACCGACCGCCCGGCGCCCGCGGCCGAGGACGCCCCCGAATCACTCGAAGCGCCGCTCGGTCCGGTTTACGTCCGCCCGTTCGAACCGATGACCGTGACGTTGCTTGGTCTGAAGGAATCTCACGCGCCCGTTTATTTCCGGAGTCCCTTGGCCACGCCGTCGCCGACTGACGCGTCCGTGGATCGCTGTGTGCCGTTGGCGGCCGGCGCGGCGGTGGCGGATTGGCTGATGTTCACCGGCCGGGCCTTGGCGTTTCCGATCGAAATGATTCTGTGCCCGCCGTGGACGAAGTTTCCCCTCGCGGATTGATTCGCTTGATGCCGCAATCGGAGTTGCTTCGTAAGGGCGGCGGGGCGCGGAGCGCCTACATGATCTTATCGCCTTCGAGGGCTCCCGGCGGTTTCCGGACGAGGTTTTTCAAGGCGTTGAGTCGCCCTTCGGCCTGTCCGAGGTAAGCGGGGCCGGCCGTCTGCCAATTGCGGTTCGCGCCTGTCATTTCGCGCATGGCCTGAATGAGCATGGAGAAACTGAACTGGGCCCGCTGCTGGGGTGTCGTCTGGCTCGTCAACTGGATGAAAGCGTCCATGGTCTGGCTGACGTTCTGGTTGAAGACGGTCTGATTCGGTTCGGCACGGGCGCTTTGGATGGCGGCCAGCGCGGAGTCCGCCACGGCCAGAACCCGTTGCCGGTAGGCCGGATAGTTCGCAATCAGGTCGCGTGTGGCCTGATCGAACTCGACTTGGCTGGTCGGTTTCCACCGGAGCGATTCGCGTGCCCTGGGTTCCGGTACGATGTAGTGCAGCGCCCCCACGCGGGTGCTGAGGGCTTGCACAAGGTCGAGGTCGCTTGGCTGGCCGGTGGTCCTCAGATAGTTGTCCGCCATGTCGCAAGCGGGGTAATAAAGGTCGTAGGCCTCCTGGAACTTTCCTTCGTTCTCAAGTTGCCGACCGCTCGCGAGCGCTTTTTGCGCCCGGTCGCGGGCGCCGGCCACTTCCTGGGCGAGCCAGGAGGAGTGTACGAAATATGTCACGATGGCCACGATCAGCACGAAGCCGCCAATCCCGCCGAAAACGCCTGCCTTGGCGCCCTGGGAAAGGCGCGTCCACCACGTGGCCCGCGAGCCGCCGAAAACGATGGGCACGCCTGCCAGGGGGCTCGGACGAGCCTGCGGCGCCACCTGCCGATCGGCGGGGGCAGGCGCCCCGGCGGCCGGCGCCGACGGTTTCGCCGTCAGGACCGTGCGGCAATGGGGACACATCTGCGCATCCACCGGCACGCTCTGGCCGCATCGCTCGCACGGCCGCGTGCTCTGCGTCTTGGCGGCGGCCGGGATCGGCGCCAGTTCCACGCCGCGACCCTTGCCGCTCGGGACCCGGAGGTTCCGTCGGCAGTTCGGGCAGACGATCACGGCGCCGGCGCGGTCGGCCTCCGCCACCATGCTTCGCCCGCAAGGACATCGGAATACGATTGCCATGGTGCCTCACCCCTTGTGGCTATTTTCGTGCGGCCGCTTCCTGGTTGCAAGCGTTATCAAGTGTTAAGCGACAGGTTCCTTCCTAGCGTCGGCGTCTGCTGCGTCCGTCTTATCGGGCCTCTGCCCGTCGAATCGGCTGCTGTCCACCGGCAGACAGACGATGAACGTGGCCCCGTGGCCAGGCTCACTCTCGACGGACACCTCGCCGCCCAGGAGCCCCGTCAATTCTTTTACGATTGATAAGCCCAGTCCCGTGCCGCGATGTCGCCGGGTGTGGCTCGAATCCAGTTGCGTGAACCGGTCGAAGATCCGCAGTTGCTCCTCCCGCGCGATGCCGGGCCCGGTGTCGGCGACGGCAAAGGCGACCCGATCACCGTCGGCCGGCCGCGCCGTCAGCCGGACCTCCCCTTCCTCGGTGAACTTGATCGCATTCGACAGGAGGTTATGTAGAATCTGCTGGACCTTCGCTCCGTCGGTCACCATGAGCGGCGTCGCGGGGTCCACCTCGTGGCGGAGCGAGAGGACCTTATCGCCCAGCAGCGGGCGGACCATGTTCAAGGCCGCTTCCACGATGTCCTGAGGCGAAATCCTCTCGCAGCGGACCTGGATTCGCCCCGCCTCGATCTTCGCCAGGTCCAGCAGGTCGTTGATCAGTTCGAGCAGCATCCGCCCGCTCGTAAAAATATTCTGGACGTAGCGGCCGAGTTTCGGATCGTCGGCGACGGCCTTCGACTCGCTCAGCACCTGGGCGAAGCCGAGGATCGAGTTCAGCGGGGTGCGGAGTTCGTGGCTCATGGTCGCCAGGAACTTCGCCTTGACCCGGTTCATCTCGAACAGTGCGACGTTCGCCTTCGCCAGTTCGTCGAGTTTGGCGTCGCGCGCGACGCTGGCCTCCCGCAGTTCTGCCTGACTCTTCGCCAGGCGGTCCAGCATGTGGTTCAGCGCGTCCGACAGGGCCTCCAGTTCGTTGCCCGTGTCGATCTCGCTCCGGACCTGAAGGTCGCTCTCGCTGACGCGGTCGGCCACGTCTTTCAGGTGTTGCACCGGCTGCACGACCATGTGGCGGAAAAGGGCGTAGAAGACGGCGACCGAGAAGGCGACGACGAGCATCGCCGCCAGCGCCAGCACCAGCCGGTTCGCCAGGAGCGTGCGGTTTCGTTCGCCGATGTCCAGCCGGATCGCGACGGCCCCGATCGGCTCGCCCGCCTTGTAGTTGCTGTGGCAGCCGAGGCAATCGGCCGCCGCCCGAAAAGCCTGGACGTAGCGAAGCGTGTCGCCGTCCGTGCGCCAATAGCGGTTCTCCTCGGGGTGCCTGAGGAAGACCTGGAGGGATTCCGTTTCGAACTCGCCGAGCCCTGCCGGGACTTCCTTCGGCCGGTCGGGCCCCGCCGGCGCCAGGTGGACCAGTTTCGCGTTTCCCTCGAGTGCCGCGATGAAGCGGGGAAGTTGCTCACGGAACTTGTCATCCGCCGCGAAGCGGACGGCGTGAAGGTTCTGGAGGAAAGCGTGGGCCAGCATCCGGGCCCGCTCCGGCTCGCCCGACCGCGCGAGGTTCCCCATCTGCCACCAGGGCCACGACAAGCACGCCACGACAGTGAGCAGAATGAACAGGCCGAAGATGATCCGGCCCCGACCTTCAAGCGTGGTTCGCGATCCGGGGCGCTTTGCCATCGCCAGCCTTCAGTGCGTGCCGTTCGGCCTGAAGAGGTTCCGCGCCCCTCGGTCCGGTTCACAGCAAACCGTATTCCTGGAGTGCTTTCTTCAGCGCCTCGGCATGCTCGGGCGTTAGATCCGTCATCGGCAGCCGTTTCTCGTCCGACTCCAGGAGCCCGACCATCTTCATGGCCGTCTTGACGGGGATCGGATTGGTTTCGATGAACATGGCGCGGCAGAGGGGAAAGAGCCGGCGGTGCGCCTCCTGGGCCGTCGCCACGTCGCCTGCCAGCATCGCGTCCGTCAGGCGTTTCATGTCCTTCGGTACGAGGTTTCCGACGACGCTGATGACGCCCTGGGCGCCGACGGCCATGAGCGGCAGCGTCAGCGAATCGTCCCCCGAAAGGACCACGAGGTCGCATCGCGAAAGGATCTCGCTCGCCTGGTCTATTGACCCGGTCGCTTCTTTCACGGCGACCACCTGGGGCAACTGGGCGAGGCGGGCGATCGTCACCGGCGCCAGCGACACCCCCGTCCGCCCCGGAATGTTGTAAAGGACCATCGGCAGGTCCACCGCCTCCGCAATCGCCGCAAAGTGCCGGTACAGCCCTTCCTGGGTCGGTTTGTTGTAGTAGGGGCAGACCTGGAGCGAGCCGTCCGCCCCGACGTCCTTCGCGTACCGGGTAAGGTGAATGGCCTCGGCCGTCGCGTTGCCGCCTGTGCCGGCGACGACCGGAATGCGCCCCGCCGACCGCTCGACCACCGTCTTGACGATCTTCTGGTGCTCAGCAACGTCCACGGTCGGACTTTCGCCGGTTGTTCCGACGGGCACGAGTCCCTCCGTGCCTTGCTCGATGTGCCAATCCACGAGCCGTTCGATTCCCCCGTAGTCCACCTGACCGTTCTTAAACGGTGTCACTAGGGCGACCAGCATTCCGGTGAACATGGCCGGCTCCTCTCGAAGTCCGCTTCGGGGCCCCATTTTAGCGGCCAGCGGGGCGTTGTCCAGTTTATACGGGTGGCGGAGGTTCGCGCCGGACCCCCAAAAAATACGGAGCCGGATCGGCCCCGTGCCGATCCGGCTCCCTGCCCGACTGCCAACGTCCTGCGATCCGAACCTCCTAATGAGGGCCCAGCCCCGATGGCTAGAGCCCGAGTTCCTCCATCAAGCGCCGCACGGCCCCGTCCACCCGCTCCGGCGTCTCGAACTGGTCTCGCGCGATCAGTTCGCGCGCCTGCTGAACCTTCTCAAACCGGATGTCAGGCATCCGGCTGATTCGCTCCAGGAGGCGCAGCGTCTCCACCATGTCCGGCGTACTGCCCATCGGTGGGGGCGTCGCTTCACGGTAAGGGGCTTCCTCGGGGATGCTTTGCCTCACCAGTTTCCGACGGCCTTGGCTCATCTGGTACTCCCGTTCGTGCCTACGATTCCCGGTTTCGTTCGAGGCGTGGGTCAGCCAACGATGTTCCGGGTGCTGCCTCTTCGGTGCGTCTTTGGATGCGCGTCGCGCTGATGCGCGCTCCGTCCATCCTATCGGCGTGCAAAGTGGGTGGCTTGAGGCACGTGCCGAAATGCGGCGAAATGGCGCAAGCCATTGTGCAATAAGACTTTAACAGGGTTTCTCTTGGCGTTTGAGACAGATTCTCACAGAAATTTTTTGGCCATAACGCGCTTTGTTCTGTTCACCGTTTTTTCTATGTTCCCCAGTTTAACATTGGGCCTTCAGGACTCGTGAAAAACACGGTTTCGACAATGCCTTGAATCAAGACTGGCGGTTCAGTAGGATGGGCCGCTTGGAACCTCGTGCGAGGGATTCGCATGCGCGTTCGGCAAATAAGCCACCTGACGGTGACCGCAGCGGCGCTGCTGGTTTTCCTGGCGACTGCCCCGACCTTCGCCGCAGGTGCCGGGTGGCCTGTGAGCCAGCAGGGCGGCGATCTGGTCGTCGAAACCCCCCACTACCGCGTCCGGACGGACCTCGGCCCCGACGTGGGCCAGACCGTGGCAAGCCACCAGGAAGCCCTCTATGCCGAACTCTATCGCCGCATGGGCAACATCAAGAAACCCAAAGCCGTTCAGCGGTTTGAGGTTCTGGTCCTTTCCACCCAGGAGCGGTACCTCCGCGAGATGGGCGATGCCGCCAGGGGATCTCGCGGCATTTTCATGTCCGGACGCGACGTGCTGGCCTGCTGGGGATCTGCCAATGAACTGGACGTTGTCCTCTCGACGCTGCGGCACGAGGGGACGCATCAGTTCGTCGCCCACTTCATCGGCCACAAATGCCCCATGTGGCTGAACGAGGGTCTGGCCACCTTTTTCGAGCAGGGCGAGTTTCTGCGGGGCGGGCTCGAGGTCGGACAGGTGGTGCCTTGGCGTGTTGCAGCCCTTCGCCAGGCCATCGAGAAAGGCCAACTCATCCCCGTTGGCCGCATGCTCGTCCTCACGAACCAGGAATGGCTCGAGGCCGTCCATTCCGGCGGGGCCCCCGCCTCCCTTCAATACCACGAGGCTTGGGCCATGGTCCACTTCCTGGCCTTCGGCGGGAACCAGAAGTACCGTGCCGCCTTCCTCCAATTCATCTACTACATCGCCCGGGGCGAGGACGGGAAGCGGGCCTGGGAGCGGACCTTCGGCGCGAACTACCAGGCCTTCGAGGACCGCTGGCGCGAGTATGTCGAAGCCCTTCAGCCCGATGCCCAACTGGATTGCAAGTCGCATCTGAAGGGGCTCGGCCTGCTGCTCTTGCGGGTGGCGGGCAAGACCGACGTCGTCAAGGACATGGCGACCTTCCGCCAGGCGGCCATCGAGGGCCGGCTCGGCAAATGGACCTTGAAATCCAGCGACGGCGCCCTCGTTTCGAGCGACGACCGCGACAAAGTCGCCGCCCTCTTCAAGTGCCCCCAGGACAAGCGCCCCGACGCCGAAACCAGTTACGAGTTGGTCCCCGACCCGGACGGGGGAACCCCCCTCGTGCGGTGTCGGCACCACGCCGGCATCGTCCTGGAAACTCAGTATGTGAAAGACCCCGGGAGCGGTAGAATGGATGTCACAGTGGTGGCCCGCCCGGCCGCATCGGTCCGGTGACAGCCCCCGCCGGCGAGGAGAAGGCCATGATAGACGGCGTGAAAGTAACCCCCCTGAAACCCATTCCCGACGAGCGCGGACGCCTCATGGAAATCTTCCGCGCCGACGAACCGGACTTCGAGAAGTTCGGCCAGGTGTATCTGACGACCGCCTATCCCGGCGTCGTCAAGGCCTGGCACTACCACAAGAAGCAGACCGACAACTTCGTCTGCGTCCAGGGCATGATGAAGGTCGTCCTCTACGACGGCCGCGAAGGCTCGCCCACCCGCGGCGAAGTCAACGAGTTCTTCATGGGCGTCTGGAACCCGGTGCGCCTGCGCATCCCCAAGGGCGTTTACCACGGCTTCAAGTGCATTTCCTCCGGCGAGGCCATGATCATCAACACGCCCACCGAGGCATACAACCGCCAGTCGCCGGACGAATACCGCCTGCCCGCCCACACCGACGAAATTCCCTACGCCTGGTCCCGCGAGGACCGGTAGGCCCGCGGGCGAAATGCGCGCGACTTATAGCAACCGGCGATTGTGGATAACTTTTTGGAGTGAATTTTCGGGGGTATTTTTGGGCGATTTCGGGCGATTTTCGGGAGGCCACCGGCCCTGGCGATAGCGCCGGGGCGGTTTTTTCTCCTAAAGACCCCCGAATGTTAAGATGGGCTAGCGCGGATTTTGCGTTTTTTCGACTTTTTTCACGTTTTTTGGTCGCTTTTTACCGGTTTTTAGGCCCTTTTCGCACTTTTTCCATCCATGTCATGTGCATACCTTTATGTGCATAACTTCCGCCGGACGCACGTAAGTCGCAATCGGGGGTGGGGGATTCGGGGTCGGCGGCAAATCTCGCATTTGACAAAGAAACAGCCAAGGCAACGCGGCCCCTCGACCCTGCTCGGGCCGCCCTGAGCAAGGTCGAAGGGCGTCACGCCTTGTCCAGACGTGGGTTAGCCGCACCCGCGAAGCGGCTGGCGGGAATGACGAAATCCGAGGACCGAATGACGAATCAACCCCAAAATCCGAATGACGAATGGCGGCGGACGGCAAAGCGGCGTTCGCGACCTGCGGTCTCAAGCCTCCAGCCTGCTGTTGACTTTGGACCTTGGACCTTAGACTTTGGACTATTCTTCAGCCGGAAATCGGAAAAGCGAAAGCAGTGTGGCCCCGGAAATTCTTTGATCAGTCCGGCTTTCTGAATGAGACAATGACCTCTTCTCTCATGCGGGCCTGAAGCTGTTTCCCGGCGCCAGCGGAGGCAGGAGGGGGTAGGTACCGCCGTCTGTCCTCGATTGGCCGTCGGCGCACCGACTGTAGGACGAGCCCCGACTTCTTGCCGAGGCGCTTTATGGCCTCGGAGTTGCGGATGAATACACCCCGCAAGGTTGAATCTCCTACGACAAGAACAGCGCGGCCTTCTGGTACTAGTACACGGCTGATCTCCGCCATGACTGCGCGCATGTCAAGGACATACCGCGTGAGAATGCTCTGTTGCCTCGATGGAAGATGCTCGACGTCACCCATGGCTTGGAGTTCCCCAGCCATGGTGTCTACGTCCGTATTCTTGGGAGCCCCGACTTCGGCCCCTACGTTGGTCCCCCTAATGGCCCGGATCTCGTTAACCGAATAGCCGAGCCAGACGAGCGAAAGCTTGTGTCCGCGCAGGTAGTCAATAGCCGTGACGTATGGCGGTGACGTGATGACGAAGTCAACACTGCAATCGGGCAGGCGAATGGCGCGTGCGTCCCCCCGCATGATGCGCGCCTCGGGCGCAGCATTGCCATTCCTGCGGAAAAGTACACCTCTCGTCACCCGCCGGAGCGACTGCTCGAATCTGGCTAGCGGCTTGACCGGCGCCGTTTGGTATACCCGATGCGGCCTACTGTGCGAGATGTCCATTGCCAGGGAAGCTCCGGATGTCTTTGTAATGATGAGGCGGGAGAAAGCGCACCAGAGCAATGCTTTGGTGGGCGATGCCCTCAGTTCGTGAATCGCGGCGGCGAGGCTAGCCAGTTGCCTGCGGCTCGTGGGATCAAACCAGAAGCGTACGAAGGCGCGGGTCTCCGCGTCCGCGTTCTTTGGGTAGGCCTTGCCGACAGACATGCCCCGATATACGGTTCTAGCGCGCGCTGCGACCCGCTCTCCGTGCGAGGCTATGCGGGTCTCGTCAACGTCAGCGGACCAAGCCTTGCTGATGAGGACCGCCAATGGGTCCGTGTCGAGACCGATGGCGGCGTGACCAAGGGCCTTGGCCGTAACCACCGTCGTGCCCGATCCTACCATCGGGTCCAGGACCCGAAGGCCCGAAGGCTCGCGACTCAGTCTGTTCCACACAATCGCGGGTGCCATGCGCGCAGGGAACGGGTGGATGGGGCGCAGTTCCGCAATGCTGGAAATCCTTCGCATCACCGTCGGCTCTTTCGCTTCTTGACCCGCTTGGTTGAAGTGGCTTGCGCCTTTTTCTTGCTCTTTGGCTTTGTCTTGCTGAGGGTGCCGTACATAGACCCCCTCTGGATGGCCTGCGGGAGTGATCGCGTGTGGGCAATCACTCTCTGGAGAATGATCTCAGGCTGAGTCTCGAGGTACACGATACTGTCGTCAACCGAGATCAGGTCTCGTTCGAACCGTCGCACGCTCTCGATCCAATCACGTACATCCCGCTCGCCGAAGCCCTTGTACTTCTTGCCCTTCCTGCGGAGCCGGTCAGCAACAGCAGCGAACTTCGGCGGCTCTGGGAGGCCCTTCATCATCTCCCAAATAATGTGAAGAATCTCTGGTAGGGGCGTCTCAGGCGGCGGTTCCTTCAGGAGTTTGTTGATCCACTTCGTGGCCTCCTTGGGGCCGCGGCACTTTGCGAACAGTTCATCTCTCATCCGCCGGAAGGGCAAGGGCCTCGTTGCAGCCGCGAGCACGAGCCGAATGAAGTCGGCTACTGTCAGAAGGGTTATGCCATCGTTCTTGGCCTGCTTGACAACATTCGATTTGGGATCGCCGTCCCCGTCGTATCCCGGGGCCACCACAACGGCGAAGTCTGCGCCCAAGTCATCCTTGTGCTGGGTAATCGTGGCCGCCCCAACGGTCTTGGCTGCTACTCGCTCACCTCCAGTGCTTTTAGCATCGTAGGTCAGGCGATAGGACTTGTCCTCCCCCGTGTCGTCGTCCCTCACGCCGAGCCGAGCAAGTGCGATCCCGTCGGGCTTGCCCGTCCCCCCCAACCGGGACACTTCAAAACCGAGGCTTCTGAAACCCTCGTAGACGGCCCGTTCCAGCCCCTTTGGATCGGCCTTTTTGTCGTCCAGGAGTTGGGCGACAAGGGGGGCCGACAACTGCGTGCTGTAGACGAGTTCGCGCAGAAATCGGTCGCGGCGGTCGAGGACCCGTCGGACCTGCTGGGACGAAAGGCCTTCGTCTAACAGATAGGCTTCAGTCAGGACTTCGGTGATGGCCAAGAGTTGGAACGGCTCGGCGCTCTTGTAATGTTCGCTGTAGTTGGCGAAGAAGGGGTGCAGGGTGTTAATAAGGAGGCACCGCTCCTTCACTTCGAACTCGGCCAGCCCTCGCTCTAGCCCCAGGGTCTCGAACCGGACCGCGCTGAAGAATTCCTCTGTGTCGAGAGCCTTCTCTAAAGACGCTATGAGATCCCTCTTCTCACGTGTGGAGAGACCACCAGGCACGCGAGTGAGGACGAGGTCCTCGGTGGTGCCCGCCAGGACGCCCCGGATAGCTTGGACAAGGGGCTGCCGCGAGAGACTGCGAGGTGTCCGGCTCACTCTGCCTGAGAGAGACTTGAGCGCGGCCTCCTTGTTCATCCAGTTCAGGTAGGCTGCCCGTGCTTCATTGAACTTGGCCTTCAGGTAGTTCCTGAAGTTGACAACTCCCACCTCATCCTCCGCCACGCTCTCACGTGTTGCTCGCAGGAAGTTGTCAAGACCGTCAGCATGCACCACCATTCGGAACCTGGAAAACGCACCGTGTGACAGCGCCTCGAGCCCAAACAACTCATCGTGCAAGTTGATCAGGCGGCCACGTACGAGCACAAAGAACCCGTGGCTGCGTCCCCACACATCAGCCTTGCTGCCAGGTAGGGCCGCCTGAAACAATTGCACCTCACCGTGCACGGGGCCAAGTTCGGGTATCATGACCGTTGGCTGGCTTTGCCCCGAGATCTTGCTCTCAAACCTGAGGCCTTCAGCTGCCTTGTCGTCCTCACCAATCGTCCACTTCGCAATAGTGGCCCTCTTGACTGTCGCAGCCTTTATCTGTTCCCCATTGTAGTACAGGTTGAACTGAGGGTTGATTGGCAGGGCGGTGGATAGCACACGCTTGAGCCTGCCCGCCGTCACAGATTGAGCCTTGCGCGTGAGGTTGCCGAGAGCGGCGGCTGTCCACGTCTTGCTGGCACCTCTGCCAAAGAGCCTGATAGGCACTGCTTCGTCGCGCTTGCTGCCGGAGGGCAGCAAGGCCTCAAGGACCTGCTCGGCCTCCGTGCGCTCAAGGCGCCGGACCTCCAGCATAAAGTCCGTGCGATCCGGCTGGTGCTCAAGGTCCGAGAACCGCATGGTAACAGCGAGGTACTTGCCACCGTGCCTGCAAACATGGGTCAGTTCCCTGGCCAGAACATACGTGGCGAGCTTGCCAATGCCGAACTTGCCTATAGGCGGTCTCTCCTGTGACTCCTTACCGGCGTCACGTCTGCTGCTGATCCCGATTCTCCACAACTCCTCGAATCCCGCGAGGTCCATGGCGTCGCCGTCATCGACCACCCAAATGATAGCCTCTTTTGATGCAAGGTCGTCGGGGACAACAACATTCACGTGCGTGGCAAACGCATCATAGGAATTGGCCACAAGCTCCTCGAGCGCCTTGTAGGGGCTGCTGTAGAGTTCCTCGGAGAAGTGCTTGATGATCTGGTAACTCAGCGTAACGGGCACATGATCCACAACTTGGCCTGCATCTGTGAGAGGACTGGGCATTGGTCTCTCCCTCACGCCGAAGTCTTTCGGCTAGGTTCACTTGCCACAGATGGTAGCACACGCCTTGCTGGTCAATCAAGCAGCAGAAAATTTTGAAAGGGCGCATCCCGGTACGCGCGGGGGGCGAAAGGTGAGACCCCCGTTCGGCTGCGCTCAGGGCAGGCTGTTCGACTCTCCCGGCGCGCCGGGGCTCATGCCAGCGCTTCAACGGCCACCCGGCGCATCGTTTTCACCGGCGCGGATTGGCCCGTCCACAACTCGAACTGTTCGACGGCCTGGCGGACGAAGTGGTCGATGCCGGCGACGGTGCGGCAGCCGGCGGCACGGGCGTCGCGGAGCAACTTCGTCTCGGCGGGATTGTAAACGGCATCGTAAACGACCATGTCTTTCCGCAGCATTTCTGCAGGAACGGGCGAAACGGCCACGTCGGGGTGCATGCCGACGGGGGAGCAGTTCAATACCAACGCGGAATGCGGAACGCGGAATGCGGAACTGACGGCAACGGCCTCAGGCAACGCGGAACGAACGGCAACAGCGCCCACTTCGCGGGCCAAAACCTCGGCGCGGGGGAGGTCCGGATCGGTGATGGTGAGGAGGGCGCCGGCGTCGGCGAGGGCGAAGGCCATGGCGCGGCCCAGGCCGCCCGCGCCGAGAAGGAGGGCACGTTTGCCGCGGAGCCAACCCTTTCCGACGACGGCCTCGATGGAAGCGATGCCGGCGGAGATGTCCGTATTCGTTCCGTAGAGGGAGCCGTCGGGCCGGCGGACGACGGTGTTGATGGCCCCGATGCGACGGGCGAGGGGCGCGAGGTCGTCCATCGCGGCCATGACCTCCTGCTTGTGGGGGATGGTGACAGAGTAGCCGTCGAATGCGAATTCGCGCATCGCGCGGACGAAGGCGGCGGGGTCGCCTTCGACCCAGAGGGGGAGATAGACGGCGTCGATCCCGGCGTCGGCGAAGGCGGCGTTGTGGATGCGCGGAGAGAGGCTGTGGGCGACGGGGTCGGCGATGACGCCGAAGACGCGCGTCGCCGGTCCGATGCGGTGGACGCGGTAGAGGTTGAGCATTTCGGAGAGGGAAAGTTGACCGGGACCTGCTTGGGATGCGTCCGACGGACCAGCGCCCCGCGAGCGGCACGCGCTCCCCTTCGGGTCGCGGCTAAGCATGATGGGCGCGGCGGGCGGGGGGCCCTCCTGCGAATCGAAAGAGGCGTAGGTCAGGAAGGCCCCGAACTTCGGGGCGAGGATGCGCGTGAGGAGGCCGCGGGGTCCCATGGAGAGGGCGATGGTGGGGACGCGGGCGGCGCGGAGGAGGCGAAGGACGGGAACGGTGTCGAGGATGTGGTTGGCGGTGACGGCGAGTTTGACGACGTCGGCGCCGAGTCGAGCGAGCGTCGAGTGGATGGCGTCGAGGTCGGGCGGCGTTTGCTTGAAGTTATGGTAGGAGACGATGCGTTTGGCGGGAGCAACGGGGCCGAGGGCCTGGAAGGCATCGTGTTCGACGTCGATATAGTCGGCGCCGAGGCGAGCGGCCTGTCGGAGGAGTTCGAGGCGCGGCTGTTCGGGTCCATCGTAGAGTCCGCCTTCGCGTTTGGGTCGGCAGGTGAGGATGAGGGGGCAGGGGGGCCGGGCGAGGAGACGGGGGAGGTCGGGGGCCTGGATGGCGTCGAGGCGCAACTCAACAGAAAGTGCGGAGTGCGGAGTGCGGAGTGTGGAGTGAACAGATGAAAACGAACGCAAGACGTCGGCGAGGCGGGCGAGGTGGCGGAGGGCCTCGTCGGTGGAGCGTGGCATGAGGCTGACGCAGATCATGGGCGAACCTTCGCACGCTTAACGGCGAACGGCGCGCCCCCTCACCCCATCCCTCTCCCGCAAGGGGAGAGGGGGTCATGAAAGAGCCTCTCCGCGGCGCGCGGCGGTCAGGGGGCGATGTTGGCGGCGCGCTGGAGCCCGGCGAGCCGCTTGCGGAGTCGGCCGATGACGCGGCCGGCCGTCTTCCGATGGAGCGGCCCGTTGTTGGCGGCGCGGTGGAGCAGTTTTTCGCACTTGAGCAATTGCTCGCGGGCCTTGTCGGCGTCGGCGTCGGCGACGGCGGCGAGGAAGTCGTGTCGAGCGGAGCGTATGCGGCTCTTGATGGTGCGGTTGCGGATGCGGCGGGTTTCGTTCTGTCGGACGCGTTTTTTAGCGGATAGGGAGCGTGGCATGGGTACGGCTCTCCTTCCTCTTTATGAGGGCTAGGGGTGTAGTGGTTTTTCCTGTTCTTCGGTGCGTTGTCGGAGGGATTCGAGTCGCTTGGCGGCGTCGCGGTATTGGTAGTCCTGCTGGACGATGCGGCTGAACCATTCGATGGCGCCGGGCAGGTTGCCCTGGATTTCGAGGGTCATGGCGAGGTTGTACTGGAGTTCCTTGGCCATGGCGTCGCCCGTCAGTTCGTGGTGTTCGAGGGCGGTTTCGAACTGGTTCTGTGCCTCCTGGTAGAGTTTTTTGGCGTAGAAGCATTTGCCGAGGAGGTTGAGGGCCTGGACGTGGCGTTTCGGGTCGCGCGAGGCCTGCTGGAAGGAGACGATGGCCTCGTCATGGAGTCCCCTGCGGTGCTGTCGGAGTCCGAGTTCGAGGCGGATGCCGAGTTCCGTCGGATACTGTCGCTGGCGTTCCTGATAGACGGCGAGTTCGAAGGCGTCCTGTTCCTGAGAGATTTTTTTATGTTCGGCCTTGAGGTCGGCGCGGTCGGGATTGGCCTCGATCTCGGCGTCCAGTTCCCGGAGGCGGGCGCGATACTCCGCCATGCGGATGTCGTCCATCCGGGCCTTGTACCGGTAATCCTTCGACTGGGCCAGCGCCTGCTTCAGGAGCGTCATGGCGGTGTCGATGTTGCCCCGGCGCGCCTCGCAATCGGCGAGGGCCTGCATTTTGGCGGGGTCTTGGGGGTCGGCGTCGAGAGCGACCTTGAGTTCGTCGTACTGGCTGTCGAGTTGTTCCTTGGTGCGGATGACCTGTTGGGTGGCGCTGGCGGACGCCTGCCGGCGGTCGCGGATCATGTCGTGGAAGTCGGTGACGGATTCGAGGCGGCTGTCCTCGATGCTGCTGGAGGCCGCCAGGTCGCGAGCCCGCTTGTCGAGGGTGCGGTCGGAGGGGTCGATCTTGATGGCCTGGTTGAGGGCTTCGACGGCATCGCGGAATCGGCGTTGGTCTTCGTACATGTCGGCCAGGGTGGTGAAGATCTGCTTCTGAGGTTTTTTGGTTTTGAGGGTTTCCTCGGCGGCCAGTTCGCCGGACCAGATCGCAACGTCCACGTACTCCAGCCGCCGCGCCAACTGCATCATCTGCGTCAGGTACATCACGTTCTGCGGATCGTGGGCGAGGGCGGCTTCGAGGGCGAGCATCGCGTCCTTGTGGCGGCCGAGCATCTGGAAAACGGCTGACTTGATCTGGCTGACCAGTTTCCCGAACCCGCCGCCTTTCCCCTGGCTCTTGCGGCGTACGGCCGCCTCTCGCAGGCCCTTATGGCCCTTCTCGATGTCCTGGGGGTTGTAGCGCAGGCCTTCGAGGTACAGCGCGATGGCGTAATCGAAGTTGCTGTGGACGGTCGCCTGCTGGGCGCGGTCGAAGCAGCCGTCCGCCAGTCGGCGCATCTCCGGCGCCAACGTCTCGGCCGGGGCCTGGTCGACCGGCGGGGCGTCGGGCGGCGAGCCTTCGGCCTTCGGTTTTGTCCCGTTCTTCTCGGGTTCAGCCAAAGAAACGGCCTCCGTTTGGGTCCGCCGGCCAAGGGACCGCTCTTGCTCATTCCCAAGCCGTGCCGGAAAAGGTTACTTTACGCCCGCCGGCCGATATGTCAACCAAAAAGCGGTCTTGTCGGCCTTGGGGGAGGCACCTATAATGAGTGGTTGCGGGCTCCCTGGGCCAGCGGGGAAGCCGACCTGGCGAGGAGAGGCGACATGGAACTGCGTCTGTACCCGGATCCCGTGCTTCGGGACCGCTCGGAACCGGTCGAGATTTTCAACGAGGCCCTGGCGGTGCTGGTGCGCGAGATGACCCGCGTGATGCGCGAGAACAACGGTCTCGGCCTGGCGGGGCCCCAGGTCGGCGCCCTGAAGCGGATCGTCGTCATCGCCCCGGATGCCGAGCCCGGACGCGAAACCGTCCTGGTCAACCCTGAAATCGTCGAGACGGCGGGCTGGGAGGAGGCCGACGAGGGGTGTCTGAGTTTCCCCGGCATCTACGTCAAAGTGGGCCGCTTCGCCCGCGTCGTCGCCCGCTATCAGGACCCGAGCGGCCGGCCGCAGCACTTCGAGGCCGAAGGGCTCCTCGCTCGTGCCGTTCAGCACGAAATCGACCATCTCGACGGCCGCCTGCTCGTCGACCGCATGTCCCCGGTCCAGCGGATGGCGCAGCGGCGCAGGCTCCGCGACCTGGCGACCCGCTACCAGCGTCGGATCGATCAGGCGGTCAGGGTCGGCGGGACCCCCGAGGGGACCGACGCAGGGTCCGACGCCGCCGATTAGTCTCGGGAACGCCCCATGCGAATCGTCTTTGCGGGTTCAGGCACCTTCGGATTGCCTACGCTTCGCGCCCTCGTCGAGGGCGGCCAGGAGATCGTCCTGGTCGTCACGCAGCCCGACCGTCCCTCCGGCCGCGGGCGGACGGTCCATGCCGGCGAGGTGAAACGCTTCGCCGCCGAGCAGGGCATCCGCCTCCTCCAGCCCGAAGACATCAACGCCCGTGGTGCCGGCCGGAGCATCCGGGCCGTCGCGCCCGACCTGCTTCTGGTCATCGCGTTCGGCCAGAAGATCGGCCCTTCGCTCATCGGCGCCCCGCGCTACGGCGCCGTCAACCTGCACGCCTCGCTCCTGCCGAAGTACCGCGGCGCGGCGCCCATCAACTGGGCCATCATCCGCGGCGAGGCCGAGACGGGACTCACGGTCATCGAGATTACCGACCGCATGGACGCCGGCGACATTCTCGGCCAGCGCGCGACGCCCATCGGCCCGGATGAGACGGCGGGCGAACTGCACGACCGTCTCGCCCTCCTCGGCGCCCGCCTCGTCACCGAGGTCGTCCGCGAACTGGCGCTCGACGAAGTCGGACGACGCCACCAGAACGAGGCCCGGGTCACCCTCGCCCCGCGCCTGAAGAAGACCGACGGCCTGGTGGATTGGAACCAGCCCGCCGCCGCCGTCCACGATCTTATCCGCGGCACGACGCCTTGGCCGGGCGCCTACACCTGGTGGCGGCGAAAAGCCGGCCGCGAAACCCTCCGCCTCATCCTCGCGAAGACCAGGCTGCTCGAG
>JBAUDW010000208.1:0-6115 GCA_049678285.1 Phycisphaerae bacterium
GGGCTAGGGTGAGGGGGCATAGTGGGCTTTCCAAGGCCTTTTTCACCCTCACCCCTTCCCTCTCCCATCAAGGGAGAGGGGGTTATGAAACAGCCTCTAAAACAGGAGGCCGGCGTAGCCGACGGCCGCGTCGAGTTCGCGCCGGCCCATCCGCTGCTTCATCACGTCGAAGGACGTCGTGTAGTGGACGAGGTATCCCTGGACGGCGCCGAGTTCGCGTGCGGCGGCGAGCGTAGCGGCCACGGCCCCGGAACCGCAGGCGTTCATCCGCGCTTCGGCTTCGGGGACGGCCGTTTCGGCGTCGAGGCGGAGCATGAGGTCAATGATGCGGCGGTCGTTTTCGTCGCGGACCCAGCGAAGGGCCTCCTCGCCCACGCCCTTCGGCGTGAAACCGTAGGCCGGGCCGTAGTGCGTCAGGTCCGTCGAGCCGAGGCAAACGGCGTCGGCGTCGAGGTTCTGGATCGCCAGAGCGACGCGCCGCCCGATCTCGGGGGCGTCCTCGTCCGGCACGACGGCAATGGGCACGATCTTCGCGTGCGGGAAAAGTTGCTGGATGAACGGCACCTGGACCTCGATGCTGTGCTCCTGCTCGTGGGCTCTGGGGTCGTCCGCCAGAAGGTCATCCGCGCGGGTGAGGATCTCGCGCGCCAGGCGTTCGTCCACCTCGGCGTCGCCGAGCGGCGTCCGCCAGACGCCGTTTGAGAAAATGGCGCTTCGGCGGATTGCGCGGTGGACCGCTCCGAAGAGAACGAACGAGCGGGGCGTTCGGCGATCCTTGAGCGCTTCGAGGACCGCAAGGGCCGTCGCGCCCGAAAAGACCCATCCCGCGTGGGGCACGATGCCCGCGACGGGGCGCGGCGGAAGCACTTCGGGCGTTTCCACGTAGCGGAGCGAGTTCATCAGTTCGATGCAGGCGTCTCGGCCGGCGGGATAGAAGCCGCCGTCGGCCACCGGTTCGCGGACGAGCATAGCGTTCCCCCTTCGGAAGTGCTTACCGCGCGCATTATAGCAAACGGGGCGGCCTCCCGGCAACGCGGCGACCGCGTCAATGCTCGGTCGGGTCGTGGGGCTCCGTGATGCGTTTCGGGTCGAGGGCGCGTGCGAGTTGGTCCTCGGTCATGAGGCCCTTTTCGAGAATCAGGTCGTACAGCGTTTTGCCGGTGGCGGCGGCTTCTTTGGCCGTCTCGGCCGCCTTCGCGTAGCCGAGTGAAGAGTTGAGGATCGCCGCGAGGCCGACGCTGGACTCGAAGTAGGCCCGGCAGCGGGCCTCGTCGGCCTCGATGCCGCGGACGCACTTCTCCGTGAAGACCGGCAGAAAGTTCTTCAGGATCTCCATACTCCCGAGGACGTTGTGGGCCATGACGGGCATGAAGACGTTGAGTTCAAGTTGTCCCGCCTGGACGGCGAGCGCGACGGCCGTGTCGTTGCCCACGACCTGCATGGCGATCATGCCCAGGCACTCGGCCAGGACGGGGTTCACTTTGCCGGGCATGATGCTCGATCCGGGCTGGACGGCAGGCAGACGAATTTCCGCGAGGCCGGTCCTCGGTCCGCTCGAAAGGAGCCTGAGATCGTTCGCGATGCGCATAAGTTCCAGCGCGAGGTTCCGCAGGGCCGCGCTTACGCCCGCGACGGGGGCCATCGACTGCATCGCGTGCCTGAGGTCGTCCGCCGGGCCGAGGTCGAAACCGGTGATTTCGGCGAGATGCTCCGCGGCCGCGGCGGCATAAGCGGGATGCGTGTTCAGGCCGGTGCCCGTCGCGGAGCCGCCCAGCGGCAGTTCCTCGCACGCCTCGAGCGCCCGGTCGAGGTTCTCGACGGCGCGGCGCACGGCGAGGGCGTAGGCGGCGAACTCCTGGCCCAGGCGCACCGGGACGGCATCCTGGAGGTGCGTCCGGCCGCTCTTCGGGATGCCGTCGAACGCGCGTCCCTTTTCCTCGAGCGCGTCGGCGAGATGGTCGAGGGCCGCGAGGAGGTCCGTCCCCACCAGGAGGCAGGCCACCTGCATCGCCGTCGGGAAGGTGTCGTTGGTGGACTGGCTCCGGTTGACGTGATCGTTGGGGTGGACCTCTTTGTAGGAGCCGAGGGGGGCTCCGAGGATTTCGTTCGCGCGGTTCGCCAGGACCTCGTTGGAGTTCATGTTGAAACTGGTGCCGGCCCCGGCCTGGAAGACGTCGACGACCCACTGGTCCGCGAAGCGTCCGGAGTCGAGGACTTCGCGGCAGGCCTGCTCGATGGCGGCGGCGCGGCGGTCGTCGAGTTTCCCGAGGTCGCGGTTGGCCCTCGCGGCGGCGAGTTTGACCATCACGTGGGCGCGGACAAGCGCGGGATGGGCCCGCAGGCCGGAGACGGGGAAGTTCTCGGCGGCCCGCTGGGTCTGGGCGCCCCAGTAGGCCCCGGCGGGAACCCGGACCTCGCCGAGCGTGTCCTTCTCAGTGCGAAATTTCACCTTGGCCATCGAAACCTCTTTTCGATTTTGTATGAGTCTATTGGACGCGCCCGCCAAGGCGGGCGGCTAAACGTGACGCGCGATCCTGCCCTCCTCTTTTCAATCCGCCATCCGCAATCTCAAATCTGAAATCTGAAATCTCAAATCTACTCAAACCCGCCGCCGGCCTTCTGGCCGTAGCGGGTGTGGTAGACGTCGTAAAGGCGCTGGGCCTCTTTGGGCGGAATCGGAATGGGGTCGCCCTTCGCCATCGCCAGGTGGACGGCCTTGGCGATGTCCTCGACGACGACGGCGGCCTTGAGGGCGGCGCGGGCGCTCGAGCCGACGCCAAAGACGCCGTGGTTCTGCATGAGGACCACGGGGCATTGCATCTTGATCTCGCGCAGGATCCGCACGACCTCCTCGCCGATCTCCGTGCCGCCGATCTTCGCGTACCGGCCGCAGGGAATCGGGATGCCGAACGCGTCGCCGTGTTCCGTCAGCACCACGGGGATCGATTGGCCGAGGGCGGCGAAACTGGTGGCGTAGGCCGAGTGGGTGTGGATGACGGCGTGGACCTCGCGCATGTGCTTCAGGATGGTGAGGGCGGTGGCGGTGTCGACGCTGGGCCTCAAGTCGCCCTCGATGATTTTGCCGTCGAGGTCCACGACGAGCATCTTCTCGGGGGCGAGGTCCTCGAAGAGGACGCCGGAGGGTTTGGCGACGACGAGGCCGCTCTCCGGGTCGCGCGCGATCACGTTGCCGCTCGTCCAGGCCACCAGCCCGCGCCGGGGCAACTCGCGGTTGGCCCAGCAGACCTCGGCTTTCAAGTTCTCGAGCACGGGGCGACTCTTTGCATGGCCGGGGCAGTCCGTTCGCGTACCACTCTACTCCTATTGCCGCCCGCAGGAAAGACGTTTTCGGGCGTGAAGGGGGGCGCCCCTTGTGCAATAAGTCGAGGGGGGGGCCGTTAGGCAGAGAGAGAGTCAGAGCGGGGAGGGAAGGTCCCTCCCCCGAATGACGGATCGGAAAGGAGAATTCATGAGGTATCTCTGGTTGGCAGGGTTAGTGGCGGTGGCGGGTCTGGTGCTGGCGGCGGGCCTTCGGGCTGCCGAAGAGAGAGCCCCCCGCGGCGAAGGCAGAACGGGTGAGGCTCGCGCCGGGCGGACTCGCGCGCCGGCAGTCACGTTGACGGCGGAGCAGGAAGAGGCGCTGGCGCCGGCCGTAACGGAACTGAAGGCCGCCGTGGCAAAGTTCAAGGCGGCTGCCACGAAGACCCTCGGCGAGAACGACGGTCGCACGTACATGACGCGGACGATCTTCGGGCTCATGCGTGCCGAGAGGCCGACGGCACCAAAGCCGGCCGAAGGCGCGAAGGAAGGCGACACGGAAAAGTAGTCGTCGGCGGAAGCAAAACGGATAAGGAAAGCGCGGCGGCCCGCAAGGACCGCCGCGCTGCGTTTCGAGCCCCGTCTATCGGCTGTAGGTTCCCATCAGGCGCGCTTCGGCGAGGGCGCGGCCCTTCATGGCCTTTTGGAGGGCCGCCTTGTTCGCCCCCGGCGCAAAATCCAGCACTTGGTCGAGCGCGTAGAGGACGAAGTGGTAATGGTGCGTGCCGTGGCCCGGCGGCGGCATCGGCCCGCCGTAGCCGATCTTCGGCCACGAGTTCGAGCCCTGGACCGCGCCGCCCAAGTCGGGCAAAGTCTTTGTCGTGGGGACGCCCTCGGGCAGTTGCCTTAAAGCGCCCGGCAGGTTCCAGACGAGCCAGTGGTCCCACGTGCCGTGCGGCGCGTCCGGGTCGTCGCAGATGAGGGCGAACGCTTTCGTCCCCTCCGGCGGGTCGGTCCACTCGAGGGGCGGCGAGCGGTCATCGCCCTCGCCGGTGTACTTGACGGGGATGCGGCTGCCGTCCGCAAACGCGGGGCTTTTCAGGATCCATGCCATGGGAGCGCCTCCGTCCTATCGGATGTGCTGTTGCGTCCACATCCTTCTGTTTATAATGCGCCCGGCGTCCGGCTGCCGCAAGCATGAAAACGGTTGCTCCGCCGCGCCGCCCGTCTGTAGAATACGGTCCACCCTATGCGGTTGGGCCGGTGGAGCCGGGCGCGATGCATTACTCAAATCTTCCGCATGAAGCGATCGATCTGGTGGCAATGTACGGCACGATGGTCGGCCGGCTGGTTCTGGCGGCGGCGTGCGGGGTCTGACGACGGCGGGAAACAAGCGTAAAGGGCCGACACTGCGCTCGGCCGAGAGGGGTTAAACCGAATGGGAACGATAGGGAGGATGTCCATGACGAGGCTGACGACGTTGGCGCTGGCGATTCTCGTCCTGGCGGGGGCGACGGCGGCGGCGGATTGGCCCCAGTTCCAGGGACCCAACCGCGACGGCACGAGCCCCGAAAAGGGCCTCCTGCGCGCCTGGCCCGAGGGCGGCCCCAAGGTCCTCTGGACCGTCCCGCTCGGCCCGGGCTTCGGCGCCGCGGCCATCCGCGACGGCAAGGTCTATGTCCTCGACCGCGTCAACGACGCCAAGGACATCCTGCGGTGTCTCGACCTGGCGACGGGCAACGAGGAATGGACCTTCGCCTACGATTCGCCCGGCTCGGTCAGCCACAACGGCTCGCGCTCCGTGCCGACCGTCACCGACAAGTACGTCTTCACGGTGGGCGTGTTCGGCCAGGTCCACTGCATCGACAAGGCCACGCACAAGGCCGTGTGGACGAAGCATCTCCTCGAAGACTACGGCGGCAAGTTGCCCCAGTGGGCCATTTCCCAGTCGGCCTGTCTCTACGGCGACGCGGTGATTCTGGCCCCGCAGTCGGATTCCGTGGGCATGGTCGCCCTCGCGCAGGCGACGGGCGAGGAGAAGTGGCGCTCCAAGCCGATCGGGGCCGCCGGCTACGCCTCGCCCCTCATCACCACCTTGGACGGCGTGGACCAGGCGGTCCTGACGACCGTCGCCGGCGCCTCGGGCGTGGACGCCAAGACCGGCGAGGTCCTCTGGACCTATCCGCACAAGTGTGTGATCCCCGTGCCGGGCCCCGTGGCGATCGGCGACGGGCGGTTCTTCATCACGGGCGGCTACGACGTCAGCAGCGACCTCATCAAGGTCGCGCGCTCCGGCGGCAAGTTCCAGGCCGAACTCCTCCACCGTTTCGACATCATCGGCGCCCACGTCCACCAGCCGATCCTCTACAAGGACCATCTCTACGCCCTCTGCAACACGAACTCCAAGGCCGACGGACTCGTGTGCTTCAGCCTGGACGGCCAGATCAAGTGGCAGACCAAGCGCGCGCCCTACCTCTGCAAGGGCGGATACATCCTGACGGGCGACAACCTCTTCTACAGCATGGACGGCGAGAAGGGCGACTTGCGGATCATCGAGCCTTCGCCCGAAGGCTACAAGGAACTCGCGATTGCCAAGGGAATCCTCAGCGGCAAGGAAATCTGGGCGCCCCTGGCTCTTTCGGACGGCCGGCTCGTCGTCCGCGACCAGCGCCAGATGAAGTGCCTCGACGTCAAAGGACCTTGAGGCCGCCGCACCGACCGACCAGGCGGCGTGTCAACGCAAAGTAGAAATGTCCTCTTTCCCGCAAAGTAGGAATGTCCGCTTTTTCTGGAAGGGCTGGCGCCAAGGGTGATCGGCCGCGGGACGTCGGGGGGCGGGGGCCGGAGCGACGGGGGG
>JBAUDW010000209.1:0-2189 GCA_049678285.1 Phycisphaerae bacterium
CCAAGTTGCAGAGCCTTACCGTTCAATACCTCGATTGATTCGCCCGCCCCGCGCGTGGCGGTTTTCGAGCCGGCGGCGGAAGCCGCCGGTCACGTTCCCAGCCCCGGACCGTTCGCGCGCCAAAAAACATAGCGCGGCGACCATTCCTGGCCGCCGCGCATCTGTTTCGCCGTACACCCCCGCTTACCGCCGACGACCGCGCGCACGCCCGCGACGCTTCGGCACCGAAATGTACCCGCTCGTCTTCGGTTTCATGCGCCCGATCGGCGACCGGAACGGGTGGTCCTCCACCGTCGCCACCGGCTTGCGAATCAGCCGCTCGATGCTATTCAGCTGCCCGCGCTCCTCGTAACTGCAAAACGAAAGCGCCGTCCCTGCCGCACCCGCCCGCCCCGTCCGGCCGATCCGGTGCACGTACATCCCCGCCTCGCTCGGCATGTCGAAATTGATGACGTGCGAAATGTCGTCCACGTCCAGACCGCGTGCCGCCAGGTCGCTCGCCACCAGCACGCGCGTCCGCCCGCGCTTGAACCCCTCCAGCGACCGCTCCCGCGCCCCCTGCGACTTGTTCCCGTGGATCGCGTCCGCCGAGATCCGCGCCAACTTCAACCGCCGCGCCACCCGCTCCGCACCGTGCTTCGTCCGCGTAAAGACGAGTGCCCGGCAAATCTCCGGACCTTCCAGAAGATGCTCCAGCAGCGCCTGCTTCTGCCTTTGCTCCACAAGGTACACCGAATGCTCGACCGTCTCGGCGGCGGGGGCCTCCGGCGTCTCACGCACTTCCACAGGCTCACGCAGGATCGCGTCCGCCAGGCCCTGGATCGTTCCCGGCATCGTCGCCGAGAAAAACAGCGTCTGACGCCGCGCAGGCAACGCCGACAGGATCCGACGAACGTCCGGGATGAACCCCATGTCCAGCATCCGGTCCGCTTCGTCCAGCACCAGCACTTCGAGGTGCTTGAAGTGCACCAACCCCTGGCCCATCAGGTCCAGGAGCCGTCCCGGCGTCGCCACCAGGATATCCACGCCCTTGCGCAGGGCCTGGGCCTGCGGCACCTGGCTCACGCCGCCGAACACCTCGGCGCACCTCAGGTCCACGTGCTGGCCATAGACGCGGAAACTCGCGTGGATCTGGGCGGCCAGTTCGCGCGTCGGCGTCAGGATGAGCGCCCGGACCGGTCGCCGGCCGTTGCCGCCGGGTTGCCTCGCCGACAGACGCTGGAGGATCGGCAGCGCGAACGCCGCCGTTTTTCCCGTCCCCGTCTGGGCGCAGCCCAGCAGGTCTTTGCCGGCCAGGACAGGGGGAATCGCGTGCAGTTGAATGGGGGTGGGTTGCGTGTAACCTTCGCTGCGTACCGCCCGCAACAGGGGCTCGTTGAGCCCCAACTTGTCAAAAGGCATTCGGACACTGTTCCTTTAGACTAAACCAGACCGCCGTAATCCGTCCGACCCGATGCCGGACAGTCCCCATACTATACGCTCCCTTTAACGGTTTTGCAAGAGATAATTCCTTCAACGCCCCCCGTACCACATTTAGCCGCCCGCCTTGTCGAAGCGCAGCGGAGACCCGCCGGGGAGGGGCGGGCGCGTTTTGTGCCGTTCACGCTTAGCCGCGAGCGGAACGCGAGCGCGTTTGCCGTTCCGCGCTTGCCCGCCCCCCCCGCCTCGCCGGGTGCCACTGGTCCCGGCGCGCCGGGATCCGCCAGTGCGTTGTTCGCCCCTCGCCGCGTGCCTTTCAAGGGGTGTCATCCCGACCGAGTCCCGACGCATTCGGGACGAGCGGAGGGATCTCGCCGTGCGTTAGAAGGTTGTCATCCTGAGCGCAGCGAAGGATCTCGCCTCGAATCCGTTGCCGTTTGGCGTCTGCCGTTCATTCCGCAACCTGCCCGTCATAGCCTCGGCGACGGCGGGTCCGCACTCCGCAATCGAATCGTTCCCCAATCCTCGCCGTCCGCAGTTTACCCGCCGTGGCGGGCGTTCTCCGCGCCTCTGCGGTGAAAGCTGTGCCCGCCGGGTGTCAGAATGTATTGACAAACCCCGAATTCATCGGGTATACTTCCGTTGACCTGCACCCCAAAAACTGGTCCATTCAAAATGAGAGTCCTCCGGGTAAACTGGGTAGCCAGGACAGGAGGACGGGACCATGCGGAAGAGCCGGTTTTCAGAGGAGCAGATCATTGGGGTGCTGA
>JBAUDW010000210.1:0-5432 GCA_049678285.1 Phycisphaerae bacterium
CGGAGGCCTGAACGCAATCGATCTCTCGCCGCCCGCGGCCGGCGCGTCGGCTCGCGCCCGCGCTCGCCTCCACGCCGGCCGCCTCTTCCATGGGACCACCAACCATGCCCGAACGCAACATACAAGAGCGCAGAGGTCGCAGAGGGAAAATCGAATAACAACGGCAAGGCGACTCACAACAAGAAGCGTAAACGGCGTGGAACGTCACCGACCCCGGCGCGCCGGGATCGGCTCACAAAGCACGCTGTTTGCCGTTCCCCAATTCCTGTCGTTCTCTGCGATCTCTGCGTGCTCTGCGGTGAAGAACACGGCATTAGTTGCTGCCGCGTTTCCAGAACTCCCACCAGCGCCGGCCGACGCGGCGGCGCGCGGTTTGCCGGAGGGCCTTGCGGAACTCGCGCTGGTCCGGCGCGTCCGCTTGCCGAAGACGCTCGGTCGTCGGCATCTTCGCGAGCATCGTTTCCAGGGCCTCGCGCCGGTAGGCGTCGGGGTGTTCGGCGACCTTGCGGCGGCTCGCATCCGACCAAAGGGCTCCCGGCGGGGGGCCGTCGTCGCCCGGCCCGTAGAACTTGAGCGCCTCCTCCAGGCACCCGCGGGCGTCCAGGAGCGACTGGGCCCGCTCGGTCGGGCTCTTCAGCCGTTCGATCCGCTCGAGGTAGAATCGAGCCAGGTCCATCCACTCGGCGGCGTCAAGGGCCGCGGAAGGCTCGGCTGTCGGATTGATCTCGCGGATCGGCGCGATTCGGTCGAGGTTCCCCTCCCCGGGCAAGGCGAATGAGAAGGTGCGTTCCGTGCTGCACTTCGCGCATTGCGCGCGAACCTCGTCGGCGAGGCCGGCGCTCGTCTGCCGAAGGTTCTGGGCGCGGGGGAACCACGGGCCCCCGCACGTGCAGGGATGGATCATCAGGAAGAAGTACTCTTCCTGGATGCTGTGGACGCGCACGAGCTCGCCGGCCGGCGGTTCCGACGGATCCGGATGGGGACCCGCATGGGAGGAGTCGGCCAACGGGGCCTCCTTCGAGTGGCGCGTGAGCGACTCGGGGCCTACCCGCAGTCGCTTCGCCAGGCGCAGGCCAACTGCCCGCAGGTCTGGCTTTCGCCGCGGTTGAAGCAAACGCGGCTGCCCTCGGCCTGCTGGATCTTGCGGATGAGGGCTTCCTTGCTTTTCCGATTGCCGTTGATGCCCAAGGCCTTTGCCCGGACGCGGATTTCCTGGATCTTCATCTCACCACCTCCCCCAGCGCCATATCTTGCGGAACACCCGCGTTCGGCGCGGCTAGAACGTATCCTCGAAAGGCTTCTCTTCGTCGACATCGTCCGGCGTAGGCGGCGGCGACGGAGGATGCGGGCTCTCCGTCGGCGGGGCAGCCTCCTCGTCGGGCGGGGCCGGCGCCTCCGACTCTTCCGGCGTACCTTCCTCGATGGCCTTGCCCATCTCCTCGCCCATATTCTGCAATCCCTCTTGCATCGCTTTGCCCATGCCCTCCATCATTTGCTTGAGCATCTCGGCCATATCAATCACCGGCACGTCGGCGGGCGGGGCGTATTCGAATCGGCTCATGGGGAGCGGCGGATTCGTTTCAATGTTCGAGATGCGCATGTCCGTAATCGTCTGGCCGGCGGCGTCCACTTCCTGGATTCGCCGAACCATCCCGTCGTTCGTGCTGAACCACACGCGGGTCGTTTTCGGTTGAGCGCCCCCCTCGGGGTTCCGCTCCTTGCCTTCGAACACCTTGCACGGTTCGCCGTCGAGGTCCTCGGCGCGGACGGTGTCGAAGGCAGCCTTTCGGCCGAGGTCTCCGAGGACCGCGCCGGCCGTCGGCGTCGCCGCGGCCAGCGGTCCCTCGTTGGTGACTTGTCCGCCCGGCATCGCCGCGAGGTCCATCTTGACGATCTGCTTGGGTTCGTTCGTCGACGCGTCGCGAATCTCGAGCCACATCTTCGGGCCGTTCTTCACCATGAGCATCTTGACTTGCTGGCCTTCGGCCTCGCTCGTTCCCTCCAGGCGAATGCGGTCGGGGGGCGCGGCTTCGACGCGGCCGTTGAGAGGCGGCTCGGGCGCTCCGCCCGCCGCAGCGGCTTTCGCTCGCGAGCCACGGATGTCAAACGCCACCGTCCGGATCGTCGGGCTCTTGGCCGCCAGTTCCTGCGCGGCTTGCTGGAGTTCCGCCGGCAAGGCAGCCGCAGGCGCCGGAGTAGCAGGCGCACCCGTGCCGACCTCCCCGGTCCCCGGCGCGCCCGGTACCCCGGGGGCTGCCGGGGCGCCCACTTCGCCCAAGCCGCCGGTCGGCGGGAGCGGCTCCACGTCCGGGAGCAACCGGCGCGGACGCTGGAACCTGTCGGCCTCGGTCTTCGCCTGTTGGTCCGGCGTGGTGGTTTCGCCGCCGCCTGCGCATCCGCCCGGCCCGACCAGGACGAGGACGAGTATTCCCACCCCTATCGTTTGAGCGCTTCGCATCGCAGGCTCCCCTTCTGCCGATTCTCCGCCTACCGATGATACCGGCGCGCCGCCTTTTTTCAACCGAAATCCACCCCGCCGTCCGGCGGGCCGCGGTTCAGGGGACGCCCCGGTCAGCCTGGTCGGACGGAATCTGGGCCTTGACGAACGGCATCAGGCCGCCCGCCCGGATGATGGCCTGGATTTCCTTCGTGAACGGCGGGAAGGTGAACGCGTGGCCGGTCGTCCGGTTCCTGAGGCGTCCGGCCGCGAGGTCGATCTCCATCTCGTCGCCCGCGCTCGCGTCGGCGGCCGCTTCGGGGCACGTGACGATCGCGAGGCCGATGTTGATGGCGTTGCGGAAAAAGATGCGGGCGAAACTCTTCGCCACGACGCACGCCACCCCGGCCGCCTTGATCGCGATCGGGGCGTGCTCCCGGCTCGAGCCGCAACCGAAATTTTCACCTGCCACAAGGATGTCGCCCGGCCGCACCTTGCCCGCGAACTCCGGGTCCGCGTCCTCCATGCAGTGCCTCGCCAACTCCGCCGGGTCCGTCGTGTTGAGGTACCGCGCCGGGAGGATCTCGTCGGTGTTGACGTCGTCGCCGAAAACGTGCGCCTTGCCCTTGAGCATTCCAAGGCCTCCTCGCCCCGCCGACCCTATCAGATGCCGCGAGGGTCGGCAAGCGTGTTTTGGCTTGCGTCCCGCCCCCTAGCGGGCTACCGTCGCGCGGGCATGGAACCCACCGACGCCACTTACCGCGGGGCCGATGGCACCGACCTCCTGATGCGCATCTGGCGGCCCAATCGGACGCGCGCCGCCCTGGTTTACCTCCACGGCATCCAGAGCCACAGCCGATGGTACGAGGCCTCCAGCCGGCGCCTGGCCGAGTCCGGCGTCGCCGTGTACCAGGTCGAGCGTCGCGGGAGCGGAATGGATACCGCGCATGAGCGCGGCCACGTGGACCGGGCGGAAGTCTGGCTGGCGGACGTGGCCCTGGCGGCCGAACGCGCCCGCGACGAGACGGGCGTCGCCGGCGTGCACCTTTTGGGCGTTTCGTGGGGCGGGAAACTCGCCGTCGCCGCCGCCGCTGCGCGGCCGGACCTCTACAAGAGCCTCATCCTCGCCGCGCCCGGCATCGTCCCGCGGGTGGACGTCGGCCTGATGACGAAAGTTCGCGTGGCCAAGTGCCTCGCCCTCGGCCGCGACCGGGAGCGCTTTCCGATCCCCCTGGCCGACCCGCACCTTTTCACGGAGAACCCGGAGCGCATCCGCTACATCGCCGAGGACCCCTTGAGCCTGCGCGAGGTGACCGCGCGGTTTCTGTACGAGAGCCGGCGCCTCGACCGGATGGTCCGGCGGGCGGCCGGCGAAGTGCGGATGCCGGTTTTCCTCGCGCTTGCCGAGCGCGACCGCATCATTGATAATCGGGCGACGCGGGGGATGGTCGCCCGCCTCGGCGCGCCGCGGCACCGGATCATCGAGTATGCGGGGGCGAGCCACACCCTGGAGTTCGAGACGGACCCCGAGCCGTTCTTCCGCGACCTCGTCGCTTGGATTGACGAGGTGGAATCCGGCGGGGCAGCGGAGGTCAGTGCATGAAGGTGCTGGTTGCTTACTTTTCGCAGACGGGGAACACGCGGCAGGTGGCCGAGGCGGTCGGGCGCGGCCTCTCGGACGAGGAGTGCGATCCCGTCCACGTTCGTCCCATCGAGAAAGTCGGGCCCGACGAATGGCGCGACTGCGACCTCTTCGTCCTCGGCACGCCGGTCTTCTATTACAAGGAACCGGCGAACGTCCGCGCCTGGATTCGCGGCCTGGCGCTGCGCGACCCGGCGCCGGCGTTCACTTTCATCACGCACGGCGGGAATCCGACGAACACGCTTCGGCGGCTCCGGCGCCTCCTGCGCCCGAAAGGCGCGCGCGTCCTCGGGTCGTTCGAGTGTTTCGGGTATGACACGTACCCGATTTATCTGAAGTCGTTTCGCCAGTGGGGCCACCCGGACGCCGACGAACTCGCTGCCGCCGCGGAGTTCGGTCGCGGTGCCGCGCGCCAGGCCGAGCGGTTCCTCGCCGGCGCGCCGATGGCCGAAGCGTCTTACCCGTTCGTCGGCGGGCGGACGTTTCGCCTTTCGATTCTCTGCCGGCGCCCGATTCTGGACTGGATGTTCCCCCGGCTCGACGTGAATCGCGACCTTTGCACCCGCTGCGGGGCGTGCGTGAGGCGATGCCCGGCGGAGAACATCGCGCTCGATCCCTGGCCCGCGTTCGCCGACCGATGCATCCGCTGCTACCTGTGCGAGCGCGTCTGTCCCCACAACGCCATCCAATGCGACTGGCGGTTCATGACCCGCCGGATGAACCCGTAGGCTGCCTCGGCGTTTTTCCCCCCGGCCATCTTCGGAAAATGAATAACGGTGCGCCTTCCGCGTCTATCCGCCAGGACGCAGGTCCGAGCGGTTCCAGGCAAAGACAAAGGAAGGAGGCGGGCCATGAAAACCCTCACGAGCGGGTTGGTTGGGTTGGCGGCGGTCCTTGCGGTTGTGGGCCTGGCGGCAAGTCCGGCCGGGGCAGATCATTGGCGGTGGTCGGTGCGCTACACGGCGCCGGCCGCGTCTTACGCGCCGCGGCCGCTGCCCTGGCGGCGGGCGCCCGTGCCGGTTTCGCCCGTCCGGCAGGCGTACCGGGCAGGGTACCACGATGGATACGCGGACGGCTACCATGACGGCATTACGACACCCGTAGTTATCCGCCGGCCGGTGGTCACCTACGGGCCAGTCTACGGCACCGTCATCCGTTACCAATCGGTGCAGACGCGGGTTTATCCCCCGGTCCGCGGCTCGTTCGTAACCATCCGGTGGTGAAAAGGCCCGGGCGTGCCGATGGCCATTGACGCGGCGGTCATCAACGGCGCCCATGTCGTCGGCGGCCGTAATGCGTGAGTTACGGTTGTGGCGACCGCTCTTGCCGACTGTAGCGCGGGGCTTTATGCCC
>JBAUDW010000211.1:0-2757 GCA_049678285.1 Phycisphaerae bacterium
GTTCCCTCTCCCTTGATGGTGTTTTGTTGAAAACATCCCTCTCCACCCTTCGGGGGGAGAGGGGAGGGTGAGGCGGAAGGGGACACGCCCGCCACGGCGGATAAACTTTCGCAAGCGAAAGCCCAGCCACAGGCGGGCCCGCCTTCGCCCGTTGGGCTACGGCGGGTCTCCGCTGCGCTTCGACAAGACCGCGGCACCCCGGCGCGCGTGTGACCAATACCTCGCCCCGCCCGCAGAGCGGGAGGCTCGAAATGGCCCCCTCACGCATGGGGATCGCGGCACAGAAATTTCTTGCCCTCCGGCCCGAGGAATGCAAGACTGCGACTGCCAAGATGTTGTCACTGCATATCGCGCACCTTTTGGCGGACCGGCCCATGGGTGCCAGGAAAGGTGTCACACTGATCGAGTCGCTTGCCGTGGTCATGGGGCTCGGCTGTCTGATGGCGACGTTCCTGCCCGCCCTCCTGGATGCGAAAGACGCGGCGGAGCGGACGATCTGTGCGCGGAACCTGGCGCATCTCGGGCAGGCGATGCTCCTCTGGGCGGGCGAACACGACGGTTTTCTGCCGGACTGCGGGGCGGCGTCGCCCCTGGGCGGCCCGGTGCCGCACGATGGACACCATTTCCCCAGCCGATTCGACGCCCCCGGCACGTGCGCCTGGCCGGACGTGCGGGCGGTCGGCAACCAGGCAAACCTGTGGCTCCTGGTGCGCGAAGGGTATACCGACGCGCGGCTCTTCGTCTGCCCGGCGACGCCCGACAAGCCCAGCCTGAACGCGTGCGGCGACGCGGGGGCGATGGGGTTCTACGCGATGGACCTGGCCACCCCGAACCGCCCGACGCCCGTGGAGGACTACTTTCTGAAGCACGTGGCGGCGGGCCGATGCTCCTACTCCTACCAGAACCAGTTCGCGCACCCGGCGACCGACCCGGCCGTCTCGGACCCGCGGAACGCTACGACGCATCGGCGTCTGCACCCGGCGGACCTGGTGATCCTCGCGGACCGGAGCCCGTACACCCGGCCGCAGTTGACCCGCCAGTTCATCGTCTCGCCGGACGCGGAGCCGGAGGCCAACAGCCCGAACCATCACGGCCGGGGGCAGAACGTCCTTTACCTGGAGGGCCATGTCGCATGGCAGGCGACACCGCGGTGCGGGGCGGTGCGTCCCGGGGGCGATCGCGACGCCATCTATTGGCCCGACGCCGGCCGGCCCGACGATCCCGAGAACGTCCCGCGGTCCGTGTACGATTCCTTCCTGGTGCCATGACGACGCCGACGCCCGCCCCGTGCCGCCGAAGCGTTCTCGGCATGACGCTGGTCGAGATGCTCGTCGTGCTCGCGATTCTGGCGGTGCTGGCTGCGATCCTTTGCCCCGCTCTGTGGACGGTGATTGAGGCGGCCAACAATGTCCGGTGCCAGAATCGGCTTCGCCAGATCGGCCTGGCATACCGCGCGTACCTGCAGAGTTCGGGCGGTTTGTGGCCGCCGATCTTCTCTACCGACTCGCCGCCGGCGGACCTTTTCAAAGCGATCGAGGCGGAGACGGGTCTGGTGATGGCGCCGGCGCGTCCGGCGGCAAACTGGGGCCAGCCGGGACCCCACTGGAGCATCGTCCTATGGCCGTACGTGGATTCGCTCGAGTTGTACACGTGCCCGTCGGACCCGAAGGCGGGGCGGCGCGGCAGCGAGGTCGTTCCGGCGGGACGTGAACACACGGTGGCGCTTCTGGACGCGCCGCCGGAAAGTTACGCCCTGAACGTGATTCTCTTTCGGACGGCGGATGATTTTCGTCGGCAGGCCGGCTGCACGTGGGGGACGCACGGCGAAGTGGACTTTAACGGCCTCGCGAGTTACACGACGGAGTCGGAGCAGCGCCGGCTGTTTCCGGGGCTCGCGAAGCGGATCCTTTTTTTCTGCGGCGCATCGGGCCAGACGGTCGGCAGCCAGTTCAACGTCCCGTTCCGAAGCCGGGCGGGCCTCTCGGGGGCCGAGCGATGGGAATGGCACTACGGGCGAGCGTCGGCCGCCTTTGCCGACGAGCCGGGCTGCGGCTCCAACTACCTCTACTGGGGCGGCCAGGTGGAGTACCACAACCAGTTGCCGGACCTCTGGGCGTGGGGTTACGAGTTGACCCGTGCGTCGTCCCAACCTTGACGGCACGCGGCGGCGGGCCTATCTCGCGGTCGGGGCGGTGCGAGACGCGAATATGTCAGTCCTCGACCGGCGTCAGCCGAATGGGCCCCGCGCCCACGCCGTGAACCGTGAAGTCTCCAGCGCCGGCGGGGACGCTGAAGAGCAAGGAGAACTTCACTGGCACCTTCTTGACGGTAATGGACGCGGTTTTCCCGAAAACGCTGAAAGATGCCTCGATGAAGTCATTCTCCGACGACCCGGAGATTTCCACCATCTCGAGTCTCCCTTGGGTGTTCGGAAGTTCTACGAGGTGTTCTACATGAGGTGAAGTCTCCTCACCCTTGAACGTAATAGTGCTGTATCCAACGGGGTTGGTTGAGGTGGTTCCCTTGGCATCGGCCACCGTCACCGTCTGCAGATCGAGCACCATCGGTAGGGCGGCCTCGGTCACTTCGAATTCCACCCACAGGAACTTTTTGCCCGCCGCCGGTTCGTACTTCCTCGGCATCTGACCGCCAAGACCGACGCCGCCGATCCATGTGCGGGTTTTGCAGGACTTGACGGAAATGCCTTTGACTTCAGCCGCGGTTTGCACGGGCGGCTCATCCGGCGCGGGCGTTGCG
>JBAUDW010000212.1:0-13387 GCA_049678285.1 Phycisphaerae bacterium
CGCGCTAGCCCATCTTAACATTCGGGGGTCTTTGGGAGAAAAAACCCCCCGGACGCCAGCGCCAAGGCCGGTGGGTTCCCCAAAATCGCCCCAAAATACCCCCCAAAACCTCCTCAAAAAAGTTATCCACAATCGCCGGTTGACGTAAGTCGAACGCCGGCGATTGGGAACGTGACCGCGACCTTCCGGTCGCGGCTCGAACGGCGGCGGTTGCTCGCGAGCCCGCGCCTGGCGCCTCGGGGGTTTTCGCATTGCTCCGGGAAGGCCGGACCCCTAAGATAACAGGCCCTTTTGTCCCTTTTTCAGGGGAGGCCGGCGTGCCGCAAACCGAAGAGAAGGTCCTGATTACGGGGAACGTGGCGGCGGCGGAGGGAGCGGTCCGCGCCGGGTGCCGGTTCTATTTCGGCTATCCCATCACGCCCCAGAACGACCTGCCGGAGTACATGTCCGCCCGCATGCCGGAGGTGGGCGGCGTCTTCATCCAGGCGGAGAGCGAGTTGGCGGCCATCAGCCTGGTGCACGGGGCTGCGGCCGCCGGAGGCCGGGCCATGACCTCCTCCTCGAGCCCCGGCGTCAGCCTGAAGCAGGAGGGCCTGAGTTACCTCGCCGGCTCGGAACTCCCGGCCTTCATCGTGAACGTGCAGCGCGGCGGGCCGGGCCTCGGCGACGTCCGATGCGCCCAAGGCGATTACTTCCAGGCGACGCGCGGCGGGGGGCACGGGGACTATCGGCTCATCGTGCTCGCGCCGCACACCGTGCAGGAGACGTGCGATCTGGCGTACGAGGCGTTCGACCTGGCGGAGAAGTGGCGATGTCCGGTGCTGCTGCTTACGGACCAGCAGTTGGGCCAGATGATGGAACCGGTCGTCCCGCCGCCGATGAGTAATCTGCCGAAGGTCCAGGACCATCCGTGGGCGCTGACGGGGGCCGCTGGGGGGCGCGAGCGCCGGATCGTCAAGAGTTTCTACTGGCGGCAGGGGGAACTTGAAGAGTTCAACAAGCGCCTCCGCGAAAAGTATCTCCGCATGGAAAAAAAGTTGCCGCGATGGGAAGAGGACGAAACCCAGGACGCCGAGATCGTCCTTGTGGCGTACGGCACGAGCGCGCGGATTGTGCGCGACGCGGTGCGCCACGCCCGCCAGGCGGGAGTAAAGGCGGGCCTGGTTCGGCCGATTACGCTCTGGCCGTTCCCCGCCGAGCCGCTCCAGGCCGCCGCAAAGCGCGGCGCGAGGTTCCTCGTGGTCGAGATGAGTTGGGGGCAGATGGTGGAGGACGTGAAGTTGGCCCTCTACGGGACGCCGCGCCCGGTGGACCTGTGCTGGCGCTCCGGCGGCGGCGTGCCGGGGGTGACCGAAGTGGCTCAGCACATTCGCCGGATCGCCGGCAAGTGACGGTCCAAGGCGGAGGCAGGCCACCCATGAGATTGCCGCGCAGAGGTTGTCCCGCGATGGTGTCGGCGGTGTTTCTTTCGTCGGCCTTGGCCGCCGCCGGCCCCGCCCCTGTCCGCAAACCGCCGGCGGCGGAGCCTGCCCCTGCGCTGCCGCAGTTCACGCCCGGCGAGGAAACGCGGGTCGACGACCCCAGCCTCGGCGGGCAAGGCTACTACGTGGTGTACGTTCCCAAGGAATACACGCCTGACCGCACGTGGCCCGCCATCTTCTGCTACCACGGCGTCGATCAGAAGCCGACGACGTACCCGTTCCGGGGCGTGGTGGGCGGCAAGGGATTCATCATCGTGGGCATGTGCTATAACGGCGGGCCGGGCCTGGGGGCCTACGACAAGATCAGCCACGACGTGGACAACGTGAAGCGCCTTCTGCCCGTGTTGTCGGCCCAGTTGAAGTTCGACGTGCGGCAGTTGTTCATCGGCGGGTTCAGCATGGGTGGCTTCATCAGCAATGCCATCGGTGATGCCACGGCGTCGCTCTGGGCGGGCATGGCCATCTGCGGCGCCGGTCGACACAGCGGTCCGGCGAAGGAACCGCAAGGCTTTCGCGGCAAACCGATCTACGTTGGCGTCGGCGAGAAGTGCACCTATAACAAGGCCGGCAAGGACGCCGCCGACCATTACCGCGGCGCCGGCGCCCTGGTGACGTTCGAGGAGTACCCGGGCAAGGGGCACACCGTCGACACCCACTCGAAGGTGTTTTCCGATTGGCTCTGGTCGAGCGGTCCCCTGAAACAGGCCAAAGCCGACCTGGCCGAGGCCAAGGCCCTTCAGGCCGCCGGCAAACTCGGGCAGGCCCACGCCAAGTTCGCCCAGGTGGCGGCCATTCCGGGTGGCCAGGACGTGTCGGCCGAAGCGGGCAAGGCCGCCGAGGCGATCGCCAAGGAGGCCGACACGCAACTGGCCTCGGCCGAGGCTGCCGTGAAAGACAAGCGTTACGCGGAAGCCCCGATCCTCTTCACGCGCCTCATGGCCACGTATGAGGGTTCCGCCTTCGGCGAGCGGGCGCGCCAGGACCTTGACGCCATGAAGGCCGATCCGACGATCCAGGCGGCGGTCGAAAAGGCCCGCATCAACGCCGAGGCCAAGGCGGTGGAGGACAAGGCCCTGGCCGCCGAGGCCGCCAAGGACTACGCCCAGGCCATCAAGTGGTACGAGAAGTATGTCGCCGAGTTCCCAACGGCCGACCGCTGCGCCGAGGTCCGGAATCGCCTGGACGCCCTGAAGGCCGACAAGACGATCCAGTCGGCCATCGTCTCGCAGAACGCCGAACGCGACTGCCGGGGCTGGCTCCAGATGGCCGACAACTTCGCCAAGGCCGGCCTGAAAGACCGCGCGAGAGAGTACCTCCAGAAGGTCCTCGACACGTATCCGGACACCGAGTGGGCGAAGGAGGCGAAGGAGGGGCTCAAGAAACTGAAGTGACGGAGTCACTCAGTCACTTCTTGACTGAAAGGGCCATCATGCCGCAGGCAGAACCCAAACTGAAGATCGGCCGACCCAAAGCGCTCCTGGCGAACCGGACGCATTACTGTCCCGGTTGCGGCCACGGGATCGTCCACCGCATCCTGGCTGAGATCATTGACGAGTGGAACCTGCGCGACCAGATGATCGGGATGGCGCCGGTCGGCTGCGCGGTGCTTCTCTATCAGTACCTGGACATCGACGCGTGCGAGGCGGCCCACGGACGGACGCCCGAAGTGGCCGCCGGCATCAAACGCGCGAGGCCCGAAAAGATAGTCTTCTCGTACCAGGGCGACGGCGACCTCGCCGGCATCGGCACCAACGAGATCGTCCACGTGGCCAACCGCGGCGAACCCATCAGCGTCATCTTCATCAACAATGCCGTCTACGGCATGACGGGCGGCCAGATGGCCCCGACCACCATGCCGGGACAGAAGACCACCACCACCCCCAAAGGCCGGAGCATCGTCAACGAGGGGTTCCCGCTTCGGGTCTCGGAGATGCTGGCGACGCTCGAGCAGCCGGCCTACATCGAGCGGTGCGTCATCGGGACGCCTCGCGACATCATCCGCACGAAGAATGCGATTAAGAAAAGTTTCCGCGTCCAGCGGGACTTGAAAGCATTCAGCCTGGTGGAGATCCTCTCGCCGTGCCCGACGTATTGGCGCGTTTCGCCCCCGAAGGCCGAACGCTACATCGTCGAGTACTTCGAGAAGGTCTTCCCGCGGGGGGTGATTAAAGATAAAACCAAGTAACTGGGTGACTGAGTAACTGAGTAACGGAGGGCGGGCCATGAGCGGCGGGGAAACGAATCCGGCAAGCGGGAACGGGCCGAGCGGCCGGGCGGTGCGGATGTGGCTCGGACTGTTGGTGGCGATCTGGGTTCTGGTCCAGGTCGTGGCGATTATCGTCTGCTACTTCCAGATGACCGAAGGGCCGTTGAGACACAGCAACCACCCGGCCGTGTTCTACCGGGTTTACGCGACGGCGCTCGGGACGGCGGCACTCGCGATGCTTTTCGTCGTGGGAGCCGTCGGCCTTATCCTGAATCGGCCGTGGGGCCAAAGGACGATCCTCGTCGGCGCGTGCCTTCAGATTGCGGTGACCGTGGCGACGCAGGTCTGGGAAGTCTTCACGCCCATGCCGAACGGCGATGGGATCCTGCAGGGTCCCCTTGCCGCGCCGCTCGGCATCCTGCTGTGGAGCGTGATTCCGGTCGGCATCCTTATCCTGGCCGCGGCCGCTAAGCCGCCCAAGGCCGCGGGTTCCTGATCATCGGCACGCGGTCCGGAGGCGTGCGAACGCAGGCCTGGCCGAACGCCTGCACCTCAGCCGGTGGGGCCGGCAAATCCGGCGGGCCTCACTTCGCCGACTGGCTCAGGTGCACGAACGTCCCCTTCTTGTTCCCGACGATGACGTCCGGGATTCCATCGCCGTTGAGGTCTTCCGCAGCGACCTGCGTGCCGACGCCGGAATTGTCGTCGATGAGGTGGGGGAGAAACTGAACGCCCCCTTCCTTGTCGCGGCGGAGTTCGAACCAGTAAATCACCGCCGGGGCATCGGGCTCCACGTCACCCGTGGGGCCGTGGGACCAAAAGCGCTTTCCCACGAGGATGTCCTTCAGGCCGTCCCCGTTGACATCGACCACCTCCATGGCGTGGAGTTGGCTGATCCGAAGGGCGTCGGACTTCAGGTCCGGCTCCGGCGGGAGAATGACATTCTGTTTCCAGGTGATCCGGCCGTCGTCGCCGCGCACCTGCTTGTACCAGACCAGCCCGTACTTGTGGCAGTGCCAGACCGTCACGACGTCGTTGAGCCCGTCGCCGTCGACGTCGTAGGCATGCATCTGACATGCGGCGTCGGCGAACTTGAAGGGGTGCTTGATCCAGGGCTGGCCGGGCTGGGGGGCGGCGGGCTGTTCCCACCAGCCTTCGGCTTCCAGGAAATCCGCCCTGCCGTCGCCGTTGATGTCGCCCAGGCCGATGCCGTGGGTGTACTTGTGGTACTTGCCCTTCGGACTGATGGGATGAAAGGTCCAGGGCTGGTCCGGCTTGGCGGGATCATACGTGGCGTAGCCCAGGGAGCCGCCCGTGTTACACACGAGGTCCGGCCGGCCATCGCCGTCGACGTCCGCCATCCTCGGCGATTCATTGTCCACCACCTGGAGCGCCAGGTGCTGCTTCCAAGGCCCCTCCTTGCCGGCAGGGTTCTCGAACCAATAGCCCTCCTTCCCCGGGTGCGGCAGGTAGAGGACGTCGGGCCAACCGTCGCCGTTGAAGTCCCCCGTGTAGGTCAGGAAATTGTCGGAGTAGTCCTTGGGGTCGAAGGCCTTGGGCGCGCGGATCTCGTGCGTCTTCCGGAAGTCGGGGCCCTCGTACCAGAACGGGCCCGAGACCACGTCCATCTTGCCGTCCCTGTTGAAGTCGGCGCAGAACGCGCCTTCGCAGTAAAACCGGTCGGTCAGTTGGAGCCTTTTGAACTGGGGCGCGGGCGTCCCGGCAAGGACGGCGGAAACGCAGATCCCTAGCCCGATTACGAACAGAACATGCTTGACCATGGCCGCTCTCTCCTCATGGGTTTCAATTCGCGGCCGCGAAGCGCGTCCTCGCGCGGTGCGGCCCTCTGCTTCTTCATTATACCGTCACGGTGTCACTTCGTCGTCGCTTGCGCGAATCGCTCCGAGGCCGATTGCCAGTCGATGATGCCCATCCAGGCGTCCACATAGTCCGCCCGGCGGTTTTGGTACTTCAGGTAGTACGCGTGTTCCCAGACGTCGCAGACGAACAGCGGCACGCAGCCCCAGACCGTCAGGTTCTGGTGCTTCTCCGCCTGGAGGACGACGAGCCGTTTGCCGAGCGGTTCCCATGCCAGGACGCCCCAGCCGCTCGCCTCGACGGCCTTGGTGGCGGCGGCGAACTGGGCGAGCATCTTTTCCTTCGAGCCGAACGAGGCCTCCATCGCCTGCGCGAGCGCTGCCGACGGTTCCCCGCGCCCGCCCGGCCATAGGCTCGTCCAGTAGAGCGTGTGGAGGACGTGCCCCGAGGCGTGGAACGCCAGTTCCCGTTCCCAATGCTTGACGAGGGCGAAGTCGCCGGCCTGGCGGGCCTTCGCGAGCGCGTCATTCGCCGCGTTCGCGCCCTTGACGTACCCCGCGTGGTGCTTGTCGTGGTGGAGGGCGAGCGTCGCGTCGTCGATGATGGGCTCGAGGGACTTGTACGGCAGCGGGGGCAGCGTGTAGGCTTCGGGACCTGCGGGAGCGGTTGCCATTGTGGAATCTCCTTTGGTTTGACCTCGGCTTGGGGCGGCGATTGCCGCGATGCCGACGGCGCCGGCGGCGATGGTCTGAAGCGCCTGTCGTCTGGACATCCGGGCCATCATCGCTCCTCCCTTTCAGGATTGGCCTTGCTCGGCCGGCGTGTCTTGCGTACCTTTATACTACGCCGTGCGCCACGGGAAGGCAACGGGCCGCGGAAATCGAGCCACAGGAGCCGACGGAGCATGGACGAGCGGATGATCTTTTCGGGGTTCGGCGGCCAGGGGCTGATGACCCTCGGCAAGTTCGTCGCCGAACTCCTGATGCACGATCACGAGGTGACGTTCTTCCCGTCGTACGGGACGGAGGTGCGCGGTGGGACGGCCTATTGCCACGTGTGCGTGAGCGATCGGCGGATCGCGAGCCCCGTCGTCGAGGAGGCGACTTGCCTGGTGCTCATGAATCAGATGTCGTACGACCGGTTCGCACCGGTCGTCCGGCCGGACGGCCTGGTGCTCGCGAACGCGAGCATGGTGAAGGCGACGGGGGCGCACGGGGGGGCGCGGCTCGTGGCGATTGACGCCTCGGGCCTCGCCAACGAGATGGGCGATGTCCGCGTCGCCAATATGATCCTGCTGGGGGCCCTGGCGCGCCTCAAAAGCCTCGCCCCGGCCGAAGCGATCGTACACCTGCTGGAAAAGAAACTCGGGACCCAGGCCGGCAAGCGCGAGATCCTCGACCTCAACAAGCAGGCGCTGGAGGTCGGCGCGGCCGAGGCGGAGCGAGCGGGTGTGACTAGATTTTCTGGCGAACGTTAGGTCTTTGTAGCGCGGGGCCGCGCCAGAGGCGGGCAAGCTTTACGCCCCGCGCAGGCGGGGGTCGGTCGCATGCGCGGGGGATGAACCCCCGCGCTACACTTCCGTTCCAGAGCACCCCACTCGTATAATTGGGGTGAGAGGCATCTCGTGCGGAGGAACGCGCCCATGGTTCGCCCGACGGTATCCATTCTGGGGCTTTTCGTCCTGGCGCTCGTGGCGTGGTCCGCCTGGGCGGAAGAGGCGAATCCCGGCGCGCCGGGACCAGCCGCTGCCGAGGCCGCCTTTCACGAGCGCCTGAAGGAAGTGCGCCTCATCGAGATCCGCCACCTGCGAGGCGGGGACCCCAAGGCGTTTCAGGAGGGCCGCGAGAAAATCCTGGCGATCGAGGACTCCTCGGCCGTCGGGCCGCTCGTCCACGTCCTGTACGGCTCGAACCAACAGTACCGTGGTCTGTTGATCAAGGTGCTGGGCCGCCATGCCGCCCGTGGCTCGGAGGCGGCGCGGGCGTACCTGCAGGAGATTGCCGTCGGCGATTCGAGCGCCGGCCATCGCCGCCGCGCCGTCGAATCGCTGCGCGAGGCGAGTTCGTCGGAGGCGCCGCCGGCGACGGAGCGCATGCTCGCGCACCTCGCGCTCGACGAGGTGGCGGTGCTGCGGGATCGTGCGGCGTCGGCCCTGGCGGCGCTCGATGAGAAGCGGGCCGTCTGGCTTCTCGTCGAACGTCTCGTGACTCCAGAATACAAACTCGTCGGGGCCGAGGTGACCAATTACAGCATGATGCTCGACATTCGCGCGCAGATCGTGGGCGTGCCGGTGTTCCGCCAGGCGCAGATTCAGGCCGTGGGTCCGGGCGGCGTGGCAACCGCGACCATCGATTTGCCGCAGGTTGACATCGTGGACTTCGCGACCACCGTCGCCATGACCGAGCGCCATGTGGGCCCGGACTACGAGCGCGTCGAGGTCCGGCACGGGGAGATCCTGAAGGCCTTGAAGCAGTTGACGGGGAAGGACTTCGGGTACGACCAGACGGCGTGGCGTCGGTGGCTCGAGACGCGCCCCGAAGAAATCCCCGCGTGGGAACCGATCCATTTCCGCGCGGACGGAAAACCGGTCGGCGAAGAGAAGTAGAGACCGCGTCCCATCCCGTCTACGGGCCGAGCACCTTGACGACCAGCAAGGTCATGTCGTCGGCGCGCTGGGCGAGGCCGGCGAAGCGGCGGATGTCCCAGTGGATTTCCTGAACCATTCGCTCGGCGGGGTAGGCGACGTGCCGGCGGATGGATTCCAGGAGCCTTTCCCTTCCGAAGCGTTCCCCGGCGAAGTTCGTCGCGTCGAACGCGCCGTCGGAGAAGACGACGAGCGTGTCGCCGCTCCGCAGGGCGACGGCCTCGTAGGCGTAGGTGGCCCGGCTGTCGACGCCGAGCAAGGGTCCGCCGACGGCGAGGCGCCGGACCTCGCCCCCGCGCAGGAGCACGGGAGGTTCGTGGCCGGCGGTGGAGTACGTCAGTCGCCGGGCCGCCGTATCCAGGACGCCATAGAAAAGCGTCGCAAACTCCGAAGGCTCGGTTTCGGCGGTGAGGCTCTGGTTGACGCGATCCATAATGTGGTCGAGTTCGTAGACGTGTTCCGCTTGGGCGCGCAGCGCCGCCCGCAGGCTGGCCATGAGGATGGCGCCGGGGACGCCTTTGCCGGCCACGTCGCCGACGGCGATGCCGATGTTCGCCTTGGGCAATTCGATCCAGTCGTGCAGGTCGCCGCCCACTTCCTGGCTTGAGACGGTGACGGCGAAGAAGTCGTAGCCCGGCGCCTTGGGCGGGCGCGCGGGCAGGAGCCGCCGCTGAACGCCCGCCGCCAGCGCGAGTTCCCGCTGCTGCTGGCGCGTCTGGGCGATCTGATCGACGAGTTGCGCGTTGTAAACAGTGGCGGCGGCCTGGTCGGCGATGCTCCGGAAGAGGCGGACCTCTTCCGCGGGGAAGGCGTGCGGGCGGTCCGTGTAGATGTGGAGCGTGCCGAGGGGCTTGCCCCGAGCGATCAGGCCGACGGCGAGGCTGGAGACCAGGCCCTCGCGCCGCGCCTCCTCCGGATAGCGGACGCGCGGATCGGTGCGCATGTCGGGGATGGTGATGATCTGGCCGCGGAGGGCTTCCTGGTCGTGGGGGTTCTCCGCGACGATGACCGGCCCCTTCTTCAGGTACGCCTTCGACAGGCCGTAGGTCGCTTTGATGACGAGTTCGTCGCCCGTCTCGTTCAGGAGCCTCAGGCTGCACGCCTTGACGTTCATCACCTCCGCCATGGTCCGCACGATGTTGTCGAGCACCAGGTCGGGTTCGAGCGTGGAGGAGAGGAGGCCGCTGGTTTCGGCCAGGAGTGTCAATTCGTCGATGCGTTCCTGGAGGACGACCTGCTGGTAGCAGAGGCGCGTGAGGGTGTTGGCGAACAGTTGGAGGAACGAGATAGCGGCGCGCATGTTGACGTCGGAGCAGACGGGGAGTTCCTGGGCGGCCTGCCAGAGTTCCTCCTCGTCGACGTGGTGGGTGCGGGCGAAGCGGGCGACCTCGTCGCGCGTGATCGGCCGTTCGGGCAAATCTCCCAGGACGATCGTCCCGAGCAGGCGGTCCTTGGCGCGGATGGAGGCGGCGAACTGGACGAGGCCGGCGTGGCAGACGTACTTGACGGGGGCGTCGGCTGTCTTCGCCGCCGCTGCCGCAGCATAATTGGAGATCGAACACGCTTCGTTGTCGTGGTGCTCGCCGCCCAGGAGGTTGCAGAATCGGCTGGAGCGGCTCGGCTGGGTGACGAGTCGGCCCTTGTCGTCGCGGATGCTCGTCGCCATCTGCGCCAGTTCCGCAAAGCCGTCCTGGATCGCCTGAAGCGTCTCCAGGTCGATGAGGTCCACGAGGCGCAGAGGCGGGTCCGGCTGGCGCGCCGCCGCGTCGCCGCCCGTTTCAGCGGGCCGGGCGGTGAGTTCTTCGCCTTGGGGGTTCGGGTCGGTCATGGTCTGTCTATCGGCTTGCGGCGATTGCGGTGCGATTCACGCGAGCGCGAGCATCCTTTCGATGGCCTGCCGCGCCCGCCCGGCCACGTCTTCGGGGACCTCGACGCGGACCTCCAGGTCCTCCAGCGCCCACGCGATCTTCTCCAGGGTGTTCAGTTTCATGTTCGGGCAATCCGCCAGGCTCGAAATTTCGACGGTCGTCTTGCCGGGATTCGCGCGGCGGATGGTGTGGCAGACGCCGAGTTCCGTGCAGATGATGAACGCCTTGGCCGACGACTCGGACACGCGCCGGATGATCTGGCTCGTCGAGCCGACGAAATCCGCCAGCGCCACCACGTCGCGCGTGCACTCCGGGTGGACGAGGACTTCGGCCTCGGGGAACTCGCGCTTCCGCGCCGCGACGTGCTCCGCCAGAATCCGGTGATGCGTCGGGCAGAACCCCGGCCACAGAATCACATTTCGACGCCCCGTCTGCTGCGCCACCCAGTCGCCGAGGCTCTGGTCCGGCACGAAGAGGATCGGCCGGTTCCTCGGGATGGACTCGACGACGCGGACCGCGTTGGCGCTCGTGCAGCAGATGTCGCTCATCGCCTTGACGGCGGCGGAGGAGTTGACGTAGCAGACCACCGCCGCGTCCGGGTGCCGGCGCTTCGCCTCCGCCAGTTCCCTCGGCGTGATCATGTCGGCCATGGGGCAGCCCGCGTTTTCGTCCGGCATAAGGACCGTCCGCTCGGGGTTCAGGATCTTGGCCGTCTCCGCCATGAACCGCACGCCGCAAAGGACGATCACCTCGGCTTTGACGTTGCGGGCCTCGCGGGCCAGCGCCAGGCTGTCGCCCACGATGTCCGCAATGTCCTGGACCTCAGGCGTCTGGTAGTTGTGCGCGAGGATGACCGCCCGCCGATCGCGCCGCAGGCGGGCGATTCTCTCGGTCAATTCGGATGGCGGCGGGCGATCCGGCGACGTCACAAGTCCCTCCGTTTCGGGACGTACGGCCGTTCGTTCCGTGCCGTATGGCCTGGCATTATAAGTTTTGCCGAGGGCGAGGTCCACCGCCAAAAGCGCAGCCGCGGGGCCATCCGCTTCTTGCGTCGGCGCGCCGGCCCGATTAGAATGCTTCGCCACGACCTGAGCCGCCCCGGGAGAACGGCTGTGACGAACGTTGAAGAGATGACGGAAGAAACGACCGGCGAGGAACGTCCCTCGCGGCCGGAAAACTGCGACACGCCGGACATCCGGCCCCTCCAGGAGTTCATCGACAACCTGCCGTACGGCACCATGGTCCTCTTGGGCGCAGCGATTCTGTGGATGGGTGCGGGAGCGGGCGTCTGGCGCTGGCTCGGACCGGCGCTGTTCATCGCCTATGGCGTGGCGGGGACGGTCTGGATCATGACTTTCATCTGTCCGTACTGCCACTTTTATGACACGCGCCTCTGCCCGTGCGGCTACGGGCGCATTGCCCCGAAACTGCGGGCGCGGAAGGGCCCCGACGGTTTTGCACGGCAATTTCGCCGGCACATTCCGGTGATCGTGCCGCTCTGGTTCATCCCGCTCGTGGCCGGGATCGTCTTCCTCGTGAACGCCTTCTCGTGGCTCCTGCTTGCCCTGGTTGTTCTCTTTGCCGTCAATTCGTTTGTCGTTCTGCCCCTGGTGTCGCGTGAGTACGGCTGCGCGCGGTGTCCGCAGAAAGACGCCTGCCCCTGGATGGCCAAGTGCCGTTCCTAGAGCCTGTTTCATGACCCCCTCTCCCCTTGTGGGAGAGGGCTGGGGTGAGGGGTTGCACTGGTTTTGAAACCGCCTCTGGCCCCGCAGCCCATGTCCCAGGGCCGGCAACCTTGACACAATCGCCCAAGCGGGCTATAGTTAGCCCGCCGTCGGCCTTGCGGGGCCGCGAACGGCATGCGGGTACGCGCGTAGCTCAATTGGATAGAGCACCGGCCTACGGAGCCGGGGGTTGGGGGTTCGACTCCCTCCGCGCGTGCCATTGAAACTCAAGAGCGCCACTGGCGCCCGTCGATAGATGCGGATGCCCCCTTGGCGGGGCGGTCGGACGCAAATGGGTTCCCCGGTAGCTCAATGGTAGAGCGAGCGGCTGTTAATCCCGGCGTGCCGGGATTGCAGGTTCGATATTATGGGGTCGCAAAGAGGGATGGATAACGGGTTCCCCGGTAGCTCAATGGTAGAGCGAGCGGCTGTTAACCGCTAGGTTGCAGGTTCGAGTCCTGCCCGGGGAGCCATTCGACTCGGCCCGCTCGCGCAGGCCTCGCTCATGGCAGGCCATCCTGTGGGCCGAGTCGAATGCCCTGAGCGAACGAAGTGAAGTGAGCCGAAGGGCTATGACTGAGTATTATGTTTACCTCCTTGAACTGGCCGACGGCCGGATTTATGCGGGGCACTCGAATTGCCCGCCTCGCCGGACAGTGGAACATCATGCGGGAAAAGGTTCCCGTACCACGAGGATATTCGGCACCGGTAAGGTGATCTACACCGAGTCGTACCCGGACCGAGCCTCGGCTGTCCGCCGCGAAAAGCAGTTTAAGGGCTGGACTCACGCGAAGAAACTGGCCATCGCGGCTGGCGACTTTGCGGCGCTCAAGGCGCTGGCTCGCCGGCGGGGGTCTTTTGCAGTTGGGATTGGAGCCATAACGGTTACAAGGTGGACATCAACGCGTGGATGGTCCGGTACATCCTGCAGACCTGGCAACGGGTGAAGGAAAAAGAGGGTGTGGATCGGCAGGACTGGTACAAGGCCGCGATGGCGTCGCTCGGCTGGGTGCTGGCGCAGCAGAACCCGGACGGCGGCTTCCCGCAGGTTGTGGACATCGAATCCGGCATGAAGTCCGAGTCCGTGGTGTGCGGCCGAGTGCTGGTTGGGTTGCCGATCATCGCCAAGATTACCGGTGATGACCGCTGCCTTCGGGCCAGCGCGGACCAGGAGCGGTTCCTGCGTCAGCATGTCGAAGGGCGGTTCTGGTACACCGGGGCGCATCCGGATTCGCCGCCGGGTGATTTTGAGCAGGATAGCATCTACACCGTGGTCGAGTACTGGTTGGACAAGCACGACCGGACGGGTGACAAGGAAAGCCTCGACCGTGCCGTGGCCAATGCCTATTATGCTTTGCTCTATTGGTGCCCGAAGCAGCTCAGTTGGGTAAAAAATCCCACGCAATGCGCGCACACCGAGCAACAACCCTTCAATCAGTATTCCGTCTACTGCTACCACAACCGCAAGATCCAGTGTTTGGACCGGTTGTTTAAAAAGACCGGCAATCCGCTGTTCGAACTGACCTGCACCCCAAAAACTGGTCCATTCAAAATGAGAGTCCTCCGGGTAAACTGGGTAGCCAGGACAGGAGGACGGGACCATGCGGAAGAGCCGGTTTTCAGAGGAGCAGATCATTGGGGTGCTG
>JBAUDW010000213.1:0-7282 GCA_049678285.1 Phycisphaerae bacterium
GGTCCACGCCATCCTGCCGACCCTCGCAGCCCCGAGCGACGTGCGCCTCGCCGCCCTCGACGCGCCGCCCCGCGCCGACCTCGGCGCGCCCGTCGCGATGCGCCTTCGCCTCGTCTCCACGCGCCCGGCCGACGTGACCGTCCGCTTCGAGCGTCTTCCCCTCGGCGATGCTCCGGTCGCCACAGGCGACTCGACGGGGCGAGCTGTGGACCGGCAGCGCCGCGTCCGCGTCGAGCCCGGCGTCGGCGCCGAACTGCTCTTCGAGGACACGCCGACCGCCGAAGGCGATTGGACCTACACCGCCCAAATCGCCGCCGACTCCGATGCCGTCCCCGAAAATAATCGCGCCTCTTGCGTCGTTCGTGTCGGAGAGCCCCGAACCGTGCTCTACGTTTACGCCGGCGCGGCGCCCGGCCCGATCTTCGATCTCCTCAGGAAACACGGCTTGCGGGTGGCGGCTGCCCGCGCCGAGGAGGGGCTTGCCCTCCCCGGCGCCGGCGCCTCCGCCGTCATCCTCGACAACGTCTCCGCCTGGACGCTCGGCCGGGAATCCGCCCGGCGGCTCGCCGACCTCGTCGCTCGCGGCGGCCTGGGGCTCCTGGCGATCGGCGGCGACGCCGCCTTCGCGGCCGGCGGCTACGGCGACTCGCCCATCGAAGACGTCCTCCCCGTCTCCAGCCGCACCGGCCGGCGACCGCCCCTCGAAATGGTCCTCGTGATAGATTCAAGCGGCTCCATGAATGAAACCGTCGGCTCTGGATCCGGCGCCCCGCGCAAGATCACCCTCGCCAAGCAGGCCGTCCTCGCGCTCCACGCCGCCCTCGCGCCCGCCGACCGCATTGGCATCGTCGCCTTCGCCGGAAAGCCTCGCATCGTCTCGACCCTCGTTCCCGCCTCCGAATGGGAAACCCTGCGCAGCCGCCTGGTGTCCCTCGAGGCGGGCGGCGGCACCCGCATCACCCCCGCCCTGGCGGGCGCCCTCGACCTCCTGCCGCCCGCTCGCCCGGTCGAGTCGCCTGTGGCGACCGCGGCGGGCGAAAACCAACCCGTTCGCCACTTCCTTCTCCTCAGCGACGGCCGCAGCCAGGACTTCGACCTTCCGCTTCTCATCGGCCGCTGCCGCGAGCGCGGCGTCAGCGTCTCCGCCGTCGCCACCGGCGCCGACGCCCGTCTCGCCGCCGAGGCGGACGCCGACCTCGAGAGCCTCGGACGACTCGCCCGGGAAACCGGCGGCCGGCTCTACCGCTCCACGGACCTGGCGCACCTCGCCGAAACGTTCCTCAAGGACCTCACCTGGGCCCGCGGCGAAGGACTCACCGAAGGCGTTTTCCCCGCCACCTGGCGCGACCCGCAGCCCGTCTGGCAGCAACCGGGGCCGACGCTCCCCGCCGTCGCGGCCTGCAACGTCACGCGGCCGAAGGAAGGCGCCTCCATCCCATGGGAAACCGCGGGAACCGAACTGGGAACCCTGCCGCTCCTGGCCGTCTGGCGCCGAGGCCTCGGAAAGGCCGCCGCCATGCCCTGGCCCGCCGGACTGGCGACCGGCGCCTGGACGGCCGACGACGGTCTCGGACGCTATCTCCGCGATATCCTGGCCTGGCTCGAAGGCCCGGCCTCGCCGGCCGCATGGTCCGCGCGCGTTTTCGATCGCGACGGCCGATGGTGGGTGCGGGTGGAGCAGGCGTCCTCCGCCGTTGCCGCCACGCCCGTCCGGTTCTCCGCCGCCCTGTTCGAGGCGGGCGCGCCGGGCGCGCGGGAGGTCGCTTTGGAAACGGTTGAACCGGGCGCTGCCGAGGCCGACCTCGGACCCCGGACCGCACGGGGAGCCACCCTCATCGTCCGCTCCGGCGATGAAGGCGGCGAGAGGAACGTCCCCAACGGGGCAGGCCCGCCGGGGAGGATGACCCTGGCCCTGCCCGGTCTTCCCCCACGCGAATACGAGCGATTCGGAGTGGACCGTCCGCTCCTTGAGCGGATCGTGACGGCTGGCGGCGGCAAAATCCACGAGAACCCCGAATCCCTCGCCGAAGCCGTCCGGCAAGCCGAGACGCGGCACTACATGCCCGTGGGAATCCATCTCGTGTGGGCCGCCGCCGCGGTCGTGGTGGGACTTGTCCTCGGCCGGCTCTTGGGACGCCTCTAATACTACTTTGTCAACTTCGCGCCCCCGAGAGAGGGGATAGCGCGGTCGCCCTTAGTCTTGGCGACCGCGCGGTGGCCAAGAATGGCCACCGCGCCTCCGCTTACCTGTCGAGGAGCGGAGTTGACAAAGTAGCGTTAGGACACCTGCACGGGGTCGAGCAGGCTGCGCTTGAAGTTCGTGTCGAAGACGATGACGGCGGCTTTCCAGTCGCCGACGTCGGTGACGCGGCGGATTTCGCCTCGCATCTTCACGATGCGCATGCGCGGGCCGGTCGCACGCGGGTTCGGTACGCTGAGTTCAGCCCACGTCTGGCTCCCCTCTTTCAACGCCGTGCCGCCGGGACCCACGACGCGGACGCCGTAGGCCGAAACGTCCGTCCCCCGGCCGCGCAGGACGATTCGGCCGGCCGCGTCGCGCAAAGTCACCGGACAGGCCAGAATCCACCGGTTGTGCCGCCGCCTTTCGTCCACCCTGCGCATGCACGCTCCCAAATAAACGGGGAATAACCAGACCGCCTGCGCAGAACAAGACCGTCCCTGACGGCCTTTCCCGCACAGTATCTATCGGCCTGGCCGCGGAAACCTCTTCATAGAAACGGGTGCGCCAGGAAGTTTACGCCCCTTCGACTTCGCTCAGGGCAGGCTTTCGAGCCGCCCGCGGAAGCGGGCGGTCACGTTCCCTACCGTGGCACGTGCCAAGGCGGGGAACGTGCCCGGCGGCTCCCGCCGCCGGCTCGAAAGGCGCCCTGGAATCTCCGCGCTTCGCGTGCGACGAGGCGATAGGATGGATACGGGCGCGGTGCGCGGGGACAGATCATGGATATCCTGAAACACCTCTTTCTGGAAGATCCGCTGAGCCTGTGGATCGGCCTCGCGCTGGCCGAGATCGTGACGCTAATCGTCTGGTGGCAGAGCCGATCGCGCCGGGCGGCGATAGGGCTGGTGGCATTCCCGGCGGCGGCGCTTGCGGTCGGACTGGTGGCGTGGGCGGTGGAGACGGATTACGAGCGCCTCGTGCGGACTCTGGAGGTCATGGGCCGGGCGGCGGACACGGGCGACGCGGAGGCGCTCATCGAGCGGGTTTCGCCGGAGTACCAGCCCGCGTCGCCGCGAGGCGTGAACGGCCGGGCGCGGCGGGAAGACCTGGCGGCCGTGGTGAGGCTGGGCCTTCGGCACGTGCGGGCGACGGCGGACACGCCGACGATTCGGTGGGAGGACGGCCGAGCGGTCGTGCGACAGACCTATCTTTTCCGACCGGCGCCGGGCAGCCGGTTCGATGCAGGCCAGCCCTTCCGAGACGTCGTATGGGAAGGCGTGTTCCAGCCGGACGCGGACAGGGAGTGGCGCCTGCGGAGCGCGGTGGCGATCCGTCCGGTGCGCGTGACGCCGGAAGAAGGCGTGCGGTACCTGCCCCGGTGAGAATACAGGGCGGCGGACGGGTCCGGTTTAACCGCAAACAATAAATGGGGTCAGACATCATTTGGAAGTGGCATTGGGGGATTTTTGAGATTGTGCGTTTTCGCCAGAATTTTGCGTGTAATGAAAAAAGGCGTGGTATAATTACTGTTAAGGGGGTGTTTAGACCCTCAATTGGGGTTCTGCCGGGTTCATGTCGAGCAAGGGCAAAAGGTGGTTGATCGCCGTGGGGGCCGTGGTCGGCACCGCGGTTTCGGCATGGGGCACCCGTGGAGAGGTCAGCGTGCTAGGAGTTACCCGAATCCAACACGGAGCGGAGGGCAGGCGCGAGTGATGAGGTGGCACGTGGCGGGTGCGATAGCCGTTTTGGGTTTGTCCGGAATCCTCGCCGGGGGATGCAGGGATCCGTCCAAGGACCTGGAATCGGGCGACCCGGCGAAGCGGTTCGAGGCGATCCGGGCGCTGGCGCGGGAGGACTCGGACGCGGCAGCGGAAAAGATTTGCGAGGCTGTCAACACCCGCGACTTGATGACGGCGCAAACGGCGGTGCGGTCGCTCGGCCAGATGAAAGCGCCGAGGGCTCAGTCGGCCCTGAAGGAAATCGCCAAGCGTGAGCCAAGACGGGACGTGCGGCAAGAGGCGGTGACCGCCCTCGGTTACAGGCACGATGAGTCCTCGCCTGAGATTCTGCGTCAGTTGCTCCAGACGGATCCGGACCCCCAGGTGCGTGGGGCGGCGGCGACGGCCCTGGGGCGAGTCGGGAACCCGGGGGATATTCCCCTGATGGTGGACGTGATGCTGGCCGACGAGGACGTGCTGGTGCAGGGCCGGGCGGTCGGCGCCATCGAGCGCTTCGTCGGGGTGCGGTTTATGTTCGACGAGACGGCTCCCCCGCAGGAGCGGCGGAAGCGATTGGAGGAGATTCAGGCCGAGGCCTTCCGCATGCTGAATTGGATGAAGGGGGCGAAGGCCCACGAACAAGGGAGAACCAACCCATGAAGCCCTTGCACGAACGCGGATTTACGCTCGTCGAACTCCTGGTCGTGATCGTCATCATCGGGCTGCTCCTGGCCCTCTTGCTTCCGGGCCTACGCTCGGTCTGGCAGACGGCGCACCTGACGAAATGCAAGACGAACCTGAACCACATCTGGCAGGCGCAGAACACGTGGCGCGCCGACCAGGGGACGCAACTGTTCCTCACGGGGTCGGGCTGGGTTTCGGGACTCCTGTCTTACCTTGAAGGGGACCTCGGGACCTTTGTGTGTTCCGCGCGGGGCGAGAGCGGCAAAGCCGAGACGACGATTCCGACGAGCATGAGCGCTTTCTTTGAAGTCATTGGGTCGGGGTTCCGGTACGACCTGGTGCCGACGCTGAGTTATTACGAAGGATTCGGCAAAAAGTTCGGAGTACCTGAGCAGGAAGGGGGGGGGGGGAGGGGGGGTGTACGGTGACTCCTTTCTCCAGCCCGATGGATCCTATGTCATCGGTTACGAAGACTGGAGCGACTACGATTACAACGACATCGTCTTCCAGATCTGGCCTCCGAGCACCGGGTCGTTCCGAGTGATCCTCATTAACGTCGTGACATCCGGTGATTTCAGAATCTACGTTAACGGTGAGTTGTTCGCTTCCAGCGCCAAAGCCTTGAAGAAGCCCTGCACAATACTGGACGTCCCATCGGTGGATGTGCTGGCCTCAGACTACGGCATGAGCCGCGGAGTCTATGAAACCCCCACCCTCAAGGTCGCGCGGATTGATCCGAGGCTGATCTTCATCCTGGATTACCCGAAGGAAATCGCCGACTACAGTTACAGCAGCGACGATTGGCCCCAGTTCTTCTTCGTGGACCCCGCAGAGTGGGAAAAGACGTACGGCAAGGCGGCCGAAGAATGGGGATATAGTTGGAGCAGTTTCCAGAGCCTGCGGCATTTCGGGAAGGCCAATGTCCTCTTCTGCGACGGCAGCGTCGAGACGGTCGGCGTGGACGCCTTCGGCACCGCCACCGCCGACGAGGTGCTCAACGGGCGGTTCCTCGACGAGACTAACCCCCTCTGGAAGATCCAGGGCGGATAGAAACCACTCCGAAGACCGGCGCAGGTCCGCGAACGATCCCGGCGCTTTTCGGCGCCCGCCGGTCGCCGCTCAGAAATCCGAGAGCGCGTCCACCTCGATCTCAAACAGCAGGTCGTCGCGGCAGATGTCGTTCTCGGTCGTGACGACCGGCAGGTCCTGAAGCCCTTTTTCCGCGCAGTACTTCTGGAAGACGGTTCCCATCCTGCCTTGCTTGGCATAGGCGTCGGCCGTCAGGACCGCACGAGCGGCGTTGGCCCCGCCGGCGCCGGGCAGCCGGTTCGATGCCGGCCAGCCCTTCCGAGACGTCGTATGGGAAGGCGTGTTCCAGCCGGACGCGGACAGAGAGTGGCGCCTGCGGAGCGCGGTGGCGATCCGTCCGGTGCGCCTGACGCCGGAAGAAGGCGTGCGGTACTTGCCGAGATAGAAGAGCGGTGCGCCGGCCGGGTCCGCCGGCCGGAGCCCTCAAAGACGGAAGTCCCAGGCACGCACCGCCTCGAGGCGCGTGTGGTCCGTCAGGTCGAACTGAAGCGGCGTCACCGTGACGTAGCCCGCCGCCAGCGCCGAGACGTCCGTCTCGGCGCCCTCGTCCTCCGCCTCCGGGTCGCCGGTGATCCAGTAGTAGGTGCGTCCGCGCGGGTCTCGGCGTGCGTCCCATTTCTCGCGCCAGCCTTTCATGCTCTGGGGGACGACTTTGACACCCTTCGGCGGCCCGGGCGAAAGGGCGGGGATGTTGATGTTCACGAGCGCACCCGGGCCGGGGCGCGCGGCGAGGAACTGTTCGACGAGCCGCCGCGCGATCCGTGCCGCGCCGTCGAAGTCCACCGCGTCGGAATCTTCGAGGCTGACGGCAACCGACGGCACGCCGTAGAACGCCCCCTCGACCGCCGCCGCCACCGTGCCGGAATACAGGACGTTGATGCCGACGTTCGCGCCGAGGTTGAGGCCGCTGACGACGAGGTCCGGCCGCTCGGGCATGAGTTCCAGGAACGCCAGTTTGACGCAGTCGGCGGGGCTGCCCTCGATGCCGAATCCGCTCGCCCCATCGCCCAGGTCCATGCGGTGGCAGAGGACCGGGCTGGTGAGAGAGATGGAATGGCCGACGGCGGATTGGGACGTGGTCGGGGCGACGACCACGAGGTCGCCGAGGCCGGCCAGCGCCCGGCGCATGGCCACGAGGCCGGGCGCCATGATGCCGTCGTCGTTCGTCGCCAGGATGCGCATGTCGGCCTCCCGCCCTGCTCCGCTCGTGCACATCCTAGCAGACGGAGGCGCCGCGGCCAAGAGCGCGCGCGGGGGAAAGGGTTGAGCGGCCCGTCGCCGGCGCCTAAGATAGGCCATAGGCAGGGCGCTGACGGAAAGGCCGACTCGGGTGCGCGACGCGACGAAACACTGGCTGCTGCTGATTCTGCTTGCGGCCACTCTGGCCGTTCTGGTCGCGCTGGCGCTCTGGCAGATGGCGAAGGCGCGGCGTGAAGCGGACGCGACGCAGAATCGGCCGGCCCCGGCGCCCGTCAGCCGAACTCCCCCGAGAGAGGGGATAGCGCGGCGGGCATTCTTGCCCGCCGCGCGGTGGCCAAGAATGGCCACCGCGCCTCCGCTTACCTGTCGAGGAGCGGAGTTGACAAAGAGGCGTTAGCTGAAGGCTTGAACA
>JBAUDW010000214.1:0-37994 GCA_049678285.1 Phycisphaerae bacterium
ACCTTCAACCGATCCCGTTCCTTCCGGCTCATCCGCAGTTCCATCCTCGTCCTCCTCCCGGCCACCCGGCCGGAAAGAGGACAATTCTACTTTGCGGAAACCGGACATTATCACTTTGCGGCGACAATTGCCTGTTCTCTGTTGCTTTTTCTCGGCCTCTGCCCTAATCTATCCCCATGCCACGTCTTTCCCTCTCCCTCGACGGCCCGTCGAGAGCCTCTGGGTCGAACGAGAGAGGGCAAGCCTGTCCGCCATAGTCCCGGCGCGCTCGCCCCGTTGGGGCCGGGACGAAGGCGGAGGTGAGGGTGAACCTCCCTCTCCCTTGACGGGAGAGGGTAGGGTGAGGGTGAACTTCCCTCTCCCTGGATGGGAGAGGGCAAGGGTGAGGGTGAAATTCGTGCCGCCCAAACGCAAACCAAAATCCCCGTCCAAACGCGCCTCGTCCACCGCTGCCGTTCGCCGCCTGCCACGGCGAAGTTCGCGCAAGCGAACGAAGACGGGTTCAATCCGCCCTGGCACGGCAGGCGTGCCGTGGCCTGACGGCAATCCGAAATCCGAAATCGTCCTTCCCGCTCCTCTCTCCTCGACACCCGCGTCATCTTCTGCGGCGACAACCTCCAGAAACTCGCCGATTTCCCCGACGACCGCGCGTGCCGCACCAAACTCTGCGGCGAACCCGTGGGCGACATCGAGAAACTCTTCGCCGAGTGGGACCGCTGGGGCTGGCACCGCGTTACGTTCTACGGGGACCTGAAGGCGCCTGTCTTCGCCCTGGCGGAGGCGATGGGCTACAAAATCGTGGCGGAGGCGTAGCGCGGCACGGCGGCAGGAAGAGGCCCTGCTTCCGCAAGCGAAGCCGGGCCGCGCCGCCTCGTGTTGCAGTTGAGCCCGAAGGGCTCAAACATCGCAGCCCAGGCCAACGGCCTGGGTCGGCGGGAGCAAGCAAAGCATAATCCTTTTTCATTACCAAGCCCCGAAGGGGCGGAACAAAAGCGCCCGATTGTTTCGCCCTCCCGAAGGGACCCCTTCGGGGCTACAGGGCTCAGACCCCTTTCGTAATCTCCGCCACATGGGGCGGCGCCCCAGGCTGGATTGTCTCAGGCCTTCGGCCTGCCTGCCCGGCGGCGCCCGCCGTCCATTCCGAACTCCGCACTCCGAACTCCGCACTCCGCATTCCGCAATCGAATCGTTCCCCAATCCTCCCTCTGCGTCCCTTCGACTCGCTCCGCTCGCTCAGGGCAGGCCTCTGCCCCGGCGCGCCGGGGTTGAAGGCTGTGCAATTCCCATGCCAAAGACGCGGGAAAAAAGTTATTAACATAAAGGTATGCACATGACATGGATGGAAAAAGTGCGAAAAAGGGCACAAAAACCGGTAAAAACCGAGCAAAAAACGTGAAAAAACCCCTAAAAAAGTCAAAATTTGCGCTAGCCCATCTTACCAATAGCACCCCGTCCGCCGAAAAATCCCCCCGGACGCTAGCGCCAGGGCCGGTGGCCTCCAAAAAATCGCCCAAAAATCACCCCCAAAACATCCTCCAAAAAGTTATCCACAATCGGTGCCGCGCGCCGCGACGGGGCACGTGATGCGGATAGCCGGGAACCACGACGCGTGCGATCCGTACCATACCGCCAGCCTGCCGGCCTGAACTGATGCCGTCAAAAAACCGTATCTCGTCCCCTGAAATCTACGCCGGGCCGGGGCTCGGCCGGCTTCGACCGCTGGTCTTGTATCTTTCGAGCAGAGCGTGGAGTTCTTTCACGACGTCCGGATGCTTGTCGTAGAGGTTCGTTTTTTCGGCGGGATCGGTTTGCAGGTTATAGAGTTGGCCCGCTGTGCCGGAGCCGCTTTGCTCGATCAGTTTCCACGGCCCGCGCCGGATCGCGAAGACGCCGGGGCCCGAGTGGTGGACGACGGCTTCGTGGCTGGGTTTGTCCGGCGTCTCGCCGCACAGCGGCCCCAGGATGCTGAAACTGTCCTCTCCCGCATCGTCGGGCAGTGAGGCGCCCAGGACGCCCGCGCAGGTAGCCAGCAGGTTGTTGAGGCAGATGGTGTCGTCGCAGACGGTGTTGGGCTTGATCCTTCCGGGCCAGCGGGCGATGAACGGAATGCGGTGCCCGCCCTCCCAGATGTCAGTTTTGTAGCCGCGCCACGGCCCGCTGGGTTCGTGACCGTGTTGCTGGAGTTCCGGTAGCCCGGTGTAGGTTGCATGGCCGTTGTCGGAGGTGAAGAACACGAGCGTGTTGGCCGCCAGGCCATGCCGGTCCAGCGCCTGGAGCGCTTCGCCCACGGCCCAGTCGGTCTCCATTATGAAGTCGGCCAGCGCGTTGATGCCGCTCTTGCCCTGGAACCGCGGCGAGGGCGCAATGGGCTCGTGCGGCGAGGTCAGGGGGAAGTAGAGGAAGAACGGTTTTCCCTCCGCCGCCCGCTGCCCGATGTACTCGACGGCCTTTTCGGCCAGTTTGGGCAGAATGGCGTCGAATCGCCAGCCCGGCAGCATGGGGCCGGGGGAGCCGTTCAGATCCCCCTTCTCCTTGCGGGCGGTCGGGAGGCCCACCGTGCGGTCGTTCTCGACGAAGCAGTACGGCGGGTAGTTGGGCACGTCGGTGCCGAAGTAGGTGTCAAAGCCCCGCGTCGTCGGACCGTTCGCGATGGGCCGGTCGAAGACTTTCCGGCCGTCCGCGCTGGGCCAGTCCCAGCCAAGGTGCCACTTACCGATGCAGGTCGTGTGATAGCCGTGCTGCTTGAGCAGGGCCCCCACGGTGAGCCGCCCCGGCTCGATGAGCGGCGGGTCGTACGGCCCCAGCACCCATCTCTTGAGCCGGGTACGCCACGCATACCGCCCCGTCAGGATGCCATAGCGCGTAGGCGAGCAGACGGCCGACGCCGAGTGGGCGTCGGTGAAACATACCCCCTCGGCCGCAAGCCGGTCGATGTTCGGCGTGGGAATCTTGGCGTTCTTGTTGTAACAGGCCGCGTCGCCGTAGCCCAAGTCGTCAGCCAGGATGTAGACGACGTTGGGCTTGCCCGCTGCGTCTGCCGCATGAACCTTTCCGGGCCTCAGGCTCAACGCCACCGCACCCAACCCCAGTACGTTCAGGAAATCGCGCCGCTTGAGATTCGTCATGGTCAATCATCCTTTCATACGGGACTTCGCGACAGCCGCGGGCCACGGGAGGCCCAGTCTATCGCGGCCCCTGCCCCTCGCAAGCCTGGAGTCCGGCCCCCGAGCGGCCCGACAGGGACTTGTGGCAATTCCGGCAATTCCGGGCACGCAATACTCAATTCCAATCTCTTGCATTCGGTTTCGGGCCAAATTTCTGGCGGCAAACCGGTCGGTCGGCCCAGGCGTTGCTCCAGCCGCCGCAGGAACCGAAGGCCACCCCACGGCCGGCCCGTCCGCCCGGGAGAGCGGCATGGTGGATAATCGGCGACGGCAAATCCTGGTGACGTTCATCGACCCCATCGACCCAGGCTCGCATCTGACGCGCCGGCTGACGGAGAGAATTATCGAATACGTGCGGGAGCACCGGGCGGAGACGGCGGACCTGACGAGCATCCCGCTCGATGGCCTGGCGGCAGCGCTGGGATGCAAGGTCATCGAAGAGGCGTGATCGTAGCCATTGCGCCATGACGAGACGGTCAAGAAAACACCGGACGCGGAAGCGGAAGGGAAACGGCTAGTCGTCGCACTCGAAGCAGCAGTCGATGATGTCCTGCAGCGGCGCGGTGGCGACGCAGATGGCCGTGTCGGCGGCACCGTAATAGACCTTCACTTCGCCGTCCGGTTCGACGATGGCCCCGCCGACGAACACGACGTTGCCGATGTCGCCGACGCGCTCGTAGATCTCGCGCGGGCTGAGGATGGGCGGCAGGCACCGGCCGACCACTTTCGCCGGGTTCTCCAGGTCCAGCATGACGGCCCCCGCCCGGTAGATCGGGCCGCCGCTCGTCATCCGCACACCGTGATAAATCTCCAGCCAGCCGCGATCCGTCTTAATGGGCGGGGCGCTCGCCCCCACCCGGTAGGAATCCCAGTAGCGGTCGCGCGGGCCGAAGACCCATTCGCTGCGGCCCCAGTTCACGAGGTCCGGCGAGTACGAGATCCACACGCCCCCGATGCCCCGCCCGACCGGACGGTCCAGCCTCGCGTACAGGCCCCCGATCTTCTCCGGGAACAGCACGCCGTCCTTGTTCCCGTGGCCCGAGATGATGGCGATGCGCTCGAAATGATGGAAATCTTCCGTGTGCGCGAGCGCGATCCGCGGGCCGAACCGCGAAACGGCCGTGTAGACAATGTAGTACCGGCCCTCGAGGCACGTCAGGCGCGGGTCCTCGATGCCCCACTCCTCCCAAACGGTAAATGGCCCGCGGCGGGCCGGCAGCAGGCAGGGTTTGGCCTCGACCGTGAAACGCAGGCCGTCCTCGCTCCGCGCCAGCGCCAGGAACGAGTACCCCTGCTGGCCCTCGACGCGGACGATCAGGCGGTATTCCCCGTCGATCCGCACCGGCGTCCCGTTGAAAACCGTGTTGCACCGGTACGGGATGTCGCGCACCGTCAGGATCGGGTTCTGCGGCCAGCGGTGCAACAGGTCGCGTCCCATGCGTGCCGGCATCGCTAGAACACCTCCGATTTTTCGCAGCAGACCCGGACGATCGCGTCGATCGGCGCCGTGCCCAGGCAGAGGCAACTGTCGGACCCCGCATAATACAGCGAAAGGGTTTTGTCCTTCTCGACCAGCGCGCCGCACGAGAAGACGAGGTTCGGCAGGTCCCCGATCCGCTCATACGGTTCGCGAGGCGACAGGATGGGAATGTTGCATCGCGAGATGACGCGCGCCGGATTCTCGCGGTCCAGAATCGCCGCCCCGAGCCGAAACAGCGGACCCCCGGGCGTCTCCTTCACCCCGTAGTAAATCAGAAGCCATCCCGCCTCCGTCAGGAGCGGCGGCGGCCCGGCGCCAATCCGGTCGGCGTCCCAGTAGCCGCCGCGCGGCGTCATCACCACCGTCGCGCCGCCCCAGTACACCAAGTCGTCCGAGTAACTGATCCAGATGCTCTGTGATTCGTCCGGACGCTCCAGCAACGCGTAGCGCCCCTTGACCTTCTCGGGAAACAGGATGCCGTTCTTCGTGTCCGGCTGGTTCAGAAAACCCAGGCGCTCGATCGTGTTGAAATCGTTCGTCCGCGCCAAACCGATCCGGTGCCCGTGGTCGCCTTCCGCCACGTACGTGATATAGTACGTGCCGTCCAGCGCCGTAATCCGCGGGTCCCGAACGCCCAGGCTTTCGTACTCCGCGAACGTCTCGTCCCGCGCCGGACGCATGAAAGGTTGCTCGTCCACCTGGATCCGCCGGCCGTCCCGGCTCCGGCCCAGGTATAGTGCGTATTGACCCTCCAGCGATTCGACCGTAATCAGGAACCAGAAACCCTCGTCGTGCCGCAGCACCGCCGCATTGTGAATGTCGCTGCACTGGAACGGCACGTCGCGGAGCGTCAGGATCGGGTTGTCGGGCGACCGATGGATGACATCGCGCCCCTCGGCTTTCGCCATACGCCGCCCTTTCACATCCTCGCGCCGGCGGCTTCCGGCCGGTGCTCGCGGGTCCATACTCTTATCGGCCAACCGCACGCCGAAGTTTGAACGTTTGGCCGCGGTCAGCCGGTCCGCGCGGTGCGCGCGACCTTCACCAGCGACACGACCGCCCCGACGACACAAGCGACCACCACCGGCGCGACCCCGACGATGCGCCCGAGGACCACCCCCCCCACCGCGGGTGCGAGCGCATTGCCCGCCAGGCCTGCCGCCGGACCGACGGCAAAGCCCGCCCCGATGAGCCCCTCATGCACCCCTCCCGCGTCGACCGACGCGTTCTTGACGACCATCGCGTAGTAGAGGGCCGCGTAGTACGTCATTCCCGCCGAGACGCCGAACACCAGTTCACCCAGGAGGACCACAGCCACGCTCGGCCCGAACACGGCCAAAAAGAAACCCACCGGCAGCCCCACGATCACCCAGGCCAGCGGCTCCCATCGGTGGTGCCAGCCCCGCCAGACATGGAGCGCCAGGAACGTCAGGCCCCGAAACACATCCAGTTGGGCCGCCAGCGCCGTCGCCACCATCACGTTCTGGACACCCAGGCCCTTAAAGATACCCGGCAGGAGCGCGGCGAGGATCCACATCAGGGAGTACTTCAACAGCATCGACCAGCGGCTCGACGCAAGCAGCCCACGGTAACGCACCATCTCGCGAAGGTTCGGCCGTTCCGGATGGTCCTGCGGCAGGTGAACCGCACGCCGACCCAGCGGAAGCACCAGGAGGAGGCTGACGACATTGAGGCACGCCGACGCCGCGAACAGCCCTTCCGTGCGCCACGCGATGAGCGGCCCTGCCGCCCCCACCGCCAGCGCCGTCGGCACGGCCCACGAAATGTTGAACCAACCGATGGCCTTGGCCTGGTCCTTCGGCGTCAGGCCGGCCGCCACGTAACTCTCGACCAGCGGCCACTTCAGGCCGACCAGCAGGCCGATGACCGTGTTGCCGATCGCCACCGTATACGAGAACGGCCAGATACAAAGGCCCACCAGCACGAGGAACTGGCCGACCAGCGCCGCGACCAGGAGTCCCTTTTCCGTGGTGCGCCGCGCCAGGTGGTGGCTAGCCAGCGCCCCGATGGCATACGACGCGCCGAACCCCAGCGCCAGCCACAGGTTCTCGACGTCCGTGAAGCCCAGCCGATCGTAGGTGTAGAAGTAGATGCCCCGTTCGATGAGGATCGTGGCGAAACTCTCGACGAACGTGATGAGCAGCAGTCGGCCGATCCGCGGCACCGCGCCGGTTCTCCGGTTACTCGCCCGTTCGGAGCGGGCAACATACGCTCCGCCGCCCGCCGACGCAACGGCTTTGTCGCCGAGGGGCGGGCAGAGAGGTGCGGGCAAAGGCCGTTGCGGCGGACGAGGTGCTCATGAAGGCCCTGCCCCAGGTCCTCGCCGAGACGCGGCGCGTCTGCGCGTCGGTCAACGTCGCGTCGCGGCGGGCGGGGATCAACATGGACGCCGTCGCCGAGATGGGCCGAATCATCCGCCGCACCGCCGAAGCGACCGCCGCCGAGAAAGGCTTCGGCTGCGCGAAACTCTGCGTCTTCGCCAACATGCCCGAGGACAACCCGTTCATGGCGGGGGCCTACGTCGGCGAGGGCGAACCCGACGCCGCCGTCAACATCGGCGTCTCGGGGCCCGGCGTCGTCTCGAGCGCACTGGCGCGCCGAATCCAGATCGGAGGCAAGTTGACGCTCGGCGACCTCGCCGAAGAGATCAAGATCACCAGTTTCCGCGTGACGCGCGTCGGGGAACTCATCGGCCGCGAAGTGGCCGAGGCCCTCGGCGTCGCGTTCGGCATCGTGGACCTTTCGCTCGCCCCGACGCCGCAAGTCGGCGACTCGGTCGGCGAGATCCTGAAAGCCCTCGACATCGAACGCATCGGGGCCCCGGGGTCGACGGCGGCCGTTGCCATGCTCACCGACGCCATCAAGAAAGGCGGGGCGTTCGCCTCCTCGAGCGTCGGCGGCCTGTCGGGGGCGTTCATCCCCGTGAGCGAGGACGCGTCCCTCTCGGAAGCGGTGGCGGCGGGGCACTTGAGCCTTGAAAAACTCGAAGCGATGACCAGCGTCTGCTCCGTCGGCCTCGACATGATTGCCGTGCCCGGCGACACGCCCGCCGAGACCCTCGCCGCGATCATCGCCGACGAGGCCGCCATCGGCGTCATGAACGATAAGACGACGGGCGTCCGCCTCATCCCCGTGCCGGGCGCGAAGGCGGGCGACCGCGTCGAGTTCGGGGGCCTCTTCGGATCGACCACGGTGATCGAGGTCCGCAACGCCGGGGCCTCGGGCGCGTTCGTCCGCCTCGGCGGCCGGATCCCCGCGCCCATCCAATCGCTGAAGAATTGACACTCGTCCCCAGGAAAATTCCGCATACGAGGGCGGAAATTAGCGGAAATTAGCGGAAATTCCCCCTGGGGTAATTATTACGCAAGTCTATTTTTCGACGGGCGTTATGGTGGTTTTCGGGAACACTTGGAGCCAATTCCGGAGGCGGAGGAAATTCCCCGAAGGTGCGGTTCCTGCATGATGAGGTTCATGGCGGGGGCGACTTCGTCGAAGACGGCGAGGATGGCGGCGACGATCTCCGCGCCGGACGTTTCACGGACATCCTTCTCGCACATCGGGTAATAGAGTTGAAAGCCGCCCCACTCCGTCGCGGGGATGCGCGTGCAGGCGCGGCGGATGGCCGCGACGCCGCCCCATCGCCGCCCGCGGAAGGTCGTCATGTCGGAGAACGGCCCGGCCGTGGCGGTGAATCCCTCGCGCCCGAGGAGGCGCGCCAGTTCCGCCTCGAGCGCCGCCCCCTTCCGCAGGCCCGCGACCACGCGATGCCAGTCCCAATCGTCCTCGAGATACACTTCGTCGGCCCGTCCGCGTCCTCGGCGGAGGGCAGCGCGCTCGATCTGGAGTCCCGCGGCCAGTTCCCCCTCGCCGGGAAAGAGGCTGAGGAAGAACTTCGCGCACGAAAAGTTGTAGCCAGAGGAGCGGGGCTTGGCGTCGCGGCCCGCGCGCGGCAGCCAGCAAATCCATCGCCAGAAGCGCCCCCTGCCCCACTTGTCAATGATGAACGGTTGGCCGTGCCGGGTGACCAGGTGAGCCTTGACGATCTGGGTGATGCGTTCGTTCGGCTCGAGGCCGCCCATCCGGATGCCGCGCTCGAAATCCAGGAACTCCCGCCGAAACGCGGGGCGAATCGGCAAAAAAATTTCTCGAGGGACCGTCACGGGTCTCTCCCACTCTGCGTTCTGGCAAATTGCGGTCTCGCAGTGCTATAATACCAGCCACATGAACCTTTTCAACGAAAGCGAGCGGCGCGAGTTTGCGAAGCACGCGCCGCTGGCGGTGCGGATGCGGCCGAGGACGCCGGAAGAGTTCGTCGGGCAGGAGCATTTCTTCGGGCCCGGGAAACTCCTTCGCCGGATGCTCGAGGCCGACAGGCTCCAGAGCGCGATCTTCTATGGGCCGCCGGGAACGGGCAAGACGAGCCTCGGGGAGGTCATCGCGGGGCGCCTGAGCGCGGCGTTCGAGCACCTGAACGCGGCTCTCGTCGGGGTCAAGGACGTGCGCGAGGTTCTGGAGCGCGCCAAGGCACGGCTCGCGACGGACGGCCGGCGGACGGTCCTCTTTCTCGACGAAGTCCACCGCTTCAACCGGGCCCAGCAGGACGTGCTCCTTCCGGACGTCGAGAACGGCGTCATCATCCTCATCGGGGCGACGACGGAGAATCCGTTCTTCGCACTCAACGCGCCGCTCGTGTCGCGGAGCCAGATCTTCAAGTTCGAGCCGCTCAGCGAAGATGATATCCGCACCCTCGTTCGCCGCGCGATGGAGGACAAGGAGCGCGGCTTCGGGCGGTACCGCGTGACGGTGTCGGACGAGGCGCTGGCACACTGGGCCACGAAGAGCGACGGAGACGCGCGGCGGGCGCTGGCGGCCCTGGAAGTGGCGGTTCTGAGCCAGGTCAAGGACCCGAGCGCGCCGCCGGAAAAGGTCCCGCCCGTCACCGTGGACTTGGCGGTGGCGGAGGAATCGATCCAGCAGAAGGCGCTCGCGTACGACGGGACGGGCGACGAGCATTACGACGCGGCGAGCGCGTTCATCAAGTCGATGCGCGGAAGCGATCCGGATGCGGCGATTTACTGGATGGCCCGGATGCTGGAGGCCGGGGAGGACCCGCGGTTTATCGCTCGCCGGATCGTCATTTGCGCGGCGGAGGACGTGGGGAACGCGGACCCGGCGGCGTTGATGCTGGCGACGGCGGCCTTGGAGGCGGCGGAGTTCGTGGGCCTGCCGGAGTGCCAAATCCCGCTGGCGCAAGCAGTTACGTACATCGCGTGCGCCCCGAAGTCGAATGCCGCGTACCTCGCCATCGCCAAGGCCCGCGAGGACGTTCGGGAGAACCGCACCGTGCCCGTGCCGAAGCATCTGCGCGATGCAAGTTACCGCGGCGCGAAGCGTCTGGGGCACGGCGAAGGATACAAGTATTCCCATAATTACGAGGGCGGCGTCGCGCCGCAGGAATACCTCGGCGTGGATGCGACGTACTACGAGCCGACCGACCGCGGCCACGAGGCGAAGATCAAGAAGCGGCTCGAGGAGTATCGCCGGATGCGCGAGGGCCGGCCCGCCGAGGGTAAAGGCAGCGATGGGCGAGAAGGAGATAAAGCGTGAACGAATCCGGGAGACCGCGGGCGGGGCGGAAGTGGGCGGCGATTGTTTCGATCCTTGTCCTGGCGGCGCTGGGGGGCGCGATGTGGTGGCTGATGGGCGGATGCGAGACGAAATCGCCGACCGCCGACGGAGCGAAGGGGACCGGGGGAGGCCTGAATCTGGCGGTGCTCCAGGCGATGAACGACGAGAACGTGCTGGAACTGTCGCTCCAGACGGCCTACTTCTTCACGCGGGAGAATCGGCTGCCGAAGAGCATCGCCGAGGTCACGGAGAAGGTGCACGTTCCCGATTGGCCCGCGGCGCCGTCGGTGACGACGCGCGGCCTGGCGATTGCGTACCGCGCGACGGGCGAGCGGACGTACGAACTCGTCCTGCCGGGGGACGATAAGCAGCCGGGCACCGCCGACGACGTCGCCATTCCCGAGCAGGTGCCGACCGACATCCCTCCGAACCTGGATCCGGTCGCGTTCCGTCATTGGTGGATTTTTTCGCAGATCAGCCGGCTCATGGACCATCTGCCGGAGAGCGTCAAGAAGGAGTTGCCGGCGATGCCGAAGTAGAAGGCCGGCGGCGCCTGTCTGGAAACCTTCACCCCCTCAAGGGCGCGGAGAGTTCCTGGCAGAGGCTGGCGACGGCGTCGGCGATGGCGTCGGGGGTTTCGGCGGCGTGGTCGGCAATGCGGTGGACGACGGCGCTACCGACGATGGCGCCGTCGGCGAGTTTCGCCACGGCGGCGACGTGCTCCGGCCGCGAAATCCCGAAGCCCACGCAGACAGGAACCTTAGCGCCCTTGCGGACCTGTTTGACGTAGTCGGCAAGGTGCTTGGGCAGCGCGTCGCGCTCGCCGGTGATGCCGGTCGTGCTGACGCAGTAAACGAAGCCGGTGGCATGTTCGAGGATGCGCTTGAGGCGGTCCTTCGGCGTCGTCGGGGCGACGAGCAGGACGTGGGCCAGGTCGCGTGCGGCCAGGAGTTCTCCCAGGGGTCCCGCCTCGTCCACGGGCAGGTCGGGGACGATGAGCCCGTCGACGCCGGCGTCGGCGGCCCTCGCGACGAACTTTTCGACGCCGGGGCGGAAGACGAGCGAATAGGACGTCATGAGGCACAGCGGCAGCGTGAGGCCATCGGCCCGCAGGCGTGCGACCCTGTCGAGGACGGCGGGCGGGGTGACGCCGGCGGCGAGCGCGCGGGTGTAACTGGCCTGGATGGTGGGCCCGTCGGCGATCGGGTCGGAATAGGGGAGTCCGAGTTCCACGAGGTCCGCGACGCCGCGGGCCTCGAGGGTCTTGAGGATGGCGGCGGTGGCGTCGAGGGAGGGGTCGCCGGCGCCGATGAAGGGCATGAAGGCCTTTCGTCGGGTTTCGCGGAGGCGGTGGAAGGCGGCGTCGATGCGGTTCACTCGGTGGCCCCCTTCCCTTCTCGCTCTCGGAGGATGCGAGCGACCTCCTCGACGTCCTTGTCGCCGCGGCCGGAGAGGTTGACGATGATGATCTGTCGGCGGTCCATTTTGGCGGCCATCTTTTTGGCCTCGACGAGGGCGTGGGCCGACTCAAGGGCCGGCAGAATGCCTTCGGTGCGCGCCAGTCCCTGGAACGCTTCGAGCGATTCGTCATCCGTGGCGACGGCGTAGCGGACGCGGCCGGTGTCCTTCCAGTGGGAATGCTCGGGGCCGACGCCGGGATAATCGAGGCCGGCGCTGACGGAATGGACGGGGAGGGTCTGACCGTCCTCATCCTGCATCACGTAGGAATAAGAGCCGTGAAGGACACCCGGCGGCGCGCCGGCCGCCAGCGGCGCGGCATGTTGACCCGAAGCGAGCCCGAGGCCCCCCGCCTCGACGCCGACGAGTTCGACGCCCTCGTCTTCGACGAAGGCGGTGAAGATGCCGGCGGCATTGGATCCGCCGCCGACGCACGCGACGACCGAATCGGGCAGACAGCCTTCCTGGGTCTGGATCTGCTGGCGTGTCTCGCGTCCGATGATGGACTGGAAGTCGCGGACCATCACGGGGAACGGGTGCGGTCCGGCGACGGAGCCGAAACAGTAATGGGTGGTTTCGACGGTGGCCATCCAGTCGCGCATGGCCTCGTTGATGGCATCCTTGAGGGTCCGCTGGCCGGAATCGACGGGGACGACGCGTGCGCCGAGGGCCCGCATGCGGAAGACGTTGAGTCGCTGGCGGCGCATGTCCTCGGTGCCCATGTAAATGTCGCACTCGAGTCCCATGAGGGCGGCGCTGGTGGCGGTGGCGACGCCGTGCTGGCCGGCGCCGGTTTCGGCGATGAGGCGGGGCTTGCCCATGCGGACGGTGAGGAGGGCCTGGCCGACGGTGTTGTTGATTTTATGGGCGCCGGTGTGGTTGAGGTCCTCGCGCTTCAGATAAATGCGTGCGCCGCCCCAGGCGTCGGAGAGTCGGCGTGCGAAGTAGAGGGGCGAGGGCCGACCGACGTACTGGCGCAGCAGGAAATCGAGTTCCCGTTGGAACTCGGGGTCGGCGCGCGCGGCCTCGTAGGCCTCAGCCAACTGGGCGAGGGCGGGCATCAAGGTTTCGGGGACATACTGGCCACCGTAGGGTCCGAAGCGTCCGGCGGCATCCGGAAGCGTCGCCATGGGTTCTCCTTCAGGTGCAGGGGGCAGTTTAACGGGTCCGGGCGGCGGGTCAAGGGCCAAGGGGCGGGCGGCCGCTTTCGGTCGCATAGAGGTTCGCCGGGGACGTCCAACGCAAACGGAGCGGATTAGGACTTGATTTGGACGTCCCGGGCGGATAGAGTTCTGGCCTTCCCGGGTGCGCAGGAACTCAAGCGGAGAGAACCATGTACGCAATCATCGAAGAGAGCGGCCAGCAATTCCGCGTGGAAGAGGGCCAGGTGCTCCAGATCGACCATCGTGAGGCCGAGCCGGGCGCAAAGTTGACGTTCGAGCGTGTGCTCCTGGTGGCGGACGAGAAAGGGACGCGCGTCGGCAGGCCCGTGGTCAAGGGGGCCAAGGTGACGGCCGAGGTGGTGGGACCGTCAAGAGGCCCCAAGTTGGAGATCGTGCAGGTTCGCCGGCGCAAGAGCAGCCGGCGCCACATCGGGCACCGGCAACCGTATCTGACGGTGCGCGTGACCGGCATCAAGGAATAATTATCCCCCGAACCGGGCCGGTCGTATAATAGGATGGAGAAAGCCGCAAAGGGGCGGAAAAGGAACCAGCCATGAAAGCGTGGCCGGTAGGATGGATGCTGGCAGCCGCCGTGTGCCTTGCGCTCGGAACAGGCGTAGCGGCAGGGGCTGGAACGGGCGCGGAAAAGTCGGACGGCCCAGCAGCGGCCGAGCCGGCCCCCGAGGCGAAGGACCCGCCGAAACCGCGCGAGATTCCGGAGGCGGAACGGGCCCGCATCGAGAAGCAGTTAACCGACGCCGGCGAAAAACTCACCGCCCTTCAGGAGGAAGAACTCAAACTCTCGATCAAGGTCCTCAAGGTCGAAACCAAGGCCCTGGAGCACGTCGAGGACGGGAACAAACTTAAGGACGCCCTGACGAAAGGGTCCACTTCCCAGGATGTGGTGGACTACCGGAATGTGATGCTGGCGTGCGCGCAGCAATGGCGGATGATGGAAAGCAAGTACGCGGCCGTACACCGGGGCTTGCGGATGCTGGAGCAGAAGCGCGGGGGGATGCCGGAGGACCTGAAGAGCAGCGCCAGGGAAGTGGCGGCACGCGTTTTGAAGAATCGGCGGTCCTGCCTGGAGAAGGTCACCGCCATCTATGGCAAGTTGATGGACGACAAGATGGTGCTGACCATCTATGTGGCGATCTACCAGATGCTGCCGGAAGACCAGCGTGAGGCGGAAACGGCCTTGAAAGAAAAAATCCTCGCCCTGAAAAAGAAACTGGAGCCACCGGAAAAGAAAAAGGACGCTACCAAGAAAAACGACGAGAACAAGAAGTGGCGGTAGACGACCCCTTCCCGGCCGGCGGTGGGTCGTGAGGTATTCTGAAGTCAGGTACTGCGGAGCCGATCCGTCGGCTCCGTCCGCTTTTTCAGGTTCGGCCGGCGCTCGCGAGGCTGTTCACGCGGGAGTTCGGTCGGGAACGGGCTCGACGGCCTTTTCGCGTCCCGGGCACCCGGTCAAGGCATCCATCACTTCCTCGAGCGAGGTGATGCCGGCCCTTGTCTTGTTGAGGCCATCCATCCAGAGGGATGGGTGACCGGCCTGGCATGCGGCATCGCGGAGGCGTTCGGCGTCGGCGCCCTGGCGGACGAGATTTGCGATGTCCGGCTCCATAGGCAATAGTTCGAACAGGCCGATGCGACCGAGGAATCCGGTGTGGCGACAGGCGGCGCAGCCTCGGCCTTTGCTGAGCCCCTCGATCGGCCCGACGGTCTCCGCCAGACGGCGACGGAGTGCGGCGGGCACGTCGTAGGGCGCCTTGCATTGGGGGCAGATCGTCCGCACGAGCCGCTGGGCCAGCACCCCCCGCAACACGGAAGCCAGCGCGTCACCGGAAGCCCAGGCGGCGAGCCTGGCGACGGCGTCGGCGGCATCGAGGGCTTTGATCTGAGCGAGGACGAGGCGCTCGTCGAGCGCGGCCTCGACGGCCACAGCCGCCACGCGCTCGTCCATGACCCCGTCGAGCATCAACACGTCCGGTTCCTGGAGGAGGAGGCGGGCAAGGGCTTCCGCCCTTTCGGCCACGCCGCAGGTCGCCGGCGAGAACTGGCTGAGGCCGGTGAGGTGAAACCCGATGCACGCCTCGAAGGTGCAGACGTTGAGGCGGACGGGGTCGAGGTCTCCCAGAGCGCTGTAAAGGGTCGTCGTGACACCGCTGTCGCGCGGGCCGGCGACGACAAAAAGCCCGTGCAGGCCGGCGACGAGTTCGCGGTAGCGGTCGAGGAGTTTAAACTCGCAGCCGAGTTTCTCCAGCGGCCTGGAGGCTTCCTCCTCGCGGATGAGTCGGGCCACGGTCCGCGGACCGTACGACCCTTCCATGGAGGCCAGGTGCAGTTGGACGGCATGCCCGTGGACGATGATTCGGGCGCTGCGGCACGGCTCGGCGGCGGTGCGGCCGGAAAGGCCCATCAGGTCAACGAGCGCGGCTGTCAGACCCGCCGCGAGCCGCGCGGGCGGCCGCATGACGACGTGCAGGACGCCGTCGATGCGGAATCGGACTCGGAGGACCTTCTCGTCGGGTTCGAGGTGAATGGCGTGGGCGCCAGCGCGAGCGGCCTCATGCAACAGCAGGTCGGCAATCTTCTCGGGAGGCCAGTCGCCATAGACGGCCTCGTACTCCCCTGCCCGCTCGAGCGTTTCGCCGACCTGCCAGCGGCCGGCCAATTCGTCGGCGGGAAGCGCGGTCCGATCCTCCGCGCGAGTTTGTTCGAGCATCTGGTAGATATTGTCGGCGGTGGCGGCGACAACCTGGACGTTGATGCCGGCGGCCTGAGCGATCTCGTCAACGAAGAAGACATTGGCGGGTTCCGGAACCGCGACGGTCAGAACGTCGCGGACGCGGAAGAGCGGCAGGACGCCGTGTTTCTGGCAGAATGTTTCCGGCAACGCGCTGCGGACGTCCGGGTCCAGGATGTCGGCGGTGAGGCGCGCGAACGGCACGCCGCAGGCTTCGGCGACGGCCGAAAGGACCTGCTCCTGGCTGGCGTAGCCGAGGTCCACGAGAATCTCGCCAAGGAGTTTCTCCTGGCCTCCGCGGCGCTGGACATCGAGCGCCTTGGCCAATTGTTCGTCCGTGATGACATGGTGTGCAATCAGCAGGTCGCCGAGCCTCGCGCGCTGTTTGGTTACGGGAACCATTCGCCTATCCTAGTCAAAGTTCCGGACCGCTTCGTGAACACCGTCGAATACCTCGAATTTCTTGTCGAAGCGCGTCATTTCGAAGATCTTGCGGCAATTGCCTTTGAGTCCGGCGAGTTTGACGACACCGCCGTTGCTCGCGACCTTTTCCTGAAACGCCAGGAGTTCCTCGAGGCCTCGGCTGTCGAAGGTGCCGGCGTGGGCGAGATCGAGAACGAACCAGCGTCCGCCGGCGCGGATCTGCTCGTCGGCGACGCAGCGAAAGGCGTCGGCCTCGGCCCCGGTGAAGGCCGGCTCGACCGTCATCACCGTCATGCTTCCGTACGTGTCGGCCGTCGTGGGCACAGGTCCCTCCACGCGCGCCGGCAAGCCCCGCGTCATGCCGTCCGACCGCTCGGGGCCGCCGCACGCTCGACAAACTGGCGCATCAGGCGGTTCATGTCCAGGCTGAAAAGCGCATCGACGGCACGGACGTCGAACTGGGTGCCGACGTTGCGCTCGATCTCGTGCTTCACATGCTCGAACGGGAGCATGGGGCGGTACGGGCGGTTGCTGGTCATGGCGTCGAAAGCGTCGGCCAGTCCGACGATGCGCGCCAGGAGCGGAATCTCGCCACCCTTCAGGCCGTCCGGATAGCCCGAGCCGTCCAGGCGCTCGTGGTGATGGACGACGGCCTCGCGAATCGGTTCGAGCTGCTTGATGCCTTCGAGGATGTGGCCTCCAACGACCGGGTGACGCTGGACGATCTGGCGTTCCTCGGGTTCCAGGCGCCCCTCTTTGCGGAGGATGTGCTCGGGGGTTCCGATCTTGCCGATGTCGTGCACCAGCCCGGCCAGGTAAACCCACTCGATTTCCTGCTCGGAGAGGCCCAGTTGCCGAGCGATTTCGCGGCTGGTGATGGCGACGCGCTCGCTGTGGCCGCACGTGTATGGGTCCTTGGCGTCGATGCTCGAGACGAGGGCCCGCACCAGGTCGAGCATCAGTTGGTGCAGGTCATGGTAGAGCCGGCGGTTCTCGACGAAGACGGCCGCGCTGGAGGTGAGGGACCGGACGAGTTTGGCGTCCGGGCTTCCGAACTCGCCGGCCGACCGGTTGATCGCCATCAGCGCGCCGCTGACCCCCTCGCGCAGCGGCAGCGGGACGAGCACCAGACGCTCCAGGGCGATGGAGATCGCCGACAGTTGCGGATCCTCCTGGCAATGGTTGACGATGACGACGGTCTGCTCCGGGCCGAGGTCGTCGAGCAGATGGGCCACGAGACCCGGCAGTTGGGAGGCGTCGAACGGGAGGCGGCCGGCGATGACCGTTTCCGGTCCCAGACCATCGACCTTGGGCAGGTAGGCGGCCGCGGCTTCGGTGCCGATCGTCCCGCGCAGTTCCACACAGATGTGGTCCAAAAGTTCGCTCACGGGTTGGGTGACGCGCAGGACCTTGCCGAGGTTGTGCAGCAGGCTGATCTCCTCGAAACTCTGGGCGAGGGCCTCGGCCGTGGCTTCGCTTTCCAGCCGGATGATTTCCCGATCGACCTCCGCGCAGACGGCCCGGGCGACGGCAGCCAGCAGGCGCCGGCCGAAAACTGCGCCGGCATTGCCCGCGAGAAACCATTCGGCGGCAACCACAAGAACCGTCCGGGCGCGCTGCCGGATGGGCCAGGCGGCGACCAGCCGGTCGCACCATTCCCGGACCCGCGTTTCGCCCGACTCCGCCGCTTCGCAAACGAGGCTGGAGGCGTCGTCTGCCGGCGACAAAGGCTCGGACGAACCTTCCAGCGGCGACCCGTCGGGCCAATAGAAGGCCACGGCCACGCCGGTCGCCTCGAGCGTCTCGCGGGCGATCCGCCCAAGCGTCTCGCACGCGAGGATCGGCTTGGCGGCTTCCTGACAAACAATCATCCCGTTTTCCTCCAGCCGGCTACGTGGTGGCCAGCAGACCCAGCAGTTCCTGAACCTGAGCCAGCAGTTCGCGCGGGCTGAACGGTTTAGTCACGATTCGGCGAACGGGGAGTTCGCGGACGGACTCGGCTGTCAGTTCAAACCCCTTGGCCGTCAGAAGAATCGTCGGGATGCCTCCCTCGAGTTCCGTCGCCAGGCGGGCGCACAGTTCGAGCCCATTCATGCCCGGCATCTGGAGATCCGTGATCATAAAATCGGGGCGTTCGGCGAGGGCCAGTTCGTAGGCCTCCAGGCCGTCCATCGCGACGATCACCTCCAGGCCGGCGTTCCGAAGTTTCATCGCCACCACATTGGCAATGGGGGCTTCGTCATCGGCTACAAGAACCTTGAGTGCCATGTCACCTCTCCTCGCCCCGTCGAGTCGCCTGAGGCGACCGGTCCCAGGGCTAACGGACGGCCGGCAAGCGGAGCCGGAACGTCGTTCCCTTTCCGACCTCACTTTCGACGGCCACCCGGCCGCCGTGAACCGTTTCCACAACATGTCGGACGAGCGGCAGGCCGAGACCGGTGCCCGTGGCCTCGTCGTGCGAGCCCCGCGCCCGGTAGAACTTCTCGAAGACCTTCGCGACCTCGTCCTCGGCAATGCCATACCCCGTATCCGAGACGTCGACGACCACGGAACCATCCTCCAGATACGTCGAAATCCGGACACGGCCCTGAGCCGGCGTGTACTTGACGGCGTTGGAGACAACGTTGAGCACCGCCTGGTAGATCATGTCGCGGTCGGCGTGGACGCGGAAGAAGACGGGCGCGAGGTCCGCCTCGACACGGACGTTTTTCTGGGCCGCCTGCGGGGCGATGACGTCCACCACCTCGCGCAGGATTTCCGTAATCGCGAGGTCGGTCTTGTTGACCGGCACGAGTCCGGACTCGAGCCGGCTCAGGTTCAGGATGTTCTGAATGAGGCGATTGAGGCGGTCGGCCTCGTGGGCGATGGTCTGGAGGAACTCGCGCGACGCCGCCTCGTTCTTGGCCTCGCCGTCCAGAAGCATTTCGACGTAGGCCTTGATGCTGGCCAACGGGGCCTTCAGTTCGTGCGAGACCATGGAGACGAAATCGGTCTTCATGCGGGCGATCTCTTTTTCCTTCGTAACGTCGTGCAGGACGGCCACAATGCCGCTGATCCGATCGCCCCGCTTCGCCTGGACCACGGTATTGAACGTGACACGGTAAGTCGCCTCCGGGTCGCTGTCGCGGCAGACCCACTCGACGGTGCGGTGGGGCACGTGCAGGCCCGTTTCGCGCATCTCCGTCAGAAGGGCCAGAAACTTGGAGTCGCCGATGACTTCCTCGGCCGGTTTGCGGACGGCCGCATCAAAATGGAACCCGAAGATGTTCTCGGCCGCTCCGTTCGCCAGCACCAGGTCGCCGAAGGCGTCTGTCACGATGACCCCGTCGCTGATGGCGTGGATGACGGCCTCGACGTGGCGTTTCTCGGCCTCGAGCACCTTCATCTGAATCTGGCGCTCCTTGGCCGTCATGCGGGACTGTTCCACTTCGTCTTTGATGAACGTCAGGTAGCGGTTGACAGCCTGGCCGAGCCGGCCGAGGGAATCCGTTTCGCCCTCGCTGATCACCAGGCCGATCGTGCCCTGGCGCACCAGGTTCTCCAGGCGCTCCGCCACGACGTTGATGCGCTCCTTGGGCATCCGGGCAATCAGGTAGCCCCCGATCACGCCGAGAAGGGCCAGAAACAGGCCCGTGCCCAGGACGACCGTCTTGACCGCCGCCGACTGGCCGGACTCGCTCATGGGATCCAGGAGCAGGTGCAGACACATCCCGACCCCAAGGAACAGGAGAACGACAGCCGCAGCGCGGCGAAGTTCAATCACTCCCGAGCGCCTCCCCAATCCCCCTGATACCCGACACCCCGTCCACTTACGGTTACGGCACGACTTGTTCCGGCTCTTTGACTGTTGCACGCGCGAGAAGCCGTTCCACCGTCTCGCGATCGCCACAATCCTGGGCCGCCAGCGCGAGCCTCAAGTGCGGCACGGCTTCGCCCGGCCGACCCGCGCCGATCAGGATGAGTCCCATCAGCGCATTGGCCTCCGCGTGGTCAGGCGCCTGCTTCAAAGCCTCGTCCAACTGATGCCGGGCCGATGTCGGCCGGTCTTCCAGAAGGTCGCACTTCGCCAGCGCAACGCGCGCGTCGACCGACGCCTCGTCGCGCGCGAGAATCCGTTCGTACACCGGCTGCGCTTCGCGCAGGCGGTCGAGGGACAACAGGCTGTCGCCCCACATCTTCAGGACCCACCCCGGTGTCTTTTCCGGTTCGGCGTCGGCCATGTCCGCGAGAAGCGGCTCCGCCTCCGCGTAGTCGCCCGAGTAGAACAGCGCCGTCGCCAAACGTTCCACCACGTCCTGGCGCCTTGGATCCAGACGCCGTGCAATTCGGTACGACCCGACGGCCTCCGCGTAGTTGCCCATCAGGCAGAGCAGGTCGCCGCGCGCCGCGTGAAGTTCGACGGAGCCAGGGGTCCGGCCGAGCGCCTCGTTCAGGCGTCGAGCGGCCTCCTCCGTCCGCTTCTCGGAGACCAGCAGTTCGACCTCCGCCAGGACGTAGGCGGTCTTCTCCGGAGCCAACTTCGCAGCCTCCGAGAATGCCGCCAGCGCCAAGTCCGACCGCTCGAGCGTCTGCTCGATGGTTCCCACGACGTACCAGGCTTCGGCCGAATCGGGTTGGAGGTTTCGTGCGGCATCGGCATAGCGTTGCGCAGCATCGAGTTCGCCCTTTTCCGCCGCCAGGCGTGCGGCCAGGACGTACATCGGCGCATAGGGCGCGCCGCTCTTCATCGCCTCATCGAGATGATCGCGGGCCCGGCCGAGTTCACCGCGCCCGAAGCACCCCTTAGCCAGGCTGGTCGAAATTTCAGCCTGGGAGGTCGCCCAGCGGTCCGTGGCGGCGTCCCGTTTCTTCTGCATGTAGGTCTTGCCGCAGCCGGCCACCAGGACCACACAGATGACGGCGGCAAACAGCGCGGCTCGTCTAGCCCGTTTCATCGCTTTTCTCCTTGCGCCTTGGGTGCGACGTCGGCGGCAGGCGGCGCGACAGGTTCCGCCGGAGCCTCTTCGCGCGGGGGCTCCGGCTTCGCTTCCGGCGCCTTGGGTTTCTGTTTTTTCGGCTCAGGCAGGAGGCCCTTCGTCCGGTCCAGCGGATTCATGTGTTCCTCGACACTGTCCCACAACGTCCACGGCGCAGGCCGCACCGGCCGGCCCTTCTTCGAGGACAGGATCTTGTCCTTCAGGCGCATCGCCTTGAGGTTGTTCGGGGCGACGTTCAGGGCGAGGTTGAGGCTCCACCAGGCCCACTCGCGGTCGAGCCACGTGCCGCCCTGCTCGTACTTCCGCCAGGACTTGTCGGCTTCCTGGAGGTGCGCGACCGTCAGGCGCTCGCGCGTCAGGAAACTGAACCCCTCGCGCAGGCCCATGCAGCGCCGGTCCGCATCGTCGCGCATCTGCTCGCCGAGAGCATAGGCTTCCTCCTCCTGGATAATGTGCGGCGTCAGAAGGACGATGATCTCGTTTCGCGTGGTGGCATCCTCGCGGCTTCGGAACATCCAGCCCAGGCCCGGAATGTTGCCCAGGCCGGGGATCTGGGTCCGCCCGATGGACACGTCCTCATCGAACAGACCGCCGATCACGAGCGTGTGCCCGTCCTTAATCATCACGTTGCAGGTGACCTCGGTGGTGGTTTCGCGCGGCAAGTTGTTGACGAGGTCGCCGTTGGAGACTTCCGGGTGGACTTCCATGCGAATGTAACCATCGTCGCTGATGAACGGCCGGAAGACCAATTGCGTGCCGCTTTCGAGGAACTCCACGGTTTCGTAGGCCTGCGTCTCCGTGAAGGTCGTGGTGCGGTAACCGATGCGGTCGCCGACCATGACCTCGGCACGCTGCTTGTTGAGCGTCAGAACCTTCGGGTTCGAGAGGATCGTCGTGTCCGTGACTTCCTCGAGGGCGTTGATGAACATCGAGACGTTGTTCGTGACGATGCCGATGTTCAGCCCCGTCCCGGGCGCGGCGAAGCCCTGGGTATAGACCTGGCCCCACTCGTGCTGGGTGGCCCTGGGCGTGGCGGCAGCGGCGGTCGTGATGGTGGCCGGCGCCGTCGCCGGTTCGGTGTTGATCGCCAGGTCCCGGAAGTCGACGCCCGCCAGGGCGTTGAAGTTCACGCCCAGGCTCGTCGTATCCGTCAGTTGGACTTGAAGAATCGTGGCCTCAACCATGACGAGCCGCGGCCGCTGGTCCATCTTCTTGAGGGTCTTGCGGACCTCCTCCAGATTCTCCGGGAAGTCTCGCACAACGATGCAATCCTGAAGGGGATAACTGTTGCCGCCAACCTCCTCGCTGCTCGACGCAATTCCCGTCTCCGACGCGGTGTTGGCGGCCGTCGTCGCCTTCTTCGACAGGATCGGTTGAATCAGTTTCACCGCCTCCTCGCTCGTCAGGTAGTTCAACTGGAACACTTCGGTGACGAGGCGGCTGTCGTCCTGCCGGATGGCCTCGAGTTCCGCCGGCGTGTGGACGTAGATAAACCCCTTTTCCCGCACCCAGCGCAGGTCATTCGACCGGCAGATGGCGTCCAGCATCTCGTCCACAGTCACTTTGTAGAGGTCGGCGGAGACCTTCCCCTTGACGTTTTTCGAGGCGACGATGTTAACTTCGTTCAGACGCGAGATGGTCTCGAGGACCTTGGTGAGGTCTTCGTCTTTCGCGTGGAGCGTAATTCGGTTGTCCTCAACGGAGATTTCCGACCGCGTCTCGGGAGCCGCCGCCGCAGCACTCGGACCCGATGCAGCGGGAACTTCTTCCGCGGCGGGGGGTGCGACGGCCGCCGCTTCAGCCGGCACGCCTTCCGCGGCCGGGGCGCTCTCAAACAGGCCTTCGCCTATCGGCGCGTCGCCTTCCGGCGGCGCCTCCTGCGCCAGCGCCGCCGCGCCGGCGGCCAGATACCCCAGCGCCAAAGCCCCCGCAATGAGCCATCGGTGCCACCGCCCGTTCGGGACGCTGCTTTGACCTGCCATGGTTTCGCCCTCAGTCCATTCGCAGCAGGCACGTCACCGCGCCTCGCTGCAGTTTGACCCGCCCCTCACCGATTTCGATAATTTCCATCCCCCCCACCGTGTCGCCGACACGATAATCCTTGCCGTCAATCACGGCCCAGGGTTCGCCGCTCGGCGACACCAGGGTCACTTCGAGCCGCAGCGCCTTCAGGGCCGACAGGATTTCCTTGGCCGTCGGCGCCTCGGGCGCCGGTCGCGACTTCTCTGCGGCAGATGCAGCAGGAGCCGCCGCGCCAGGGCTCGGAGCGGCGAATTCGCCCCCCCGGCCGGCCGCTCGGGCTCCCCCAAACGGGTTCCGCCGCAACGGACGCAGCACCCTTTCTTTCCAGTTCCCGCACAATCGCTCCACTTCCTGGGAAAGCCTGCGGACCTTTTCCGGGCTCACATCCGCCGCCGGCAGCGCGACGATGCCCGGGTCGGCGCCCCGCGCGGCCCAGGGTTGCACCACGGCCAGCGCCCAGGCACTCAATCCCGTGACAAGCAAGGCGACCGTCAGGATCATCTTGATCCACCGGCCGCGGCCTGCGGCCAAGCGACCCGTCGCGTGTCCGGCCAGCCAAGCGAAAAGCCCCGCCAGGCGCGGATTCGGTTCCCGTGACCCGAGTTCGTTCGGTTTGGCACTCATCCCGCCGCGACCTCCAACGCCTGCCCATCGCCGCCGGCAAGTTCCTCATCCTGCGACACGGGCAGGTAATAGACCAGGATCTCGACCTCTGCCGCTACGCCACCTTCCTCATCGGCCCGGCGAATCTCGAGCCGGCGGAACCACGTCAGACGCTCCAGCCCCTCAATGGCTCCCAGGCACCGGTACACCGCCTCAAAAGGCCCGGCGAGACGCAACCGAATCGGTATCGCCGGCGCGCCCTTCAGCGGCTCGGCCTCAATCCGCTCGACTTCGTGGCAAATGAGAGGCTCCTCGGCAACGCACTCGGCCATCTGCTCCAGAAAACTCGCCAGTTCCGGTTCCGCCGGAACCCGACGCAGCAAGGCGCCGCCGGCCTTTCGAAGGCTCGCCACACGGACCGTCACGTAAACCCCTTCGCGGCTCGTGCGAACCTTTTGCTTCACAAGAGTCCGCTCGCGCTCCACCGCCAACGCCAACGCCGACAGTTCTTTCTGCTTCGGCCAGAGGACGAGCAGAAAAAAACTGCCGCTCATCACCGCCGCCACCAGCAGAATCAGCAACTGCTGCCGGTCAATGGCCAAGCGTTTGCGCGCGCTCGGGCGATATCCCACCTGCATTCTCCTCCGTTTCAGAAACGTCGACGCCCTTCACGGTGATCACGAAGTAGCGACGGTCGGCGTTTCCGTTCGCTCCCGGCTTCGACTCAACAAGCAGCGCGCCTTCCAGGGACGGCGACGCCTCCAGGGCCCCCAGGGTCCGCGTCACCAGGACCTCGGACGGCGCCCAGCCGGCGACCCGAAGCGCAGGCGAACGCGGGGCGGCCTCGGAACCGCTCAGGCTCGCCTCCTCCAGAACCACCTCGTCGGGCACAAGGTCGGCCAGCGCCGCCACCACCGACGCCGCCGATCCGGTCGGACCAAACCGCTGAAGGATGCTGAGGCGCCGTTCGTACGCCCGCTGCTCGGCCTGAAGTTTTTCGACCTTCTCCACGTCCACGCCGGCCGCGTATCCCGTGCCCTGCAGCGCCTGAAGTTCCGCCCGTGCGTCCTGGACCCATTTGCCCATCTGAAGGCTCCACAACACCATCGCCAGCCCCAGCGCCAGCAGAAGCCAGGAACGGATAAAACCGATGCGGCGGTGGTACCGCGCTCGAATGTAATCTTCCGGAAGGAATTCGAGTTCGCGCACCGCTTGGGCTCCCTTTCCCTCAGGCGGCCAGACCGGTCTCCAGACCGTCCGCCAGGTAAAACCCCTTCAGGCTGAGACCGAAGACCGTCGCCCATTCGCTGCGGCACCCGCGCCGGTCAAGGACCGGACCCAACTGGTCCGTCCGCACGCCGCGGAACGGGTCGCCGACCTCGGTCCGGATGTTCAGCCGCTCGCCGAGAGCCGCCGCCAGCGCCGGGTCATGGGCCTCGCCTCCTGTGAATACCATGGTGTCCGGCCGGTCCCCGCGAAACGTGACGGCATAATAGCGGAGGCACAAGCCGATCTCGTTCGCCAGATCCTCCATGTGCGGCCGAATCGCGTCGCTCACCGCTCGCCGGACCTGGTCCGTCTGGTCGGAGGTCTCGGCGGCCTCACGGTTTCGCTTGGCCGTGCGCCGGCGAAGCGCTTCCGCTTCCGACGGCGCCAGTTCCAAGCACTCCGCCACGGCGCGGTTGAAGACCGCCCCGCCGATGGGAATCGACTTGACGAACACAATGTCCCGCCCGCGGGAGATAACCACCGTCGTCTGGGCGCCGATGTCGGCGAACGCGCTGACGACGCCCTCATCCTCACGCCGCCGGAGAAACCGCTCGAAACCGCGAAACACTCCGCAGCACTCGGCGTCCAGGCTGATGACTTCCAGCCCGGCTTCCCGCACCAGCTCAATCTGCCGGTCCACCTCCGCCCTCGGCGCCGCGAACAGAATGACCTCGTCCAACACCTGTTCGCCCTGCCGCACCTCTCCCGCCCTTACGTACTGAATCACCGCCGTCGCCGTGTCGAACGGAAATTTGTTTTGTGCCTCCCAGTTCACCGCCGTCGCCAGTTCCTTCTCAGGCATTTTCTGCATGCGAATGCTGCGGATCGCCAGTTGTTCCGCCGAAAGCAACATCACCACCTCGCGGCGGCGGAATCGGTGCTCTTTCAGCACCCGCCGCATCCCCTCCACCACCACCTCCCGCCGAAGAACCGCGTCCGCCCTGACCTCGTGCGGGATCGGAAACTTAGCCGTGTCGATCACGCGCAGATCCCGTTCGCTGCCGGCCAGTTGCAGCATCCGGACCGTCGCGCCGCCGATATCCAACCCGATGGGCAACACCCTCGCCATCTTCCCGCTTCCCCGTTCCGTTATTCGGCCGACCGCGCCACCGAAACCGCGCCTGTCAGCGCCTCCACCGAAATCACCATCCCGGTCCCGCCCGACCGAAGCGTCACCGACCCGCCGTTCGACGGATCTCCCTCCGCGTCGAACGTCACATAGGTTTGGCCGCCGAAACTCACCGTTTCCACCACGACCGACTCCATTCCGTTCAGGCTCGCCAACCTCACCTCGAATCGCTCGTTCCCCCGCACCGGGTGCTCGACGGCGGTCGCCAGCGCGTATCCGCCGCCCGTGTAATTCGCGACCACCTTGTACGACTGCCGGTCCGAACTGAACAGCACCGTGTGCGGCGCCTGCGTCGTCACTGCCAGGTTCCGCGCCAATTCCACGTCCGACGCCAGCACCCGCGCCCCACTGATCGCCTGCGCGTCCTTTGTCGTGCCGATACTGCCAATCACGATTGCGGCCGCGATCGCCAACACCAACACCACCACGACCATTTCGGCCAGCGTATACGCCCGTTCTCGCACACCGTCCCTCCCCGTCGTCATCACCGCGCCTTTCCGGCTTCTTTCGCCCCGCCGTCCTTCGGCACGAGCGTCTGAATCTGGAAGCGGCCTTCCTTCAGCCCTTCCTCGATAGCCGCCAGGCGATCGTTCAGTTTCCTGAGTTCCTCGATCATCGTTTCCCGCTGGCGACCCGAGTCGGGAATGCCGGCCACCGAACGATCCGTCGTCGTTGCCATCGTGGTTGCCGTCCCAGCGTGGGCACGCGACTCCATTCCGTCCGCCCGCACCCATACGCCCACCGCAATGACGGCCAGCACGATGGCAATGAGGATCAGACCCTGCGAGATCGTGTCCAATTCCTTTGCGAGCATTCCCTACCCTCCCTATCCTTCCCACCTTGACACCCAAAGGCCTAAAAAACGCGTCCAGCGCATACTTGTTTCCGCACATGGTCTTTATCGGCATCCTTCCGCTAAGGCCTTAAGTCATTCGGGGGCCTGATCTATGCCCTGTTGCCCTTCGTTCACAGGGCCAAATACTCAGCATCCGGACGGCCCACTCCCCTTGCGTTCAGCAGCCCACCACGACGCCGCCGATCTTGCCTGAGCCCGATTCAAACCCCTAAAAAACCCGAGGGCAGCCGACGCACCGCGCGTCTCTGCCCTCGGGCCCAGTGTCTCTTCGCCCCTACACGAAGAGGCTGGCGGTCACCGCTGCGCACCCACAGCGTTTTCCTACAGTTCGTTCAACTTCGTCGTGCCGTCCGTGGCCGTACGGGCGTCCGTCAGGTTAGCGCGGAACTCACCCGTCACGCTGTTGAACCACCACCCGCCGTCGGCCGCCGGAGCCGCGAACGCCGTCGCGCCGTCCAGCACCACCGTCACGGTGTTATCCCCTGAAATGGGATTGACCGGAATCGACTGCAGATACGGACCGTACGGGAAGTCGCTGTCCGGCGTCGCACTGACGGTGCCGTCCACATCTGTGTAGCTGGTCATCTGGTCGGCAAAGTCTTCGCCCGCAGCCGCCGCCGGATAGGTCTCCAAATGCTGTGTCTTGTAGAGCAGCAACTGGCTGCGGATGGTCTGGAGGTTCGTCATGAGGTTGGACACGCGGGCCTCGCCCGACGCTTCCGTAAACTGCGGGATCACGATGGCGGCCAAGATGCCCAGAATGATCACGACAATCAGAATTTCAACCAACGTAAAGCCTTTTTTCGCCACACGTTTCATCGTAAATCCTCCTTGCGCTTCGTTCTTTCTTCAGGGTTTCTTGAATTCGTTTCGTCTTCCGGCCCTTCGTGACACCGCCCACGAGCCCGTACGGGCGTGGCGACGGTCAGCCTGAACACGCACGTGCGGCGCTCGAGCCGTTTCTCACCCCTTTCCACTGCGCCGCGAACCGGGCGGCGGCGCGACGGGCCGGTTGCCGTTCTTGCCGCCTGCCTGCCTCAGAAAGCCCTGTGCTCATCATTCCCGTGTCCGTCCAAAGATTCGATGTTACAGAACCTTTTATCGGCCGAACTCCCAACGACCTGCAGAAAAAATTGCCTAGTTCCACCAGACCTCCCATCTTCACCATTCCGCCCAAAAATACAGGGCCGGTCTGCCGGTCCCTTTTCCAAGCCGTTCCGACACAAAAAGTATAGCCGCCGGCTGGCTTCTGTCAAACCCCCCAGGAGACCAAACCCGGCAGTTCCGTCGCCAGAACTACCATAAGCCTTTGCAGAATAGGCAGTTACAGTGTCACGCCCCCGGCTGGCACCCGTTCCGAAGCGGCTCGGAATACCACCGCTCAGCCGCCCTTTTCGACCGATTTTTCAACCAGCCCCCGGCCGACCTCCAGAAACCACATGGCTCGTCATGGCCCCGAACCGCCGTTGGCTCCCATCCGCCAGACGCAAGATGAGGCCATAGTCGGGATCCAGGTCCACCACCTCCCCCTCGTAGACCTCTCCTCCCTCGGCCAAGGTGATTCGTCGGCCGACGGTCCGGCAGCGCCTGGCCGCCTCGTGCCGAACATCCTCGCCTTCATCAACTCGACCCGCGCCGCCACACACACGATCCAACCGCTCCAAGAGCGACCGCGCCAGCAACGTCCTGTCGACCTCGGCCCCCAGCATCCCGAGGCTGGCCACATGCGGACGCATGTCCGGCGGAAACGCCTCCGGCCCCTGCGAGCCGTTCAGCCCGATACCGATCACCACGGCGGTTGTGCCTTCGGCCGCCGGACGCGCTTCGACCAGAATGCCGCCCACTTTACGGTCCTCGACGACAACGTCGTTCGGCCACTTGATGCCGGCCGTAAGGTCCGCCTGTTCTTCAATCGCCTCGGCGGCAGCGACGGCGGCCGCCCGTGTAAGAAGGGCCGCCTCGGCTCCCGCGCGCGGCATCCAGAGGACAACGGAGCAAAGAACTGCGGTGTGCGGCGGCGCGAGCCAACGGCTTCCGCGGCGTCCCCTGCCCGCGGTCTGATGTTCCGCAAAGATGGCCAGGCCGTCGGAGGCGTCCCTCCCCTTCGCGACACTCTCCCACGCCAAGTCGTTCGTGGAAGCCGTCGCCTCGACGCACTCGATGTGCCGACCGACACGATTCACCGCGAGTTCGCACGCCAGTTCTTCCGTCAAAAGACCGGCGGGCGCGCGGACAAGACCCAGCCCGAGCATCGGGTGTGTCTCGACGACAAAGCCGACTTCCGAAAGGTCGTGGACGGCTTCGGCGAGGCGGCGTGGCGAAAGACCCAGCGCCGCCGCCAGATCCGCCGGCGGAATGGCATGCCCGTGCCGTCGCCGAAGCGCTAAGGAAACTCGCGGGTCCACGGTGGCCCTTTCGGAAGGCGCCGTCTTACTTCCGTTGGATCTCCAGTGAGATGTCGAGGATCGGGGCACTGTGCGTCAGTGCGCCGACGCTGATGCGGTCGACTCCCGTCTCGGCGACGGCGCGGACATTGGAGAGGTTGATGCCGCCGGACGCTTCGAGGGCGGGTCCGGTGTCGCCGAAAAGCCGGTCGCGCTGGACCACGGCCTGGCGGAGTTGTTCGACCGGCATGTTGTCCAGCAGGACGACGTCGGGCGCCGCCCGCAAAACCTCTTCGAGGTAATCGAGGCTTTCGACCTCGACCTGAATGGGAATCTCGGGCGAGACGCGTCCCCGCGCTTCGCGGATGAGTTCCGCCACCGTCTCGCCGACGTGGTTCGGCGAACGGATGGCCAGGTGGTTGTCCTTGATGAGAACGCCGTCGTGAAGGCCCGTGCGATGGTTGACGCCTCCGCCGACGCGGACGGCGTATTTCTCGATGTACCGCCAGCCGGGAGTGGTCTTGCGCGTGTCGAGAATCGCGGCGCCGGTGCCCCTGACGGCATCCACGTACTTGCGCGTCAGGGAAGCGATGCCGGAGAGGCTCTGGAGAAAATTAAGCATGGTGCGTTCGGCAGCGAGCATGGGTCGAACGGGGCCCGTGATGCGGCCGAGGGTCCGCCCGGCACAGATGCAGACCCCGTCCCGGAGGGCGGGTTTGAATCGGAGCCGCGTGTCAACGCGGTGCAGAATGGGCTTGACGAAGAGGAGGCCGGCGACGACGCCGTCGGCGCAGGCCAGGAGCCGGCCCTTCGCCTCGGCCTCGGTGTCGATGAGGACGTCGGTCGTCAGGTCGCCGGGGCCGATGTCCTCGTCGAGAGAAAGGGTGAGGAGGGGCTGGAGGCTCTCGAGGGCGCGGTTTCTGAGACGTTCCATCGGGATCGTGCTAATGGGCCGTTTGGGTTTCATGGAGGATTTCCTCGATGCGGTCGCGGAGTTGGGCGGCGCGTTCGAATTCGAGGCGTTCGGCCGCCCGGTGCATTTCTCCTTCCAGTTCGTGGACGAGTTCGGATCGCGCGAAATCCCTTTCGCTCAGGCGGACGGCCTCGCGTGCCGCCCGCCGGCCCTGGACCTCGGCTTCGATGCCGGCCCGAACCGCCTTGCGGATGCTTTCGGGCTTGATGCCGTGCTCCCGGTTATAGGCGGCCTGTTTTTCGCGGCGTCGGCGAGTCTCCTCGATGGCCCGCTGCATGCTCGGCGTCAGGGTGTCGGCGTAGAGGATCACCTGGGCGCTCGCGTGGCGGGCGCACCGGCCGATCGTCTGCAACAGGCTCGTTTCCGAGCGAAGGAACCCTTCGCGGTCGGCATCGAGGATAGCGACGAGGCTGACCTCGGGCAAGTCCAGACCCTCGCGCAGGAGGTTGATGCCGACGACGACGTCGAACCTTCCGAGCCTGAGGTCCCGCAGGATTTCGCTCCGGTCGAACACCTCGACCTCGCTGTGCAGGTACTCGCACTTAATGCCGGCGCGGCGGATATATTCGGCGAGGTCCTCGGCGAGGCGTTTCGTGAGGGTCGTGACGAGGGTGCGCTGGCCGGCCTCGACGCGCTTACGGATTTCGCCGAGAAGGTGCTCGACCTGACCGCGTGCCGGCTCGATGCGTATCCCGGGGTCCACCAGGCCGGTGGGGCGGATGACCTGTTCGACGACCTCGCCGCCCGAACGCTCGATCTCCCAGTCGCCCGGGGTGGCCGAGACGAAGACGATCTGGCCGACGAGCCCGAGCCACTCATCGAACTCCAGCGGCCGGTTGTCGAGGGCCGAGGGCAGGCGGAACCCGTGCTCGACGAGGACGACTTTTCGGCTGCGGTCGCCGGCGTGCATCGCGCGGATCTGGGGGATGGTGGCATGGCTCTCATCGACGAAAACGAGGTAATCCTCCGGGAAGTAGTCCAGGAGGCAGTAGGGCCTCTCGCCGGACGCCCGGCCGGCGAGGTGGCGGCTGTAGTTCTCGATGCCGGCGCAATAGCCGACCTCGCGGAGCATCTCGAGGTCGTACTTGGTGCGGGCCTCGAGGCGCTGGGCCTCGAGCAGTTTGCCGTCGCGACGGAGTTCCTGGAGCCGCTGGGTCAACTCCTCCTCAATCCGCACGCACGCCGCCTCAACGCGGTCCTCGGGCATGACGTAGTGTTTGGCGGGGTAGACGAACACCTGTTCCTCGGAGCCGAGGATCTCGCCCGTGGTCGGGTTGATCCTCGCGAGGCGGTCCACCCGGTCGCCGAAGAATTCCACGCGATAGGCGAACTGCTCGTAGGCGGGCTGGACGTCGACGCAATCGCCGCGGACGCGGAACTTGCCCCGACCGAAACCCATGTCGTTCCGCTCGTATTGAAGGTCCACGAGACGCCGCAAGAGATCGTCGCGCTCGATCGCCAGACCAGTCTCAAGCGAAACGACCATGCCCTCGTAATCCTCAGGGCTGCCGAGGCCGTAGATGCACGAGACGCTGGCGACGATGATGACGTCGCGGCGGCTCATGAGCGCGCTGGTGGCCTGGAGGCGCAGACGGTCGATGTCGTCGTTGATCGAGGCGTCCTTCTCGATGTAGATGTCGCGCGCCGGGATGTACGCCTCGGGCTGATAGTAATCGTAGTAGGAAACGAAGTAGGCGACGGCGTTGTGGGGGAAGAACTCCTTGAATTCGCCGTAAAGTTGAGCGGCGAGGGTCTTGTTGTGGCTGATGACGAGGGTCGGCCGCTGGACGCGTTCGATAGTGTTGGCCATGGTGAACGTCTTGCCGCTGCCCGTGACGCCGAGGAGCGTCTGGAACCGTTTGCCGGCCTCCAGGCCCGCCACGAGGGCCTCGATGGCGGCGGGCTGATCGCCCTTCGGCTCGAAATCGGACACGAGTTCGAAGCGGTCCATAGGCCCGGAACCCCTATCGGCAAGAGGGCATCATAGCACAGAGGGGCCCAGGCGGCAACGGCGCGGGCCTCAGGGGGCGTCCACTATCTCGACGGGCTCGTCCCCCGCGTCGGGGTCGCCCAGGGAAAGGTAAGGCCGGAGTTTCTCGAGTATTTTCTCGCCGATGCCGCGGACTTCCTTCAGGTCATCGAGCGATTCAAACTTCCCGCCGTGGGCCAGGCGGGCGTCGACGATTGCCTTCGCAAGTTTTTCGCCGACGCCCGGGACGAGCGAGAGCGTCACCCAGTCGGCCGAGTTGACGTTGACGCGGAAGTTCGGCCCTTCGGGGGGAGGAATGACCTCGATCGGCTCGGCGCCGATCCGCCAGTAATCGGCTGCCCGCCACGCGACGCCAGCCACGACCGCCAGCGCGAGGACGACCAGCACCACCTGCTCGGCGCGGGCGACGAGGGGCGACGGTTCCGGCGGCGGCGTTTCAGACGGGTCGGCCATGAGCGACATTATGCCGGCCGCGGACCGCGCGGACAAGACCGAATCAAGCGATGGCCCTTGCACTAACCCGCGCGTTGTATAGAATCGCCGAAGGCGTTTGGTGCGCATGCGACCGGTTGACTGAAGGAAACGGCATGGCCTGGCTAAACAGGCGTTCATTCCTGAAGTGCAGCGCCGCCGGCACGCTGGGCTACCTGGCCGGTGCGTGGGCTCGTTCCGCGACAGCGAGGGAGAAAGAGGCGCCGCCAGCGCGACCCAACTTCGTGTTCTTCCTGATCGACGACCTGGGATGGCGGGATGTGGGCTGCTTCGGGAGCACCTTCTATGAGACGCCGAACATCGACCGTCTCGCGCGCGAGGGCATGCGTTTCACCGACGCCTACGCCGCCTGCCCGGTCTGCTCGCCGACGCGCGCCAGCATCATGACCGGCAAGTACCCCGCCCGGACCGGCGTGACCGACTACATCGGCGCCAGCCAGCCCGGGAACTGGAAACGCAACACGAAACTCGTGCCGGCCCCCTACGCCGACCGCCTGGCCCTCGACGAGGTCACCCTGGCCAAGGCGTTCAAGGAGGCCGGCTACGCCACGTTCTTCGCGGGCAAGTGGCACCTGGGGCCGGAGGGCTTCTGGCCGGAGGACCAAGGCTTCGACGTGAACAAGGGCGGCATCGATCGCGGTGGCCCGTACGGCGGCAAGAAGTACTTCTCGCCTTACGGCAACCCGCGCCTCGAGAACGGCCCGCCCGGCGAGTACCTGCCGCTCCGCCTCGGCCGCGAGACCGCCGACTTCATCGAGGCCCATAAGGACGGGCCGCTCCTCGCCTACCTCTCGTTCTACTCGGTCCATACGCCCCTCATGACCACGAAGGAACTAGGGGCCAAGTACGAGGCCAAACAGAAGAACGCCCCGGCAACCGCGTGGGGCCAGGAGGGCGAACGCAAGGTCCGACTCGTCCAGAACCACGCCGTCTACGCCGGCATGGTCGAGGCGATGGACACGGCCGTCGGCATCGTCCTGGACCGCCTGGACCGCCTCGGCCTGGCCGAGAGCACCGCCGTCTTCTTCATGTCCGACAACGGCGGCCTCTCGACTAGTGAGGGCCACCCGACCGCGAACGCGCCGCTGCGGGCCGGCAAGGGCTGGCTGTACGAGGGCGGCGTGCGCGAGCCGATGATCGTCCGGGCGCCTGGCGTCACCCGTCCCGGCAGCGCGTGCACCGAGCCGGTCATAAGCACCGATTTCTATCCGACGATGCTTGAACTGGCCGGCCTGCCGCTCCGCCCCGACCAGCACGTCGACGGCGTCAGTTTCGTATCGCTCCTCAAGGGCGAGAAGATGACGCGCGGGCCCATCTACTGGCACTACCCGCACTACGGCAACCAGGGCGGCGCGCCCGCCGGGGCCGTCCGCGACGGCGACTTCAAACTCATCGAGTGGTACGAGGACGGCCGGCTTGAACTCTATAACCTGAGGGACGACCTCGGCGAGGCGAACGACCTGGCGACGGCAATGCCCGAGAAGGCCCGCGAACTCCAGAAGATGCTGGCCGAGTGGCGAAGGACCGTCGGGGCCCAGATGCCGACGCGCAAGGAACAGACGGGGCCCGGAGGAAAGGGATGAGCCCGACGACAAGACGCGGGTTTCTCAGACGGACGGCTGGCAGCGTCTCCTTCGAGGCGGGGCCCTGCGGCGGGCGGGCCCGGACGCGCGGCCTTCGGGGTTCTCGGCAACCGTCCAGCACCCCGGCGCGCAACTACGGCGCCAGCCACAGGTCGATGGGCTTGTCCACATGCCTGGGCTTGTAAGGCCACGCGATGCGGCGGCCCGTGCCGGCGGACTCGTAGGCCGCATAGATGATCTTGAGGACCTCCCGGCCGTCCTCGCCTGTTTCAATCGGCGTTTCCTTCCCCTGGACGCACCGGACGCAGTGGGCCATCTCCTGCGGGAAGCCGTAGTTCCAGAGTTCCTCGAACATGGTGAAGGTGTAGCCCTGCGTGGTAGCGGCTTTCTCGACGGCGTATCCGTAACCGGTCTCGCTGTAGGTCAGCAGCGAACTGCCGCGCAAGAGGTCTGCGCGGGTGAAGCCTGCAGAGCCGTAGATCTCGCAGCGGTCGTCCGCGCCGCCCTGCTTGGCCCAGGAGTTTTCGGCCAGCGCCGCTCGGCCGCCCTCATATTCAATAATGCAGAAACTGTGATCCTCGCCCTTGGTCTTGTCGCCGTGCACGTAGGTGCCCAGGCTGGCGAAGACGCTCTTCACCTTCGGCTTTCCGAAGAGCCACCGGGCGTACTCGATGGAATGGCATCCCATGTCGAGCAACACGCCCCCGCCGGATTTCTCCACGTCCCAGAACCACGGCATGTGCGGCCCGAAGTGTTCCTCGCTCTGCTTGACCCAGAAAGACCCGGCCCAGCGATCCCTCTTCCGCGAGTTGCCTGGCGCGGACGTACTTGGGCGCAAAGCACAGTTCCTCGGCATACATCAGGAGGACCCCTGCCTTGTGGCAGGCCTCGATCATACAGTCGGCTTCTTCCAGCGTTCGGCAGAGCGGCTTCTCGCAGATGACGTGTTTGCCGGCCTTGGCCGCATCGATCGCCACCTGGGCATGAAGGTGGTTGGGAATACCCAGGGTGACCACATCAACCTCTTTTGAGCGCCAGCACGTCGCGGTAATCCTGGAATGCCTTGGGGATGCCGCGCTCGCCGGCAAAGGCCTTCGCTTTGCCCGGCGTCGGCGAGGCAACCGCGACGACCTCCGCCTCGGGCACCATCTTGAAGGCCGCGGCGTGAATGTCGCCGATGAACCCGGTTCCGATCAGACCGACCCGCGTCTTGCTCACCGGCCAACCTCCTTGAGATTCCTCCGCTCCAGAGTTCGATTGGACACTCTTTTGCAGGTAGAGTCAACGGCCTTTTTGACAGGAGTTTCCCCATGCCTGTTCACGGTGAGGGGTTGGCGAAGGCGAGGACGAGTTGACCGGGGCCGTCGGGCGGCGAGGGCGCTGCGCCGCGGCGACTGGAAACTGATCGAGTACTTCGAGGACGGCCGTCTCGAACTCTACAACCTGAGGGACGACATCAGCGAGCAGAACGACCTGGCGACGGCGATGCCCGAGAAAGCGCATGAACTCCAGAAGATGCTGGCCGAGTGGCGAAGGAGCGTCGGGGCCCAGATGCCCGGACGCCGTCCGGAATCCAAGCCGAAAGAGAGCGAGAACGGCTGAGCAGCGGGCCTCGGCGGCGTGTTTAGAGTTCCGGCCAGAGGACGTTGGTATCGCCGCCCTGGGGACCGCCCGCCGGCCAGATCTCCTGGCGAACGCCCACGAGTTTCCGGTACGCAATCTTCGGGTGAAGGTCCTTCCGCAGGAGCCCCCCGTGCGGGAAGCAGTGGGGCTGCTCGTCCCAAAAATCGCGCCAGGAAATAGCCGTGACGAACGGCTTGGAAATGGCGATGTGGTAGAACTCGTCGAGCCAGTCGGATTGGACGACCTCGTCCCAGGGTTTGCGCCACACCCCCCCGGCTCCCGGCTGATGGGCCGCGCCACCGATGGTCGCCGCCCCGTCCGGATAACACGCGGACGGCACACCGGCGGCCGTCACGTGCACCGGCTTGCCGAGCGAACCGAACCGGCTCAGCATCTCCGAGACGGCGAGCATGTCGCGGCAATAGAACCCTTCGCCGGCCGTCCCCAGGAACACCTGGAGGCCGATCACGTCGAAATCCACCCCCGCGTTGATGCACATTTCCGCGTAGTGGAACGGCCAGATGGAACGCTGGTTCGTCGCGTAATACTCGCCCCACGGCTGCACGAGGTCCAGCACCACCTTGGCCGACGGGTCGGTCCGCTTCACCGCCCGGGCGCACACGCGCGTCAGTTCCAGGACTCGGTCCAGCGGAAGATTCATGCAGTTCTCAACGTGGAGTCCCGTCACAGCGTCCCAGTGGTCGATGTGGCCGCGATAGCGCTGCACGCAGCGCTCCACCTGGTCGAACACATAGTCGCGGACGGCGCCGAAATCGTTCTCCCAGATCCACACCCAGTCGGGCAGATAGGGCTCCGCGAAACGAATGAGCGACCCCCCCTTGATGGCGATGCCCTTCGCTTCAAACCAGTGGACCCAGCCGTCGTGCCAGCCCCAATGGAACTCCTGCTCGCGCGGCTCGATCAGCCGCCACGTGAACGGCAGGGTGACGTAGTTGAAGGTTTCGACGAAACGTTCCTGGACGTGAGGCTGGTCGCCTAAGAGTTCCCAGTAGCATCCGAAATCGACGCGCCGCAGGTCGCCGCGCTCGCGCCGGATCCCGATGCCGACGTGCGCATCGCCAAGGGCCAGTTTCTCGCCCAGCGCGACGGCATGGGCGAGCGCCTCCTCCGCCAGCGCCGCCGACGCCACGGCCGAGTCCAGCGCCGTCATGGCGCGGGCCAACAGCAATTTCGCTTCCTTCAATTCGGCCTCGAAGCCGGGCGTCGGACCGCCGTAAACATAACCCCACTCGTCTTTCTTGCGCCAGACGTCGGCGATCCGTCCCCGCGCGAGTTCCAGAGGCAGGAGGTATGGTTCCTCGGCATCGGGCACGAGCGCGGTCCGGAGCATCAGCCGACCCGCGCCGGGCACCGGCCAGGGAATGTTCAGCGCCGCCAAACCCTGGGCCCGGCGGTCGCAAAACAGCATCGCTTCGTTCGGCACGTAGCGAAACCGGGCGCGGATCGGCTGGCCTTCCAGGCTCGTCAGGTAAATCTGGTCCAGATCGAGCCGCTCGGGCGGTTTGCCCTCCATCAGCACGCGAAACGAAAGCACGGTACCTTCGGCCTCCTCTTCGTCACAGCCGCTGGGGCTTCCTGCCAACTCCGGGACACATTATAGGGTCGCCGAGGAGCGACCCTCAATCGAAAAACCGGCACCGGCAGCGTTGCAGAATCCCACAGGGCATAGGACGGGCGGCACCGGCGACTTGGCGGAGGTGGAAACGGGCGGGAACTTCCCCATCGCCGAGCCTCACACTTATGAACGCGGGCGATTGTGGATAACTTTTTGGAGGAGGTTTTGGGGGGTATTTTTGGGCGATTTTTGGGAACCCACCGGCCCTGGCGGGGGCGTCCGGGGGGTTTTTTCTCCTAAAGACCCCCGAATGTTAAGATGGGCTAGCGCGGATTTAGTGCTTTTTTCGACTTTTTTCACGTTTTTGGACCGGTTTTTACCGGTTTTTGTGCCCTTTTTCGCACTTTTTCCATCCATGTCATGTGCATACCT
>JBAUDW010000215.1:0-1828 GCA_049678285.1 Phycisphaerae bacterium
GGGGACCGCGACGGGCGGCAGCCGCGAGGCCGCCGCGCTCCTGGCCAAGGCGGCCGTGGCGGCCGGCGCCGACGGACTCTTCCTCGAAGTCCACCCCGACCCGGACAAGGCGAAGTCCGACGGGCCCAACTCCCTGCGCCTCGCGGACCTGGAAGCGCTCCTTGCGCAGTGCCTCGCCATCCGCGCGGCAATTGGCTGATTCCTGGAAGCGGATCCATTGGGAATCAATGGCGGTTCCGGCATGGCGGCACACAAAGCCGCCAGGGCCTCCATGACGCCGTCGGACCTTCGGCACCCTCCGCCGCCTCAGGCTCCCTGTTTGGTCGCGATGAAAGTGACCGAAGTGGCCGTGTAGTCCTGAACGAAGTTGAACTTCCGCCGGAGCATCGCGGAAATCGGGGCCACCCGGACGGACGCCCCGGCCGCCCGGCAAGACGCGCTGAACCGCGGAATGCTGATCCGGTTCTTGAAATACAGCCTGAAGGGCCGGATCTGGTGGTCTTCGATCTCCGCGGCGTTGTAGCAGTGGATCCACGCCTCCCTGCGCGCGATGCGCATGATCTCCGACACCGCCCGCTCCATGCCCTCCCGGGAGAGGTGGCCGATGATATCATGGGCGAAGACATAGTCGGCGGCGCCGTCCGGAAGCCTCGAATCCAGGATGCTGGCCTCGAAGAAGTTCACGCGGGGAAACTCCCGGCGGGCGTTCTCGACGTTCTTCGGCGCGATATCGAACCCCGAATAGTCCAGGAACGACCCGACGCCGGAATCGCGCAGGCCGCGGTAATCGTTGCCGGAGCCGCAGGCGACCTCCAGCACGCGGATCCGCTCCGCCGTCAGGCCGGACAACTGCCCCTTCCAGATTTCGTAGAACGTGTCCAGGGCGAGTTCGGCCAAGAGCGATTCCGGCCTGTCGGGGTTGACGAACATGAGCGCTTCGGACACATAGTCCGGAATCGGGCACGCGTCCGTCTGAAGCCACGCGGCGGCTTCCCGGACAACCTCCGGGATGCCCGGATCGGCGGCGCCCGAGGCACAGTTCAGAACCCGGTCAAGCAGGGCGTACCGGTCCGCGCCCCTTTGGAGCTGCTCCAGGAACCACGTCATCACCACCCCGAAGCGCATTTCCTCTGTGATCACCGAATCGAACCTGCCCGGCCACAGCGTGTCGATCAGCAGCGCCCGCGTCAGAATGCTGTGGGCGTTGATCCGCTGGTCCTGCTCCTCGATGGCCAGGTAAATGGCCAGGTGCTCCGAGGAGAAACAGTCCCAGGACGCCTTGAGGCGCTCGTTTTCAATCCGTATGGCCGATTCATCCATCGGCTGTGTGCCCTGGCTGCGGCGTGTGCTGCCCTGTTGTCCGGGATTTCCCAGATGACTACTCGCTGACGACCGCCGCCAGCGATGTTCACGATTCTACCAGGCTTGGGCGTTTCGGCAAGTGGACTCCCGGCGTCCCAAGCCCTTGCGGAGCCCTCCGGACAGCTTCGAAGCCCGCATCCGTGGGCCGGGAAGGCGCGTTTTCCCGGTCGGGGACAGACCGCCTCCGCTGTCCCTTCGCGTTTCGTGGGATTTCGGCGGCGAAGGCGGTCTCGTCACCGGCGGCCAAGCCGTCTACGAGCGGCGCCTCGGGCAATGGCTTCATCAAGGGCTCCATACTACCAGAGTCGCTGCGCCGGGCGGTTTGTCTAACAAAATCGTGGACGGACCGGCCCCGCAAAGACGCCGGCAGACATCCTGGCGGTCAGCGAAGCGGTTTGCGGCCGAAGCGCCGGCGGATGCGGTTTGCCTCGGTCCAGAGGTCCGTGTCGAGCGACAGGAACTTGCC
>JBAUDW010000216.1:0-9199 GCA_049678285.1 Phycisphaerae bacterium
ACCTTCAACCGATCCCGTTCCTTCCGGCTCATCCGCAGTTCCATCCTCGTCCTCCTCCCGGCCACCCGGCCGGAAAGAGGACAATTCTACTTTGCGGAAACCGGACATTATCACTTTGCGGCGACAAAAGTCTCAAGGGGCTTGGCTTTTTAGTGGAAGCGATGTAGAATGGCCTCGCGGGTGGCCGATAGAACGAGGGGAGACGTCCGCCAGCGTCGAGCCGGGGCCGGACGCGAGGGCCAGTGCACGTGAAGCACGAGGTCAAACGCAGGGCGCACGCCGAGTTCTGCAACTGGGCGTCCACGTACGACAGCCACTGGCTCAACGAATTCCTCTTCGAGCCGTCGCACAACCTGGCGATCGGGGAGTTGAAGGAGGCGGAGCCCGCTCGGTTGCTGGACATCGGGTGCGGGACGGCGGAACTGGCGACGCGCCTCGCCGGGCGCGGGTGGGAAACGATCGGCCTGGACTTCTGCGAGCCGATGCTCCACCAGGCGAAGCGGAAACTGAACGGCAGCGCGGCCACGGTCCGCCTGGCGGTCGGCGACAGCGAGCATCTGCCCTTTGCCGACCGCTCCTTCGGCGTCGTCACGTGTGCGAATTCCTTCCACCACTATCCGCACCAGAAGGCCGTGGTGCACGAAATGTTCCGGGTGCTCCAACCGGAAGGTCGCCTGATCGTGATAGACGGCTGGCCGGACCACTGGATCGGGAGGATCATCTACGACCTGGTGATCACGCACGTCGAGGGAGGCCAGGTGCACCACCGGGAGTCGCACGAGATGGAGCGACTTCTGCGGGGGGCGGGCTTTGTCCGGGTCAGCCAGAAACGCATCTATTCGCCGTTCCCCATCCTCCTGACGCGCGGCCAAGTGCCGGAACGACCGGCGGCCGGCGCCGCATGAAAGCCGACGCATGACGGCACTTCGATTTTCGGTGCGGGGGGCGCTGGTGGCGGCGGGAGCGATCGTTTGGTTGCTCGCGGGCGCCTTGGTCGGTGAGGAATCGCCCAAGCCGAAACGTTCCCCCGGGACGGAGCGCGCCGTCTATCCCAAACCACCGAAAGAGATGGACGCGCTCGCACGGCGCGACGGCCTGGCACTGCTCGAGGAGAGCATCCGATGGTACGAGCGGACCGTCACCGACTACACATGCACGTTCACCAAGCAAGAACGCATTGGCGAGACGCTCGCCAAGACCGAAACGACGTTCATGAAGTTCCGCGAGAAACCCTTCAGCGTCTATTTGAAATGGTCGGAGCCGTCGAAGGGCCAGGAGGTTATCTTCGTCCGGGGCCGATACAACGAGAAGGCGATGGTCCACCCGAGCGGTCTTCTCGGCCTGATTTTCCGCAAAGTGCACCTCGACCCCGAAGGAAAAGTGGCGACGCGCCATAGCCGCCGACCTATCACCTTTGCGGGCCTCGGGAACATGCTGCGCCTCGTCGTGGGCCAGTGCAAGGCGGCCCAGGTGAAAGGCGACCTCGTGCTCGAATACCGGGGCGTCCGCGAGGAGGCAGGCCGACCGGCCTACGTCTTGAACCGCATCCTGCCCGACGGCAAGGGCTACCCCTGCCACCAGTTGTTCATCCTCATCGACCAGGAGTTTCTGCTGCCGGTCCGGACCGAGGCGTACCTGTGGGACGGCCGGCTCCTCAGCGATTACCGCTACGCGGACCTCGACCTGAATCCGGGCTTGACGGATGAAGATTTCAACCCCGACAACCGGGAATATGGTTACCGGGTGTTTTGAGGTTCGGCGACATCCCGCGCAGACAGCGGGCGTTGGCGATCGTTTTATCCTTGAGGTGTCACCCGCTGCTTCCCACCCCAGGGGCGAGCACAGCGGGCTTGGAAGACGCACGGGCACGTCGGAGAAAACGCAGCATGTTCACGGGCATCGAGGCCATCCTGTTTGACTTCGGCAGGACGCTGGCGGAGTACGACTTGCCCAGTTGGCCGTCGGCGCTCGGCCGGTGCGTGGACGGCATTTACGGGTTCCTGGTGCGTCCGGCGGAAGAACTGCCGCCGCCCGCCGCCTCCATCCCTTCGCCCGAGAGGGCCCACGCGGCGCGGGGGGCGCTGCGGCCGGACCATCCCCTGCCCCACCGGGTGGCGATGGGACTTCGGCGAGTCGTCCGGGCCGTCAGCGGACGGACCCTCCCTGCGATTGCCGAGGCATGTGCCAGGCCGATCATGGCCACCGGGCGAATCTACGAGGACAGCCTGGCGACGCTCGAGACTCTCCGGGTGCGGGGATATCGGATGGGCCTCGTATCGAACACGCCCTGGGGCACGCCCCATTACCTTTGGGAAAAGCAGGTCGAGAAGTTTGCCCTGGCGCCGCTGCTGGAGGTTTGTTTGTTTAGTTCCGGCGTCGGGTACCGCAAGCCGCATCCCGCCATCTTCCGCGAGGCGCTTCGCCGGCTGGGTGTCCGTGCGGAGCATGCACTTTTCGTCGGCGATACACCGGCCGAGGACATTGCCGGCGCTCGCGCCGTAGGGATGTGGACGGTGCTGATCACGCGGGGGGCGGCCCCGGAGGGGGCTGAAGCGTGCGGCGCCGACGCGATCATCCCCTCGCTCAGGGCCCTTCTGACCCTCCTGCCCGAGCGGGCCCAAACCCTTGACAGGTCCGGTCAGCCCTCCTAGCATCACGGTTTCTGGCGCGGCATGGCACGTGCCGAGCCGGCGGCGGGAGCCGCCGGCCACGTTCCCTATCGTGGCATGTGCCGGGGCGGGGAACGTGACCGCCCGCTTCCGCGGGCGGCTCGAAGGCGCGCGCCGTTGACAAGGGGTACACAGGCCGCATGGCACACGACGTGACGTTGATCTTGGGTGACGGGGTCGGGCCGGAACTCGCCGCCGCCGCGAGGGCCTGCATCGACGCGACCGGCGCCCCGATCCGCTGGGACGAGCAGGAGGCCGGCGTCGATTGCCTGGCCCGGTCCGGGAGCCCCCTGCCCGAGTCGCTGATGGCAAGCATCCGGCGGACGCGGGTCGCCCTGAAGGCGCCCATCACGACGCCCGTCGGCGGGGGCTTCCGCAGCGTCAACGTCCACCTCCGCCAGACGTTCCACCTGTACGCGTGCCTCCGGCCGTGCAAGTCCTATCCGGGCGTCCGCAGCCGGTACACGGACATCGACCTGGTGGTCGTACGGGAAAACACGGAGGACCTGTACGCGGGCGTGGAGTTTGCGAGGGGGACGAACGCCACCCGGGAACTGGTGGCGATGATCAACCGCCTGAGCGACGACAAGACGATCCGCACGAGCGACCGGACGACGGGTCTCAGTATCAAGCCCATCAGCGTCGAGGCGACCGAGCGGATCCACCACTTCGCCTTCCGCTACGCGCGCCAGTACGGCCGGAAGAAAGTCACGACCGTCCACAAGGCGAACATCATGAAACACACGGACGGCCTCTGGCTGGAAGTGGCGCGCGACGTGGCGAAGCAATATCCCGACGTCGAGTTTGAAGACCGCATTGTCGATAATATGTGCATGCAACTTGTACAGAAGCCCGAACTGTACGACGTCCTTGTGCTGCCGAACCTCTACGGCGACATCCTGAGCGACCTCGCTGCGGGGCTCGTCGGGGGTCTCGGCGTGGCGCCGGGCGCGAACATCGGCGAGGACGGCGCCATTTTCGAGGCGACCCACGGCTCCGCGCCGAAATACAAGGGCCTCAACAAAGTCAATCCGACGGCGATGATTCTGTCGGGCGTTCTGATGCTTCGGCACCTCGGCGAAATCGAGGCCGCCGACCGTCTCGAACAAGCCGCCGCCGAAGTGATCGCCGAAGGCAAACACGTCACCTACGACATGAAGCCCAGCCGCGAGGATCCGACCGCCGTCGGAACGCGCGAGATGGCCGAGGCCATCATCGCACGCCTCCGGGGGTGATGACACCGTTCGGGGGAGGCCGACCTTGTCTGACCAAGCGAACCGCGCTGCGGTGGCTCCGACCGGACGCCCGAGTGGCGAGCGGGCCTGGCTGGACCTCGTCTCGGGGCGCGCGGTGGGCCTGTCGGCGGCGATTGCGCGCTTCGGGCTCTGGCTGCTCGCCGGTCTCTATCGCGCCGGCCTTGCCCTCGCGCGTCTCCGCTATCGCCTGCCCGGTGCCGACCGCCGCGTCGCCCGACCCGTTGTGAGCGTCGGGAACCTGACACTCGGAGGCACGGGCAAGACGCCGATGGCGGCCCTTCTGGCACGCATCGTGACGGAGATGGGCGGGCGGCCCGTCATCGTCAGCCGTGGGTACGGCGCCGCGTCCGGCGCGCCGAACGAGGAGGCGATGGAACTGACACGCCTCTGCCCTGGTGTCCCGTGCGTCCAGAACCGCGACCGCTGGCAGGCGATCCACGACTGGATGTGGCGGCACCCGTGCGACTTGGCGATCCTGGACGACGGGTTCCAGCACCGGCGCCTCGCTCGCGACCTGGATATCGTCCTGGTGGACGCGCTTCAGCCGTTCGGCCATGGGCACGTCCTGCCGAGGGGCCTCTTGCGGGAACCGCCGTCGGCCCTCCGGCGGGCGGACCTGGTGGTGATCACGCGCGCGGAACTCGTCGGGCCCCAGGAGATTGACGCGCTGAAGGGCCGCTTGCATGGGCTGGTTCGGGCCGGCGTGCCGATCCTCGTCGCGCACCACCAGCCGAGCGCCCTGGTGCGTGCGGACGGATCGCGCGAAGCGCCGGAATCGCTCCGCGGTGAGACGGTGGCGGCGGCGTGCGGCATCGGGAACCCGGAGGCGTTTCGCCGATCGCTTCAGCGGCTGGGCGCGCGGGTCGAAAAGTGGGACGTTTTTCCGGATCATCACGCCTATTCGGCGGCGGACGTGGACCGGCTGCTGTCGGCGGCACGGTCCGCGGGGCTCAAGAGGCTGGTGACAACGGTCAAGGATTATGTAAAATGGGAGCCGCTGCTTGCCGACCGACGGAAGCAGCCGGCCGTTGAGATCGCCGCCCTCGAGATCCGCATGGCGATGGTCGAGGGCGACGAACGGTTGCGACGTGAAATCCGCTCCTTGCTGCCCGGTTGCCCGGTCGCCACAGGCGACTCGACGTGGCGAGACGGCAAGCCGGGGCATCGGGCGGACTAGTCCGTCATGGAGGAGATGCGGATGCGCCGGCGCAAGATTTACCAGCCGATCGACTTGGCGAGCCTGAAGTTTTTCCCCATCGCCGAGCGCCGACACAAGGTCTCCCTGGAGGACCTGGCGGCGCCGGCAGGGCCGGAGGCGACCCTGGGCGAGTTCTTCGAATCGCTACCCGCCACGCCCGCCACGAAAGGATTGGCCGACCTGGCGCGGGCCGTCGCCGACGCCGTCCGCAAGGACGCCCCGGTGGCGATCGCGTTCGGCGGGCACGTCGTGAAATGTGGCCTGGGGCCGGTGCTCATTGATCTGATGGAGCGCGGCGTCGTGACGGTCGTGGCGACGCACGGGGCCGGGGCCATCCACGACCTCGAACTGGCTTTCCACGGCGAGACGAGCGAGGATCCGGCGGCCACGATGCGCGACGGGCGCTTCGGCATGGTCGAGGAAACACCGGGCTACCTGAATGACGCGGCGCGTCTGGGCCGGCACCGCGGACTGGGCCAGGCCATCGGCGACCTGGTGAACGAGGCGGCAACCGAATTTCCGCATGCCGCCAAGAGCGTACTGGCGGCCGCGAGCCGCCTCGATTGCCTCGCCACGGTCCACGTGGCGATCGGAACGGACACCTGGCACATGCATCCCGAGGCCGACGGGGCGGCGATCGGCGAGGCGTCGATGCTCGATTTCCGTAAACTCTGCGCCGCCGTCGCCGACATGGCCGACGGCGTCTGGATAAACGTCGGATCGGCCGTTATCCTCCCCGAGGTCTTCATGAAAGCGTACACCGTGGCGACGAACCTCGGCGCTAAACTCGAGAACATGGTGACCGCCAACCTGGACCAGATTCAGCATTACCGGCCGCGGCAGAACGTGCTCGCGCGGCCGACGGATCGCGGCATCTCGCTCACGGGCCAGCACGAGTTTCTGATCCCGTTGCTGCGGCACCGGATCCTCATGGAACTTGAATCCCGGTAGGATTACTATGCTGTGTTCTTCAACGCAGAGAGCGCCGAGAACGCAGAGAACTGCAAAGATAGGGGAACGGCAAACAACATGCTTTGTGAGCCGTTGGCAAAAATTGCCTTGCCGTTGTTACTCCATCCTCCCTCTGCGGGCTCTGCGATCTCTGCGTTGAGATCGCCTTGTAGAACTAACGGGAGGGACGCGTGTATCGCCACCTGATCGACCTTGTTAACCGCCTCGGTCGCCCGCGCCTCGGCGTGGTCGGCGACCTCATGCTGGACCGCTACGTATTCGGCGATGCCGAACGCATCAGCCCGGAGGCCCCCATCCAGGTGCTCCGCGTGGTGAGCCAGGAGTGCCGCCTCGGCGGCGCGGGATCCGTCGTCAACAACCTCCGCGCCCTCGGGGCCGACGTCTCCGTGTTCAGCGTCGTCGGGCGCGACGATGTCGGCCGACAGGTCATGGACGGCCTCAAGGCGGCCGGCGCGAGAACCTCGGGGGTCGTCCGGCTTGCGGGTCGGCCCACGACGGTCAAGACGCGCTTTGTCGGCCGCGCCCAGCACCGCATCCCGCAGCAGGTCCTGCGCGTGGACGAGGAACAGGTGGCGCCGATTCCGGCCGAGGCGGAAGACCGTCTCCTGGCGGGAATCCGCAAAGGCTTGGGCCGCTTTCAGGCCGTCCTCTTGGGCGACTACAACAAAGGCGTCCTGACGCCGCGCCTCACGCAGGCCATCATCCGCGCCGCCCGCCGGCGACGGGTGCCTGTCCTCGTTGACCCCATCAAGGACCGGGACTATGCGAAATACCGCGGCGCGACGCTGTTGACGCCCAACCGCCTGGAAACGGAGATGGCGTCGGGCCAGTCGGTCGCACGTCCGGAGGCCCTTCGCCGAGCGGCAGGGCGATTGCTCAAGAACCTTCGGCTGGATGCCATCATCGTGACGCTTGATAAGGACGGGGCCTATCTGGCCCTCAAGGGCCGCAAGGGCCAGATGGTTCCGACGCGGCCGCGGCGGGTTTACGACAATGCCGGCGCGGGCGACATGGTCATTTCCGTCGTCGCGCTCATCGTGGCGGCCGGCGGGTCGTTGCCGGATGCGGTGCGGCTCGGAAACGTCGCAGGCGGCCTGGAGGTCGAGAAGTTCGGCGTGCAGACGGTTTCTCGCGAGGAGATCGTCGGCGACCTCTTGGGCGAGGCGCGCCGGGCAGGCGACAAACTCCGCAGCCTGGAGAATCTTCTGGTGGACCTCAACCGCCACCGCGCCCAGGGCGAGACGGTCGTCTTTACGAACGGGTGCTTCGACCTCGTGCACGCCGGCCACGTGGCGTTCTTCGAGTTCGCGGGCGCCCGGGGCGATGTGCTCGTCGTCGGTCTGAACTCGGACCTCAGCGTCCGGGCCATCAAGGGGGCCGGACGCCCCATCTGCTCCGAGAAGGAGCGCGTCAAGGTCCTCGCGGCCCTGGAGGCGGTCGATTATATCGTTCTGTTTGACGAGGAGACGCCGGAGCGGATCATCCGCACGGTCCGACCCGACGTTCTGGTCAAGGGCGAGGATTGGCGCGCGAAGGGCGTCGTCGGGCGCCGGAGCGTGGAATCGAGCGGCGGGCGGGTGGTGCTCGCGCCGCTCCTCGAGGGACTCAGCACCACGGAACTCATGAGGCGCATCCGCCGCTCGCACGACAAGGGCCCCGCCTGAGCCCTTGTCCGATGAAGGGAGAACGGTGTGACACAAGCCATTCCGGACCGCATCCAACTGTCGATCCGCTTGTGCAGCGACATGGCCGAGACGCTGGTTGAGCCGATCGCGCGGGCCGCGGATGTTCTCGTGGCCGCCCTTCGCGCCGGCCGCACGATCTACGTCTGCGGCGACGGCGGCAGCGCGGCACAGGCCCAGCACCTCGCGGGCGAACTCGTCGGGCGATTCCTGGTGGACCGCCCCGCCCTCCCATGCGTCGCCCTCACGACGGACACGAGCGTCCTGACGGCCGTGGCGAACGATTACGACTTCGAGCAGGTCTTCGAACGCCAGGTCGAGGCGCTCGTCAGGGAAGGCGACGTGCTCGTGGCGATTTCGACCAGCGGCGAGAGCGTCAACGTCCTGAAAGCCGCCAGCCTCGCGCGGAAGCGAGGAGCCAAGACCATTGGCCTCACGGGCGCCGGCGGGGGGAAACTCGTGGAACTTTGCGACGAGTGCCTCGCCGTCCCGGCCGAGTCGAGTCCCCTCATCCAGGAAGGCCATCTCCTCGTGCTGCACATCCTCTGCGGCCTGGTGGAACAGGCCCTCTTCGCGCGCGAGGAACCCAAGGACAACGAGCAGGACAAGAGGGAGTAGCCTGTGGGCCAACCCGCTGTGTTTCTCGATCGCGACGGCACGTTGATTGAAGAGATCGGTTATCCGACGCGGCCTCAGCAGATCCGCATCCTGGGCGGCGTCGCCCGGGGGCTGGAGCGACTTGCCGAGGCTGGCTTCAAACGGATCGTCGTTACGAACCAGTCGGGCATCGCGCGCGGCCTGATGACGGAAGAAGATCTCGACCGGTTCCATGAGGCGCTCGACGAGCAACTCGACCTCCTCGGGGCGGCCGTGGACGCCTACTACGCCTGCCCGCACCATCCCGACCGCTCCGAGGCCGCCCGCCCCGACCTGGCGATTGAATGCGACTGTCGCAAACCCAAGCCGGGCCTCATTCTCCAGGCTGTCGAGGATCTCGACATTGACCTGGGGGCGTCGTGGATCATCGGCGATACGTGGCGCGATGTCCAGGCGGGCCAGGCCGCGAGCCTCAGGACCATCAAACTGCCCGCGGCGCCGAGCCACGATGCGCCCCGGCCGGCCGACGTCCCGCCGCCGACCGCCGAGGCCGAGGATTTCGAAGATGCCGTCGCGCTCATCCTCGGCGACAAGCCTTGCGGTTATTTAGCCCCCGGTGAACACACCGGGGGTGCCGTTTACGGTGCGAAGAAACGGTGTCAGGAACCGTTTCCGGAGCGGAAAACGGTGTCAGGAACCGTTTCCGGGGCGGAAGGGGAGGAAGAACAGCTGCCGCAGGAGGAAATCGCGGCGGAAGCGCCGCTGCCGCCGCCGGTCGCCGTTTCCGCGCCGGTCGCTGCGGCGCCGACCGCGACCGAGGAACGT
>JBAUDW010000217.1:0-14215 GCA_049678285.1 Phycisphaerae bacterium
GTAAGCGGAGGCGCGGTGGCCATTCTTGGCCACCGCGCGGTCGCCAAGACTAAGGGCGACCGCGCTATCCCTTCTCTCGGGGGCGCGGAGTTGACAAAGTAGCGCTAGACGAGCGACACGAGGCTCCCGAACTCGTACAGCCGGGCCAGCGCCCGGTTCCACGTCGCGATGCCTGACTCCTCGACCGCCGCCAGCGGATTCAACCCCGCCGCCACCACGAGGCCCGCGCGGCCGGGACCCACGGGGATGTCGAGGAGCGGCCGGCTTGGTTGTCCGAGAACGACGAGACCTCCAAGCCCCTCGCGGTCCATCTGCGCGACGACCTTTTCAACGCGGGGCAGGGCCGCCGCCGGAACCTCGCGGAAACTCGCCCCGAGGAGGCCTGAGCCTTTCTCCGCAACGTCCAGCACGCTCGTCATTTGTGCCTTGATGAAGATTTCGACCGGGTCCAGCGTCGTCCCGTTGTAGTGGATGAGGTGGGCGAAACGGAAGGGTTCCCCGCCGCGAATCTCCAAAAGGCCGCCAAACCTTGAAACGACCGGCACGCCGACGGCGCGCAAAAGGCCGTTCAGCGTGATACTGCACACGGTTCCGATCGCGGCCTCATTCGGCGCGATGTGGTCACTGGCCAGTTCGGCCCCGGTTTCCGACACGAGGCCGAAGCGGCCCATTCCGAGCCCCGCCCGGACGACACGCGCGACGATCTCCTTGGCGTCCCGGAGGCGCGTCAGCGGCACGGTCGAGACGTTCAGGATGACCGTCCCCTTGCGTCGGCCGAGGTCGAGCGTCATCTGGTACGCGAGTTCGTCCGCCCGGGCATCGATGGTCCCAAGTTTGTCGAACGCGACCGCCTTGGCCAGTTCCTGCCGGCCGCGAGTCGTAATCTGTCTGCCGCGGCGCCCCAGGTTGACCGTGAGGTCGGCGGCATCGGCCGCCTCGAGATAATTGCGGACCATACGTTGCTTCAGATCGATGCCGACGGTCCGAAGCGCCCGCGCGATCTTCGTCGAGCCGAGGGGTCGGCCCGCGTCGTCCAGCGTGCGCAGGATGGCCGCCACCTTCCGGCGGTTGTCGATGGAGTTCTCCGCACGGGTTGCTGGTGGCACGGTTCCGCCTTTCGCCTCAGGAAGGGCAGGCGCGCCCCGCCGGGGGGATGGCGGAGGCGCGCCGCCCGCTAGCAGCCTCTCAGACGATGCCCTGGGCCGTCATGGCGTCGGCGACCTTGAGGAACCCGGCGATGTTGGCGCCCGCCACGAGGTTCCCCTTCATGCCGTACGCCTCGGCCGCCTTCACGCACTGGTCGTAGATGTTGTCCATGATCATGTGTAGGCGCTTGTCCACCTCGTCGAACGTCCAGTTCAGGCGCATCGAGTTCTGGCACATCTCCAGGGCACTCGTCGCCACGCCGCCTGCGTTCGCCGCCTTCGCCGGACCGAACGCCACGCCGTTGTCCAGGAAGATCTTAATGGCGTTGGGCGTCGAGGGCATGTTCGCGCCTTCGCCGACCGCAAGGCACTTGTGCTTCACCAGTTTCTCCGCCGCGGCCGTGTCAATCTCGTTCTGCGTGGCCGACGGCAGCGCGACGTCGCACGGCACGGACCAGATGCCCTGCCAGCCCTCGTGGTACTCGGCCGACTTGTGCTCGGCCGCGTACTCGCGGATGCGGCCTCGCTCGACCTCCTTGATCCGGTGAACCGTCTCCAGGTTGATGCCTTTCTCATCCACGATGTAGCCGTTGGCGTCGGACATGGCGATGACCTGGGCTCCCAGTTGCTGCGCCTTCTGGCAGGCGTAGATGGCCACGTTGCCCGAACCGGAGATAACGACGCGCAGGCCTTTCCAGTCCTTGCCGCGGGCCTGGAGCATGCGGGTGACGAAGTACACCAGACCATAGCCGGTCGCCTCGGTCCGCGCGCGCGAGCCCCCGTACGCGAGGCCTTTGCCCGTCAGGACGCCCGTGAAGGTGTTCGTCAGTTTCTTGTACTGGCCGTAGAGGAACCCGATCTCGCGTCCGCCGACGCCGATGTCGCCCGCCGGCACGTCAGTGTCCGGGCCGATGTGGCGCCAAAGTTCGCTCATGAAGGCTTGGCAAAAGCGCATGACCTCGTTGTCGCTCTTGCCTTTCGGGTCGAAGTCGCTGCCGCCTTTGCCGCCCCCGATCGGCGTCGTCGTCAGGGCGTTCTTGAAGATCTGCTCGAATCCCAGGAACTTGATGATGCCCAGGTACACCGAGGGGTGAAACCGCAAGCCGCCCTTGTACGGCCCGATGGCGCTCGAAAACTCGACGCGGAAGCCGCGGTTGACGTGCACCTCGCCCTTGTCGTCGACCCACGGGACACGAAAGATAATCTGGCGCTCGGGCTCGATGATGCGCTCAAAAACCTTCGCGCGTGCCAGTTCCGGACGTTTGTCGATCACGGGAGCCACCGATTCCGCCACCTCACGCACCGCCTGGTGGAACTCTTCCTCCCCGGGGTTCCGGGCGGTCACCACCTCCATAATGTGTTCCACAAACTGCTCCGACATGTTCGTTCTCCTTGTCCTACTCTATGCCCCCAAGTCTGACACAGCCGTGCGCTGCCTTACGGCACGGCACGAAAGCCCCCCTTGCATATACTGTTTGGGCGGACATGCAAGCAGAATTTCCGTATGTGTGGAAGCAAATCGCCCCTTTCTAGGCAACCCATTGCCGCATCGGGGCTTGCAAGCAAAAGGCTCTCAGGTCGGCCGAAGAGGCGCAGGGATTTCAGGCGGGCCGAAAAAGAGGCGCTGGCTAACCGCGAGCGGCGGGGTGTGGCCGTTTTTTGTGGCATGGTGTTGGCGCCGGGTCTTTATGAGGCGGCTTCAGCCGCCTTCCCGCCGCGCAAGCGGCGTGTAGACCGGGGCTTTTAGCCCCGGTTCGCAAGCGCGCCAAGATAACCTGATGTTTTTTCTTTTCCCTCTCCGCCCCGCTTTCAGCGGGGCGGAGAGGGAAAAGAAAAGGAAAAGGAAGGCGGCGGCCGGTCACCCCGCCATAAAATGGTCGCCGCGGCGACTAACGCGGGGCGAAGGCCCATGAATGGGCCTAACAGCCATTGCCACAATCCGCGGCCGCACCCAGCGGGCCGTTCATTGTTGACGGGGAGCCCCCGATGGCCTAAAATCCGGAACTCTTTTGCGCTGAGGGATTCGTGAACGAGGTACTCGAAAAGCGACGACTTGGGCCTGACGTTTTTCGCATGGAGTTAGTCTACCCGAAACTGGCGCGCAAGGCCAGGCCGGGCCAGTTCGTCATCGTCCGCGCATCGGAGGACGGCGAGCGAATTCCCCTGACGATCGCGGACGCGGACCCGGAGGCGGGAAGTATCACGCTCATTTTCCAGGTCGTCGGCAAGTCGACAACGCTTCTGGCCCACATGGAGCCGGGTGACGAGATCCTCGATGTCGTCGGCCCCCTCGGCGTCCCGACGGAGATTAAGCGATTCGGCCGGGTGCTCTGCGTGGGCGGCGGCATCGGGGCTGCGCCTCTTTACCCGGTGGCCAAGGCGCTGAAGGCGGCAGGCAACGCCGTCACCAGTATCCTGGGCGGCCGGTCGAAAAACCTGGTCATTCTCGAGAACGAATTCCGGGCCATCAGCGACGCCGTCGTTGTCACGACGGACGACGGCACCTACGGCCGAAAAGGCTTCGTCACGGACGCCTTGAAGGACTTGCTCGGTGCCGGTCCCGGCGCGCCGGGATTCGACCGGGCCTGGGCCATCGGGCCGGTCCCGATGATGAAGGCCGTCTGCGACGTGACGCGCGGGGCGGGAGTTCCGACCGTCGTCAGCCTCAATCCCATCATGGTGGACGGGACGGGGATGTGCGGCGGGTGCCGAGTCATCGTGGGCGGGAAGGTGAAGTTCGCCTGCGTGGACGGTCCGGAGTTCGACGGCCACCGGGTGGACTTCGAGACGCTGGCCAAGCGGCTGACGACCTACCGCGACCGCGAACGCCACGACCACGAAGCGTGCAAGATCGGTCTGGACGGTCCGTGCGACAAGGGTGCCGGCGCCAATGGCTGAGGGATCGCCTCCGAAAGACCGCTTCAAACGCGTGCCGATGGCCGAGCGCCAGGCGGAAGACCGCCGGGACGATTGGAACGAGGTCCCCTACGGGTACACGGCTGACGAGGCGCGGCGCGAGGCGAGGAGGTGCCTCCTCTGTAAAAAGCCCGAGTGCATCGAAGGATGCCCGGTCGGCATCGACATTCCCGGGTTCGTTCGTCTCATTGCCGAGGGCAAGTTCGAGGAGGCCGCCGACCGTATCCTCCTCATGAACGCCCTGCCGGCCATCTGCGGCCGCGTCTGTCCCCAAGAGACCCAGTGCGAACTCACCTGCGTGCTCGGCAAGAAGGGCGACCCGATAGCAATCGGGAACCTGGAGCGTTTTGCGGCCGACTGGAAACGCGAGCAGGGCGTCTTCCCCCTTCCGCCCAAGCCGAAACCATCCGGCTTCAAGGTGGCGGTGGTCGGCTCAGGGCCCGCCGGCCTCACGTGCGCCGGCGAACTCGTCGGCCGCGGACACGAGGCCACCGTCTTCGAGGCCTTCCACAAGCCGGGCGGCGTGCTGGTGTACGGCATCCCGGAGTTTCGGCTCCCGAAATCCATCGTCCGGGAGGAAGTCCAGCGGCTTGGGGCGCGGGGGATGAAACTTGTCACGAACGACGTCGTCGGCAAACTCGACACCGTCGACGAACTCCTCGGGGAATACGACGCGGTCTTCATCGGCGTCGGGGCAGGGGCCCCCATGTTCCTGGGCGTCCCGGGCGAGGAACTGCTCGGCGTCTATAGCGCGAATGAGTACCTCACGCGCACGAACCTCATGCGGGCCTACGACCGCGAGCATGCCGACACGCCCATCCTGGAGTCCCGGCGCGTCGCCGTCATCGGCGGCGGCAACGTCGCCATGGACTCGGCGCGCAGCGCCCTTCGCCTCGGGGCCGACGAGGTGACGGTCCTTTACCGACGAAGCCGGACCGAGATGCCCGCCCGCGCCGCCGAGGTCCACCATGCCGAAGAGGAAGGCGTCCGACTGGAACTCCTGACGAACCCCACGCGCATCCTGGGCGACGAGCGAGGCTGGGTCCGCGCCATCGAGTGCCTGCGGATGACACTCGGCGAGCCCGACGACTCCGGCCGGCGCCGGCCTCTCCCCATTCCCGGCAGTGAATGCACGTTTGAGGTGGACAGCGTCATCGTCGCCATCGGCAACCGGCCGAATCCGATCGTGCCTTCAACGACGCCCGACATGAAGACCAGCAAGTGGGGGACGATCGTCGCGGACGAAAAGACCGGCCGGACAACCAAGAATAGAGTCTGGGCCGGCGGCGACATCGTGACGGGTGCGGCCACGGTCATCAGCGCGATGGGCGCCGGCCAGGCCGCCGCGCGCGACATCGACGCCTACATCCGCTCGCCCTCGCCGCGAAAGTGGGACGTGGAGGCCTGCGCCGTCCCGACCGATGGTGAAGGGGTGTAAAACAGTCCAAGGTCGGAAGTCGAAAAACGGGAGGTCCGAGTTCAAGGTTCGCCCGGCGAACGGAATCGTTGCTATCCGGGCGGTTGGCGGATATGATTGGGTGCGTTAAGGTAAATCGGTGGTGTGGACGAGGTTCAGGCCATGAATGAACGAATTGTCATCGACCCTCGAATTCAGCACGGCAAACCGGTCATACGGGGTACACGGGTCCCGGCGGCGCGGATTGTCGGCGGGCTGGCCGGCGGGATGACTTTTGAGCAGATCCAGAAGGAGTACGGCGTCACGGCGGAGGACGTGCGAGCGGCCTTGGAGTTCGCCGCCCAGATCATCGATCAGGAAGAACATCGCGCGTTACCGGCGTGAGCGACGAGCAGGGAACAGTGGCACATCAGTGACTGTCTGGTCCCCGATTCGACGTAGGTTTTCTGCGAACCAGAGGCGGTGCGGCACGTCTAAGGGGGTAGTCTATTCACTCCCTTCCGGCAAGGCTGACAGTTGGAGGGCAGGAGGCCACTACTCCTTCTGACATTATAAAGAACAATTAAAGGAGCAAGAACATGAAGTGGTACCTGATCGCCGTTTGTCCGCTCATCGCCACAGTCTTGACCGCTGCAGTTGCGGAGGAGTCGGCACCATCCCCAACGTGTGGTGATCGGGGCCTGCTGCTCAAGATATCCGTGCCCGAAGGCCTGCAGAAGGTCGGAGGGCCCATCCCGCTTCGCTTCACGATTGCCAACACCACAACAAACGATATTAGACTACCAAACAACATTACTTACGGTACCAGTGAAGACGCCGAGACGAAGATGCCGGTGATCGGTTCCGGGATGTTCATCATATGCCAGACAGAGCGTGGAGACTTCATCAAGTTCAAGGGCCATTACGCCAGGGTAGACGGGCTTGGTACGATCTTGAAGGCCAAGCAAGAGTTGCAACCCTATACCCTCGACATGGCCAAGTGCTTTGACCTCCCGGCAGGCAGGTATGAAGTCCAACTGCTCTTCACCAGGCGACACTCGGGCTTTCTCGATGGCGCCAGCAACCGAATCACCATCACCGTCAAATGATGGACGAGTGAAAGCCAGCGGCCGTGTGCCGCGGTCGCCGCGGCAGTCCTGAACCCCGCCGATGGAAAGTCGAAACCTGCGCCGTCCCCACCGACGGCGAAGGGGCGTAAAGACGGTCCAAAGTCCAAGGTCCAAAGTCCAAGGTCCAAAGTCCAAGGCTTGCCCGGCGCCTTGTTCGCCACACGTCTTACTTTGGCGGGAGGCCCGTGAAGGCGTCGGGGTGGGCTTGGGCGACGGCGTATAAAATCTCCTCGGCCATCCCGATGCCGTTTTCGGCTTCGGTGGGGGTTATGTGTTTGCTGCCTCCGTAATGGCCGACGTCCCTCAGGTCGTTTAACTGACTGTAGGCGCTGCCGAGGCGAGACGGCCAGCGTTCCCCTTTCACGAGGTCGCGATGGACGGCCGCCTCGATTTGGCTGTGTTTGCTGAAGGATCGGCCTTCCATGGCAAACAGGGCTGACACCGCATAGAACGCGGCATAGTACGCCCATGACGCCGCACCATCCGCACTCATCGGCAGATCGTGTTTGGCAAGACGCAAGGCAAGCGTTGCGCGGTCCCACAGGTCACGCGCCTCTACGTTCATAGTGCGATACCTTCGCGCTTAACGTTCCGATACAAAGCGTATTCTTGGGCTTCGTATTCCTCCACGGGTATGGGTTTGGCGTGGATGGGGCGGCCGTCGTTCTCAAGGATGAGGGGGTACACCGCGTCGATGCACCGCCCCATGTCGTCCCAATAACTTTCCTGGGACTCCAAGAGCACAAGCAGGTCGATGTCGCTGTCGGGGTCCGCTTCGCCGCGCACCTCGGAGCCGTAGAGAATCACTCCGCGCAGGCGTTCGGGGAACGCCTCTTCGAGGGCGGATTTGACACGCCGCAACAGTTCATCGCGCTGCATGTTAGGCTCCGCTCCCAGGCGCCAGCTGCACGCGGGCGCTCTACGCGAGCGCTTCGTCGAGCGATTTCTTCAGGTCCTGCTTGCTCGTCACGCCCGTGAAGCGTTTGGCGACCTCGCCGTTCTTCAAAATGATGAGCGTGGGGATGGCGGTGACGCTGAATTTGCCCGCCGTCTGGCGGTGGGCGTCGGTGTCGAGTTTACAGATCTTGGCCTTGCCGGCGTAGTCGGCGACGATTTCCTCCACGATCGGGCCGACCATTCGGCAGGGAGGGCACCACTCGGCCCAGAAGTCCACCAAGCACACGCCCGTGCTCGTCTCGGTCTCGAAGTTCGCGTCGGTCAGTTCGATTGCATTTTCGGCCATGGCTGCCTCCGTTCGGGATTCGAGTTCCTGTGTATTGGGTCCGGCGGCTCAGGGCTTCGCGTCGCCGACAAACAAGCCGCAGTGGCACTTGCCGCTCCGGGCGATTTCCTCTTCGTGCGTCCGGCACGGGCACACGTTCGCAAGGTCCGTCTCAGGGATTCCGTGGACGACGCGGCACGGGCAGTAATAGTCGCCGAAGTTTACCTTTCGCCGGACGAGCCCGTCAATCAGCGCCTCGACGACCTTGTCGCTCGGGTTCAGCCGGCAGGCCGATTCGGTGGTATGCCGACGGACCCGGTCGGTGATTTCGCGGCGATACGCCTCCAGGTCCGTCGCTTCCTTGGTCACGCAGCAATTCCTCCGGCGCCCTGTCGCGGCGTTGAAGCGATTATAAGCAAAAGCGAAGGCGCCGGTCAAGGCGCGGCGCGCGGAGGGCTTGGCGGTGGGATGAACGACACGCGCCCCGCAAGTTTACCCGCCGTGGCAGGCGGGGCGGCTAACCCGGGCCAGCGCCTTCGCCCAAGAACGCATCGTGCACGACACGCAGGGCCTCGTCGGCCGACGCGCTGTCGATGATACACGAGATCTTAATCTCGCTGGTGGAGATCGTCTGGATGTTGACGCCGGCGTCGGCGAGGGCCTTAAACATGCGCTGCGCGACGCCGGTGTGCGTTCGCATGCCGATGCCCACGACGCTGACTTTGGAGACCTTATCGTCGGCCACGACGTCTCCGGCGCCGAGTTCCTGGGCGATTCGCCGCGACGTGTCCATCGCCGTTGCGAGTTCGTCCTTGGTGACGGTGAAACTGACGTCGGCGGCGCCTTGGCGGCTGACGTTTTGGATGATGTCATCCACGACGACGTTGGCGGCGGCGATGGCGTGGAAAATCCGCGCCGCGACGCCCGGCTGGTCGGGAACGCCCCGAATCGTCACCTTCGCCAGGTCCCGGACCAGGGCCGCCCCACGGACGGTAATGGCTTCCATTCGGCTCACCTCCTCGACGATCATCGTGCCTGGGTCTTCCGTCAGGCTCGAGCGCACATGGATGGGTATGTGGTATTTCTTTCCGAACTCGACGGCGCGGCTGTGAATGACGCCGGCGCCGAGGCTTGCCAGTTCGAGCATTTCTTCATACGTGATTTCGTCCAACTTCCGTGCCGTCGGCACCAGGCGCGGGTCCGCCGTGAACACCCCGGCGACGTCGGTGTAGATCTCGCAGACGTCGGCCTTCAGGACGGCGGCCAGGGCGACGGCCGTCGTGTCGCTCCCCCCGCGCCCGAGCGTCGTCACGTTCTGATTAGCGTCCACCCCCTGGAACCCCGCGACGATGACGATGTTGCCCTTGGCGAACTCGTCGTGGATCCGCTGGGCGTTGACGTGCTGGATGCGGGCCTTGGTGTGGACGGCGTCGGTGACGAGGCCGACCTGGCCTCCGGTGAAACTGATGGCCCCGTGTCCGGCGGCGTGGATCGCCATCGCCACCAGCGCGATGGAGATCTGCTCGCCCGTCGAGACCAACTGGTCGAGTTCCCGCGGGTTCGGGCGGTCCGTGACCTCGTACGCCAGGTCCAGCAGTTCGTCCGTCGTCTGGCCCCGCGCCGAGACGGCCACCACGACGCTGTGGCCGCCCTGCGTTGCGCGGATGGCGCGGCCGGCCGCCCGCCGCACGAGGTCCGCCGTTGCCACGCTCGTCCCGCCGAACTTCTGGACCACGATCGCCATGCAGAGGCTACCTCTTCAGAAAATACTCCATGAGTTCGTGCCCGACGGCCACGGAGAAGCCCGCGCGGGCCGCCTCGCGCTCCGTCAGCGCCTCGCCGCGGAGGTGCTTGAGGCCCGTGCCCATCATGGCGAACGGCACGGGGCGGGTCTCGTGCGTCCGCAACTCGGTCGGCGTCTCGTGGTCGGGGCTGACGAGGATGCGGAACTCGCCGGCCCCTGGAAGGGCGTCCAGCAGGGGACCCACGATGTGCGTGTCGATCTGCTCGAGCGAGCGGACTTTTTGCCTCGCATCGCCGTTGTGGCCGGCCTCGTCCGGCGCCTCGACGTGCACCAGCACCAGGTCGTGGTCCTTGAGGGCCTCGATGGCGGCCTGGCCCTTGCCGGCGTAGTTCGTGTCGTAATAGCCGGTCGCGCCTTCCACGTCGATGAGGTCCCACCCGATCAATAGGGCGATCCCGCGGACGAGGTCCACGCCGGTGATGGCGGCGCCCTGGAGGCCCCACCGCTCGCGGAACGAGCGCAAGGCGGCCTGCTGGCCTTGGCCCCACAGCCAGATTTGCGTCGCGGGCGCCTCGCCGAGGTCCCGGCGCACTTTGTTGACCGGATGCTCGGCCAGCACCTCGCGCGACGCCTCCATCAATTGCGCGAGTTGTTTCGCGTTTTTCCCTCGCGGCAGATACTTCTTGATCGCGCAGCCCATGATGTCGTGCGGCGGCGCGGTCTCGACCTTGAACCGCGTCCCCTTGATGACGACGAGGTGCCGATAGCCGACGCCCGGGAAAAACCGAATCTCGTCCGATCCGAGCCGGTCCTCCAGGACCTCAATCAGCAGGGCCGCTTCTTTCGTCGTGATGTGCCCGGCCGAGTAGTCCACCATCTCTCCGTCCGCGACGGTCACGAGGTTGCATCGGAAGACCCAGTCGTCCTCTTCGAGCGCGATCCCGCGGGCCGCCGCCTCGATCCCCGCCCGCCCCGTGTAGCATTCCCTCGGGTCGTACCCGAGGAGGCTGAGGATCGCGACGTCGCTGCCCGGCGACAGGCCTCGCGGAACGGTCTTGACGGTCCCGAGGCGTCCATTCGCCGCGATGCGGTCCATATTCGGCAGGCGCGCGACTTCGAGCGGGGTGCGGCCGCCGAGGGCCTCGATGGGCCGGTCGGCCGCCCCGTCGGGAATTACGATAGCGTACTTCATCGGCCGGCCTTTCCTCGACCGCGTGGGGGCGGCGCTTCGGTGCCTTCGAGCATCCGGATGCGGACGCTTCGACCCACGACGACCGGTGACTCGCGGATTTCCGCGAGCGCGGCCGTCACGTTCCCCTCGCGCGCCAGGTGCGTCGTGATGACGAGCGGCACGGATTCCGGATGCGCCGACTCGTGCTGAAGCACCGAGGCGATGCTGATCTTGTGCCGACCCAGGACGCCCGCGATCGCGGCCAGGACGCCCGGCTCGTCCACCACGTCGAACCGCAGATAGCAGCGGGTCCAGACGTCCTGGATCGGCTGCACGACGAGCTCTATCTGCCGGCCCGCCAGCCAGCCGATGTGGTCGAAGGTCGTCCGCGCCCGCCCCAGGGCCGCGTCCACGATGTCCGCCACGATGCTGGACGCGGTGGGCATCTGTCCGGCTCCGGGGCCGACGTAGAAGGTGTCGCCGACGGCGTGGCCGGAGACGAGGACGGCGTTGTTCGCCCCGCCCACAGTCGCCAGCGGACTGTCCGCAGGCACGAACGTCGGATGGACCCGCAGGCTCAGCGCCCCGGCGACGACGCGGCCGATGGCGAGCAACTTCAGCACGTACCCCAGTTGCTTGCCGTACGTGATGTCCGACGGGTCGAGCCCCGCGACGCCTTCGACGTACACGTCGGCCAAGCGGACCTGGGCCCCGAACGCCAGGCCGGCCAGAATCGCCAGTTTGTGCCTTGCATCCTCGCCGCTCACGTCCAGAGTCGGGTCCGCCTCGGCATAGCCTTTGGCCTGGGCGTCCGCGAGGGCCTGGGCGTACGCCTCGCCGGTGGCGCTCATCTCCGTCAGGATGTAGTTGCACGTTCCGTTCAGAATGCCGAGGAGGGCGGTGATGCGATTCGCCACCAGGCCGTCGCGGATCGCCCGGATCACCGGAATCCCTGCCGCACACGAGGCCTCGAAACTGATGGATCGCCCCGCTTTCCGGGCCGCGTCGAAGAGTTCCTCGCCGCGCTCCGCCAGCGCCGCCTTGTTGGCCGTCACAACGTCCTTCCCGGCGGCCAGCAGCCGCTTCATGATGTCGACGGCAACCGTTGTCCCGCCCACGGTTTCGACGGCAACGTGGGTCTCCTTGTCCGCGAGGACGCGCTCCAGGTCGTCCGTCAGAAGTTCCTTGGGCACGCGGACGGCTCGGGGCCGCTTCAGGTCCACGTCGCACACGTGTCTCAGCGCCAGCCGGCAACCCGCCGCCTGCTCGAGGCGTGCGGCATCTTCCGCCAGGAGCCGAACGACCCCTGTGCCGACCGTCCCGAATCCCACGATGGCTACGCCGACGGTCTTCATTCGCGTTTGGGCCCTCTCCGGGCGGGTTTCGACCGCCCGGCAACAGGAGAAAGATAAGCCTGGCTGGCCCGCCCATCAAGCGAAAAAGCCCCGTCCTTGCGACGCCGCGCTTTTGGGCGACACTTTTTCCAGTGGACAGGGTTTGTCTGTTGCGGTAGTCTACTTGGTCGAACCGTACAGCCAAGGGAAAGGAATTGGAACCATGTCCACTCGCGTCAGCCGTCGGGCCTTCCTGAAACACTCCGCCGCCGGTGCGGGGCTCGTCATCCTCACCGGCTCCGCCAGCATCCGGGCCTACGCCGCCAACAATAAACTCAACACGGCCCTCATCGGCGTGGGCGGGCAGGGCGGTGCCGGCCACGGCATGGCATCCGGCGAGAATGTTGTCGCCCTCTGCGACGCGGACTCCAGCCGCATGGCCCCCTTTGCCCAGAACCAGCCCCAGGCCAAGACCTACACCGACTGGCGGAAACTCTACGACAACCACAAGGACCTGAACCTGGTCCTGGTGGCCACGCCAGACCACACGCACTTTCCGGCCGCTTACTTGGCCATCATCCGCGGCGCGGCCTGCTACTGCGAGAAGCCGCTGACCCACTCTATCTGGGAGGCCCGCACCCTGGCCGAGGCCACCCGCAAGCACAAGGTCCCCACCCAGATGGGCAACCAGGGCCACGCCAACGAGGGCAACCGCCGCATCGTCGAATGGGTCCGGGCCGGTGCCATCGGCACCATCAAGGAAATCCATACCTGGACCAACCGGCCCGTATGGCCGCAGGGCAAACTCGGACCGTTCAAGCAGGCCCCGGTCCCCGACAACCTCAACTGGGACGCCTGGATAGGCGTCGCCCCGATGAAACCGTACTTCGTCGAGGACAACGGCTCGAGCCCGGTCCACCCGTTCAAGTGGCGCGGCTGGTTTGATTACGGCTGCGGCGCCGTCGGCGACATGGGCTGCCACACGTGGGACAACGTCTGGTGGTCGATGGACCCGCGGGCCCCGCTGTCGGCCGAGCCCATCAGGGTGGTGGACTTGGGGACCGAGACGTTCCCGAGGCAGATGATCGTGAAGTGGGAATTCGGCCCCAGCGCCGCCGACTCGCCGGTCAAGCGGCCCGCCTTCACCGCGTTCTGGTACGAAGGCGGCCTGAAGCCGGACGTGCCGGACGAGATCAAGAACGACCCCACGCGGCAGAAGAAGGAACTGCCCGGCTCAGGCAACCTGTACATCGGCGACAAGGGCAAGATCCTCGTCGAAGGCGATTACGGCGACAGCCCGAGACTCATCCCGCAGGCCAGGATGGATGAGTTCAAGGCCGGCGACATGCAGAAGATCGAGAGAATCCCCAACTCCATCGGACACCGCGAGGAACTGATTGTCGCCTGCCGCGGCGAACAACCGTGGGACTATCCGAAGTCCAACTTTACCTACGCCGGCCCGCTCGTCGAGGCCATGAACCTGGCCAACGTGGCTGTCCGCCTTGGCCAGAAGGTTACCTGGGACCCCAAGAACCTCAAGTGCCCCGGATGCCCGAGGGCCGATGTGCTCATCAAGCGGCCGTATCGCAAGAGTTTCTGGGACGTCTGATTTCGCCGGAACCGGGCGACTCACGCGCGGCGGGCAGTCTTGCCCGCCTCGCCCCGGCTGGTACCTGTAAGTGGGCGGCATCATGGCGGCGCCGGGCGCCGGTGACCCGAAATTGCGGTTGCATACAGGATAAGGATGAGTTATAGTATTTCGCGTTGGGTAACACGTCCTCGGCCCGGAAAGGAGCACGCCCATGGCGGTTTCTGCCGAGCGCCGACAGCACCAGCGGTTCGACGTTCCCTGTCGCCTGCGCCTCGAACTTCCCGACGGACATGGGCTCCGTGCGCGGGCGATCAACGTGAGCGACGGCGGGGCCTATTTCGTGGCCGAGAGGGTGCCGGCCGTCGGCCAGGAGGTCAGTGTTCGCCTCGGTATCCCGCGTGACACGGCCAACACGTTCTTTCTGGAGCAATTTGCCGCCCGCGCGAAGGTCATCCGTCACGATGCGCCGCACGAGGAAGGAAACGGCGTCGGCGTCGCCCTGCGATTTGAGAAAAGCCTCTCGCTGGATCTGCCCTAGCGGACGCACCCCGAGAGGGGGGATAGCG
>JBAUDW010000218.1:0-10978 GCA_049678285.1 Phycisphaerae bacterium
CGGTCGGCATCGGCGCGACGCCGGCCCAGAAAACCGAGATCCCCGTCCGTCCTTCCAAGAGACCGAAGCGCCGACCGGCCGAGGCCGCCGAGGCCCCGGCGGTCGCGGAAGTCGAAGAGGTCGTCGCCCCCGTCAAAGGGCACCGCCGCGGCGCCCGGAAAGAAACCGAAGAAGAGGAAGCGGCCGGCCGGCGACGCGCTCAAGCCTTCCGCCGGCACGAACGCCAGCGCCAGCGCGAGGACCAGGAAATCCTCGACCAGGTTTTCACCCGCGGCGGCGACACGGGCCAGATCGTCAGCGAACGCATCCGCGTCGGTGCGAGCGGCCGACCGCTCGCGCCGAGGGTCCGTCGGCCGGCGCCTCCCCTGCGGCCCGCCGCCACGGAAGGCCCGCGCCAGGCCGACATGGAACTGCCGATTACGGTCCGGAACCTGTCGGCGGCGCTGGGGATCAAGGCGAGCGACATCATCCGCCGGCTGATGGACCAGGGCGTCCTGGCCACGGTGAACGACGTGCTGCCGGAGGCGACGGCCCAGGAAATCGCCGCCGGCCTCGACATAGAACTCACCGTTCGGCGCGAACGCGCCCCGGAAGAGGTCATCGCCGAGATCGAGTCCCGCCAGGACGACGAATCGCTCCTCGTGCCGAGGCCACCCGTCGTCACGTTCCTCGGCCACGTGGACCACGGCAAGACGAGCCTCATGGACTACATCCGCAAGACGCGCGTCGTCGAAGGCGAGGCGGGCGGCATCACGCAGCACATCGGGGCCTACCGCGTCCCCGTCGGCGAGCGCTGGGTCACGTTCCTCGACACGCCCGGCCACGAGGCGTTCACGGCGATGCGCGCCCGCGGCGCCCAGGTGACCGACATCGTGGTGCTGGTGATTGCGGGCGACGACGGCGTCATGCCGCAAACCGAGGAAGCCATCAATCATGCGAAGGCGGCCGGCGTCCCCATCGTCGTCGCCATCAACAAGTGCGACCTCCCCCAGGCCAACCCCCAACGCGTCAAGGAGCAACTGACGCAGTTCGAACTGGTGGCCGAGGAATGGGGCGGCAAAACCATCTGCGTCAACACCAGCGCCGTCACCGGCGAAAACATCGACGCGCTCCTCGAGTCCCTCCTCCTGGAAGCGGAACTGCTGGAACTCAAGGCCAACCCCCAGAGCGAAGCGATCGGCACCGTCATCGAGGCCGAACTCACCGAAGGCCTCGGCCCCGTCGCCACGCTGCTCGTGCAGAACGGGACGCTCCGCGCGGGCGACGTCGTCCTGGCGGGGACGGCCTACGGCCGCGTACGCGCCCTGAAGGACGAAACCGGACGCCATCTGCGCGAGGCCTCGCCGACGGTCCCGGTCCGCGTCGCGGGCCTGTCGGCCGCCCCGGAGGCCGGCGAGCGGTTCTACACCCTCCAGAACCTCGCCCCGGCGAAAGAGATCGCCGAAGAACGCGAGCGGGCCTCGCGCGAAAGCACGCTGGTGGCCGCCCGCCAACCGAGGACCCTCGAGGCCGTCTTCGAGCAGATGACCGCCGAGGAAGTCAAGGAACTGCCGATCATTCTCAAGGCCGACGTCCAGGGCTCCGTCGAGGCCATCCGCGAGAACCTCGAAAAGATCGAACACCCCGAGGTGCGGGTCCGCGTGCTGCACGCGGGCGTGGGCGGCGTCAACGAGAGCGACGTCCTGCTGGCCGACGCCTCCAACGCCATCATCCTCGGCTTCAACGCCGTCCCCGACACGGGGGCCCGGACGCTGGCGGAGGAGCGCGGCGTGGACATCCGCCACTACAACATCATCTACCGCATCACCGAAGACATCCGCAAGGCGCTCGAAGGCCTCCTGACCCCGCAGAAGGAGGAGCGGCGTCTGGGCGAGGCCCAGGTCCTGGAGATCTTCAAGATCAGCCGCGCCGGCACCATCGCCGGTTGCCGCGTGACCGACGGCACGATCGCGCGCAATGCCCGGTTGCGCATCATCCGCGACGGCCTGGTGGTCCACGAGGGCGGCATCGATTCGCTCCGACGTGTCAAGGACGACGTCCGCGAAGTCCGCAGCGGACTGGAATGCGGCATCCGTTTGGCCGGGTACAACGACGTCAAGGTCGGCGACCGGTTGGAAGCCTTCGAAACCGTCACGGTCCAGCGGACGCTGGAGCAGTCCTGACCGATGGTCGTGGGCATTCTCCAAGTGCGGATCATGATCCGCGACGCGCAGAGCCTCAAGGACAAACGCCGTATCGTCAAGAGCCTCCGCGACCGCATCCGCAATCGCTTCAACGTCTCGGTGAGCGAAGTCGATTCCCTCGACCTCCGCCAGCAGGCGACGCTCGGCATCGCGCTCGCGACCAACGACCCTGTCTTCGCCGACCAGGTCCTCGCGAAGGTCGTCGACCTGGTCCGCGCGACGCCGGGCGCCTCGCTCGTGGACTACGAAACCGAAATTCTGTAAGGCAGAAAAGGTGCCAGGTACTTTTTTGCCTGTTTCTCGTCACCGGCGCAAGCGGCAAAAAAGTACCTGACACCTTTTCTCAAGGACTCGCTCAGGAGTCAAGCAGATACCGGAGTATCGGATGCAGGTTGTCGGCGGCATCTGCCACGAGGGCCGCCTGTTGGCCGAGGGGAAGTGGGAGGAGCCGACCACACGGCACGTCTTGCCGCACATGCAACTCCGCGCGCCATCGCCTGTCTGCCAATAGCCCCTCCATCGTGTTCTTCAGCATCAAGGCTAAGGCGTCTCGCGAGCCCTTGTCCAGGGCGTGCGCTTCAACCAGTACCAGCTCCTCGGCCCGCGCGATGTGCTGCCCTTTGTAGGGGCTCTTCGGGTCGTGATACCAGGCTCGCCTGCACCCCACGAGAACGCCCTTCGCTACGGCAGCCATCTCCACGACATGGCGGAAACCGTCCACCCCCATCTTGCAGAGCCTGCGCGCGAGGTGGTTCCTCGAGTTGAGCACGGTCACGGCAAGGCCGCGCGGCTGATAGAAGACCGTGGCGTGCCACGACCGGTGCGATGGTTCGCCGCCAATGTTGAACCAGAGGCCTCGGCCCGACTTGGCGGAGGGTTCTCCGAACTTCCACTGCTCGGGCCGGGATTGAGCGCAGAGGTGTGCAATGCGCTTGGCAGGCGGGCGCTTCGCGAGCGCAACGGCAAAGGCGCGCAGTCGCTTCTTGCTCTGGGGCAGCAGCGCGCGGCGTTCTTCCTCAGGTAAGTTGGGGAAGTCGAAATCAAAGGCCTCCAGGCGCTCGAACTCGGTCATGTTCTGATTCTCCAAGTATGAGAGCCAATGACTCAGCAGAAGGTGGCTGACCTGATCCCTGGCGGGGATATCCGCCTTGGCGCGCCTGAGCATGCGGTAGAGTTCGTCCCAGGAAGTGCAGACAGTTCTGTAGCTTCCAGGGACCCAGCCGACGGCCTTCGCGTGGGCCTTGATCTGGCCGCTCGTGATCCTTGGACCGACCTTCCCTTCGACCAAAATGGTCCACGTGTCCGCAAAGATCCATGCATCGGGGCGGCCGGCGTCGACCTTGAGCGGCGTCTCGGCCAGCTCGGCCTCGCCCCCAGTGACCCCCAGGACGACCCGGTTTCGCGCCGTTCCTGCCAGGACGGGCCTTCGCTGAAGCGAGAAGGCGACATCGCCGGACGGCCGAAGGTTCAGTTTTCTGAGCAGCGCCGCCAACACGGCCTTGCGGTCACAGTGTTCCAGGACGGTAATCAGGGACTTCGTCAGATTGTTCTCCAATTGCCTACGAGCCACCTGATCATCACCCGATGGCCCCCGGAACCAGTAGAAGATGTTTCGCGTCACATCCCGCACGAACTTACCTCCGTCCAAGCCGGATAATAACCATTCAATAGTCCCTATTCCGGCGAGATCAGCCGCAACCTGGGGAAATAGGTCCTGTAGCGCGAGGCGTCGCGCGTCAGCAGCGTCATCTTCTCCACGGCCGCATGCGCGCCGATGAAGAAGTCCGGCAAGGTGGAATGCCTCTGTCCGCCGCGCTCGCGGTATTTCCGAAAACACTTGCCCGCCAGGAACGCCGCCGCCAAGGGGATGGGCCGACGCTCGACCATTCGTTCGGGCAGGGCCGCATCGAGGTCTTCGATGCGGTCGAAGCTGATGGAGACCTCGGCGTAGATGATCGGGTTGATGACCAGGATATGGTCCTGGGCGCACTCCTGGAGCGAGCGGCTGGACCACTCGAACCACGCGGGGTCCTCCGTCAGCACGTCCAAGAGGACGTTGGAATCGACCATCATCTCGGCCATCACTCACCCCGCGTCAGGGCCATAATCTCGTCGGTGGACAGGCGTTTGGTCGCCCGGCCGCGCATCGTGGCAATGAGTCTCGTGCCCCGCCGCCGCCCTTTGGCGGACTTTCTGAGGATTACGTTCTTGCCGCTGACGACGAATTCCACGTCCGTGTTGGGCAAGAGGCCGGCCTTGCGGCGGATGCGGATGGGGATGGTCACCTGGCCCTTGTCGGTCACTCGCATGTCGGACTCCTCCTCGAGCGCTATGTGTACCCTAAGAAATCTTACTTCACCCGGTAGGAATGTCAAGGAAAAAAATCCCCGGCGGTGGCGGCAAGGCGATGCGGGGATGGCGGACCCGCCTTCGCCAAGGCTTCCGTCTTCGCCCCGGCGCGCCGGGGCTACGCCGGACAAGGCGGCGGGCCAAGATCGCCGGTTCGGCGGTTGCGAACGGGGCGGCGGCGGATATAATCGTATCCGAGTCGGAAGCACCCGGTCAGCCCCGCGCGGCGTGGCCCGGGCCACGGCAGGGAACGTGACCGCGACCTTCCGGTCGCGGCTCGAAAGGCGTAAACTTCCGCCGCCGGCTCGAATGGCAAGATGCGCAGGAGTGCCGAGGATGGCCGAACCAACGGGAACCAGCCGACGAAGCCGGCGCGTCGCCAGCATCATCCGCCAGATCGTCTCCGAAACGCTCGTCGGGGAACTGAGCGACCCCCGCGTCGGCCTGGTCACGGTCACCGCGGTGAACCTTTCGGCCGATCTGCGCCTCGCCGACGTCAATCTGTCCACCCTGGGCGATGCGAGGCAGCAGCAGACGTGCCTCGAGGCCGTCCAGCACGCGCACGGGAGAATCCAGGCGCGCGTCAGCGCCGGCCTGCGGATGAAGTTCTGCCCCCTGCTGCGGTTCCACCTGGACAGTTCCGTCAAGCGGAGCGTTTCCATGAGCCGACTGATCGCCGAGGCCCGCGCCGAAGACGAGGCCGCCCGCGCCGACCGCATCCGGCGCGGCATCGAGCCGCCCGATCCCGACGACCCCGCCGGCGCCGACTCGGACCCATGAGGTGATGACATGACCACGTTTTCCGAAAAGGCACGACGCCTCGACAGGACGCGCCTGCACCTGAAGCGCCGCTACGGCGACGCGCCGAAGTTGATGCTCACCCACCCGGTCGAGCACGTCCTCCGCGCGATCCTGTCGGAGGAAGCGACCGCTTCCCAGGTCGAACAGGCCATGCGCCGACTCCGCGAGCAGTTCGTGGATTGGAACGACCTGCGCGCCAGCCGCCCGCGGGAAATCCGCGAGGCCCTCGGCCCCGATTTTCCCGGCGTCGGCCACAAGGGGCGCGTCATCCCGAGGCTGCTGGACCAGGTCTTCAAACACCACAACAGCATGGTCTGGGACTTCATGGAGGCGATGGGGAAAGTCGCGACGCGCGCGTTCTTCGAGTCGCTCGAAGAGGTCCGCCCCTTCCTGGCCGCCACCATCGCACGCGACTGCACGGGCGCTCACACCTTCCCCGTCGATCGCGACATCGCGCGCGTCCTGGGGCGCCTCGGCATCCTGGACCCCGAAGCCGCGTCCGAAACCCGGATGCAGGCGTTCCTCGAGCGGGCCGTCAAAAGCACCCGCGCCTATGAGACCCACTACCTCGTCAAGCGCCTCGCCGAGGACCTCTGCCTCCCCGAGACGCCGGTGTGCAGCCAATGTCCCCTCAGCAAGAAGTGCCCCTCGGCCGTATTGGAGCCGAGAAGGAGACGCACCGCCCGGAAACACCCGGACCAGGCGAAGAAAAGGCCCCAGCCGAAGAAAAAGCGCGCCGCCCGCAAGCGCGCCGCCCCGGGCCGGCACCGGAAAAAATAGCGGCCTACGTGCGGCCAACGCCGCACTTCAAGCCGCGGAAAGGATTCCCATGGCCACCACCGAAAACGTCCTGAAACTCGGCCTGCCCAAGGGCAGCCTCGAAAAGGCCTCCCTCGACCTGATGGCCCGCGCGGGATTCGACGTCGCGATCGGCGACCGGTCCTATCTCCCGCGGACGGACGACCCGGAGATCGAGGTCGTCATGCTCCGGGCCCAGGAGATGAGCCGATACGTCGAACTCGGGGCACTGGACGCCGGACTCACGGGCCAGGACTGGATCGCCGAAAACGCTTCCAAGGTCCATGTGGTGCAGGACCTGGTGTATGCCAAGGCGCATCTGGTGCCGGTGCGGTGGGTCCTGGCGGTGCCCGAGGATAGCCCCGTCCGCAGACCTGAGGATCTGAACGGCGGCCGCATCGCCACCGAACTCGTGAAGGTCACGGAGCGGTTCTTCCAGGAGCGCGGCATCAAAGCGCAGGTCGAGTTCTCCTGGGGCGCCACCGAGATCAAGCCGGCCCTGGAACGGGCCGTCGAAGAACTTCTGACGCATCCCGAGGCGGATATAGACCAGGTGGTGGGTAAACTGCGGAACGAGCAGGAAGACCGCTTGGACGCCGACCAGGTCAGAGTCCGCGGCATTGACGCCATCGTTGACGTGACCGAGACGGGGTCGTCCCTCCGCGCCAACCGGCTGCGCATCGTGGAGACCGTCATGACGAGCACGACGCAACTGATCGCCAACCGGGCCGCCTGGAAGGATCCCTGGAAGCGGGCCAAGATCGAGAACCTGGCGCTCCTATTGCAGGGGGCGATCAACGCCAGAGAACTGGTCGGCCTCAAAATGAACGTCCCGAAGAAGGCCCTCGACCGCATCGTTCGCCTCCTGCCCGCGGAAAAGAGTCCCACCGTCTCGCAACTGGCCGACCCCGACTGGGTGGCCATCGAGGTCATCCTCCCCGGCAGCCAGGAACGCCGCCTCCTCCCCGAGTTGAAAAGGGCCGGCGCCACGGGTATCATTGTGTACCCGCTCAGCAAGGTAATTCACTGAAGCCCCTGCCCCTCGCATCCGATAGGACCGGAGGCGGCTGACGAGGCAAAGGCCTATGCGCACGAGCATCCTTATCGGGCTGGTGCTGGCGCTCGGGATTCCCCCTGGCGTGGCCCCCGCCGCGACCGCGCCGGCGCCGCCCGACGCCGCTCCGCCCACCCCCGCCACCGGGCCGCGCGACTGCACGCCCCAACCCGTCGAGGTCGCCCCGAGCGCCGACCCCCTGGGCGACGCGCTGCGGTATTACACGCGCGGCCGGATCCTCATGGAAGAAGGCGAGCACGCGCTGGCGGCCCGCGAACTCCGGAAGGCCTCGCTCCTGGCGCCGCAGGTCCTCCGCATCCGCCAGTACCTCGGCACCGCGATTTATGAAACCGGAAACGTCCGCGACGCCGCCGACGCCCTCGACCAGGCCCTCCGCCTCGACCCCGCCGACCCCTTCACCCTCTACCTTCGGGGCCGGGCCGCCCGGAGCCTCAACCGCCCCGACGAGGCCGCCGACTTCTTCGACCGTTCCCTCCGCGCCGCGCCCGCGCTTTCCCCTTACCACATCCTCTCGCGCTACTACCTGGCACGCACACGCCAGGAAGCCGGCGACCTCGACGCCGCCCTCGTGCACTACACCGCCCTGCTCGCAGAAATCCAGGAGCCTCAGACCTTCTTCCGCCGCTACCCGGAAATCTATCTCCTCTACCAGGGACGCCCCCAACTCGAACAACTCGTCGGACGCCTTTATCTCCTGCGGGGGGATAACGACCTCGCCATCGCCCTGTTCGAGAAAGCCTTGGCCGACCGCCCCAACCACACCAAACTTCTCGGCCTCCTCTGCCGCGCCTTCCTCCAGAAACAGGACTTCGCCGCCGCCCGCGCCATGGCCCGCCGCCTCATCGAGACCCATCCCGACGGCGCCGACGGCTACCAAAGGCTGATCGAGACCTACCGCGCCGAGGGCAAGATCGAGGCGGCCGTCGCCGAACTCGAAGCCTTTCGCCGCACGAGCCCCGAGAACCGGACCCTCGCGTTCGAACTCGCCGCCGCCTACGAACAGGCCGGCCGAAAGGACCAGGCCGCCGCCCTCTACGGCGAACTGTCGGCCGGCGCCGCCTCCGCCGACGGCGCCGCCGTCCCCGCCGCCTTGAAACTCGCCGACCTCCGCCTCGGCGAAGGCCGGCCCCTCGAAGCCCTCCAGGCCCTCGCCGCCGCCATGACCGGACGACGAAACGAATCCGCTCTCCTCGTCCGCGGCGCCCAGATCATCGACGCCCTCGACGACCCCGACGCCGTCTATCAGGAAGCCAAGGGCTTTCTCCACGGGGAAGCGGAACCTTTCGGCACGTTCGTCCTCCTGGGCATGCTGGCGGAACGTCTCAAAAAAGCCGACGACGCCATCGACCTCTACACCAACGCCATCGCCCGCGAACCCCGCGCCGCCATCGCCTACTCCCGAAAGGCCGACCTCCTCATCCAACAGAACCGCCTCGACGACGCCCTCGCCGTCTATCGCGACGCCCTCCAGGCCGGACTCGCCCTCCCCATCTTCCACCGCAAAATGGGCATGATCCTCGACACTCTCGGACGCCCCGAAGAGGCCGTCGAACACTATCGCCGCGCACGCCAGGGCGACCCCGACGACAAACCCACGCGCTACTTCCTGGCGGCGGCGCTGGCACGTCTCGGCCGGCTCGACGAGGCCGAAGCCGAGTTCCGCGCCCTCATCGAACGCTTCCCGACCGAGGTCCGCGCCCTCTGCCAACTGGCGGCCGTGGCCCTCGCCCAAGGCGACGCCGCCAAGGCCGAGACGGCCGTCAATCAGGCCCTCGCCCTCGACCCGAAAGGCCCGGCCCCGCGGACGCTGCTGGCCGAGGTCCGCTACCGCCAGAAACGCTTCCCCGACGCCGAGCGAATCGCCCGCACCCTCCTGGCCGAACAGCCCGACGCCCACGACATTCGCCTCCTGCTGGCCCACGCGCTGGCCGCCCAGGGCCGTTCCCCCGACGCCATCGCCGAGGTCCGCGCCATGCTCGCCGCCGAGCCCGAAAACATCGACTGGCGGTACCTCCTCGCCGGACTCTATTCCGAAATGGCCGACCCCGACGCCGCCGAAAAAGAACTCGCCAAAATCCTCAACGTCCGACCCGACTACGCCCCCGCCAACAACGACCTCGGCTATATGTGGGCGAACCGCGGCGTCAACCTCGACCGGGCTGAAAAAATGATCCGCCTCGCACTCCAAAGCGATCCCAAAAGCGCCGCCTACATGGACAGCCTCGGATGGGTGTTCTACAAGCGCGGCAGTTTCGAGGACGCACTCAAAATGCTCCAGGCCGCCGCCGACGCCGCTCCCGAACTCGACCCCGTCATCTGGGACCACCTCGGCGACACCTACTGGCGCGTCAGCCGCACCGAGGACGCCGCCGACGCCTGGCAAAAGGCCGCCAAAATCCTCGAAGCACAATCCGAACGCCCGAGGCCCGACGACCTCAAGCGCGTCCGGGAAAAAATGAATACCCTCCGCGCGGGCGCCGCCCCGCCCGTCGAACCCACCGCCGACGCCGACCAACTCGAAAACGACCACCCCGCACCCGGGCCGGAGCCGACGGAACCTTAGAGGAGCCCGCCATGTCAGGCCATTCCCACTGGGCTCGCATCAAACGCAAGAAAGGCGCCACCGACGCCAAACGAGGCCAACTCTTCTCCAAGTGCGCCCGCGCCATCACCGTCGCCGCCCGCAACGGCGGCGGCGACCTCGCCTTGAACCTCACCCTCCGATACGCCATCGACGAGGCACGCGCCGCCAACATGCCCAAGGATTCCATCGAACGCGCCGTCAAAAAAGGCACCGGTGAACTCGCCGACGAAAAACCTTTCGCCGCCGTCATCTACGAAGGCTACGCGCCCGGCGGCGTCGCCGTCCTCGTCGAGTGCCTCACCGACAACCGCACCCGCACCGTCGGCGAAATCGTCCGCATCTTCGAACACAGCGGCGGAACCCTCGGAAGACCCGGATGCGTCGCCTGGATGTTCGCCCCGAAAGGCGTCATCCTCACCGCGGCCGGCGCCGACGAGGAACAGGCGATGGACGCCGCCCTCGCCGCCGGCGCCGACGACATGACGGAATCCGACGACGGCACATTCGAAATCACCTGCGCCCCGGAAAACCTCGACCGCATCAGGGAAGCCCTCGAAAAGGCCGGCATCTCCGTCGAAAGCGCCGAGGTCCGGCAAGTGCCTCAGAACTACGTCGCCCTCGACGAAGCGAACGCCCCGAAGGTCCTGCGGCTCATGGAATCCCTCGAAGACCACGACGACGTCCAGAAAGTCCACGCCAACTTCGACATCGCCCCCGACCTCCTCGAAAAACTCCAGAACGCGTAGCCGCGAGCCGCTTGCTTGCCACAACGAACCCCGAAGGGCGAAGGCGGGCGGCTTAGCGGCCGTTGCCTTCAGACGAACCCGAAGGGGAGCGGGAGGTTTTCAACGCAGAGCACGCGGAGAACGCAGAGAACAGCAGAGACAGGGGAACGGCGACGGCAAACGAAAAAAGGTGTAGCGCGGGGGATAAACCTTGGCCGCCTGTGGCGGCCCCCGCGCTACAGAAACACCCCGGCGCGCCGGGGCTTCCTCTCACCCGTGCCGCAGGATGCCTCTTCTTCCCCTCTCCCCTTGTGGGAGAGGGTAGGGTGAGGGGGAATAAGGTTGTGGTGCGGCATTCACCCTCACCCCCGCCCCTCTCCCATCAAGGGAGAGGGGATAGGAACCTCGGCGCGCTGGAGTTTTCAACAGAACATGTCTCTAACAAATGGGGGGCACGGGTCCC